>CAYZWQ010000030.1:0-20719 GCA_964481355.1 uncultured Chitinophagales bacterium
CGGTGTGTGTCGCACCCATGACCAAGCACCCAGAGTGCTCCTGGCTAACAGCCACCTCGTGCCCCGATGGGCGAATTTTGACGAATTCCGTCGCCTCGAGGCCATGGGCCTCACCATGTACGGACAGATGACTGCAGGATCCTGGATCTACATCGGCAGCCAAGGCATCGTGCAGGGGACCTACGAGACCTTCGCCTCCTGCGCCGATCAACACTTCGATGGCAGCCTGAAGGGACGCCTTGTTGTCACAGCGGGCCTCGGCGGCATGGGCGGCGCCCAACCCTTGGCCGCCACGATGTGCGGAGCCGCCTTCCTCGGCATCGATGTGGATGCCTGGAGGATCCAACGGCGCGTCGAAACAGGATACTGCGACCGGATGGAGACCGACCTCGACCGCGCCCTCGAGCTCGTGCTCAACGCACGCGACCGAGGCAAGTCCCTGTCGGTCGGGCTTGTCGGCAACGTGGCCGACGTGATGCCCGAGCTTGTGCGCCGGGGCATTGTGCCCGATGTCGTCACCGACCAGACCTCCGCCCACGACCTGCGCGTGGGATACATCCCTTCAGGCTATTCACTCGACGAAGCAACCGCTCTTCGGACCAAGGATCCTGCTTCCTATGACGAGGCTGTGCTCGACAGCATGCAAACGCACATCCAGGCTATGCTGGACCTCAAGGCCAAAGGCGCCGTCGTGTTCGACTATGGCAACAACCTGCGCGGACAAGTCGCCGACCGTCGCGGCATGACTCAAGCCTTCGACATCCCAGGCTTCGTGCCTGAGTACATTCGCCCCCTCTTCTGCAAGGGCAGTGGACCCTTCCGCTGGGCGGCTTTGTCGGGCGACCCCTCCGACATCGACGCCACCGACAGGGTCATCATGGAGACCTTCCCCCACAAAGAGAGCCTCCAGCGCTGGATGAAGATGGCCCGTGAGAAAATCCATTTCCAAGGGTTGCCCGCGCGCATCTGCTGGCTCGAGTACGGCGAGCGCGCCGAGGCAGGAGACCGATTCAACCACCTCGTCAGAACCGGCAAGGTAAAAGCACCCATCGTAATCGGACGCGACCATCTCGACACAGGATCGGTGGCATCGCCCAACCGTGAAACAGAGGCCATGCTCGACGGATCTGACGCCATTGCCGACTGGCCCCTGCTCAACGCCATGCTCAACACAGCCTGTGGAGCCAGCTGGGTTTCGCTCCACCACGGTGGAGGTGTGGGCATCGGATATTCCATCCATTCAGGCATGGTCGTTGTGGCCGACGGCACCGACAGCGGAGCTTCCCGCTTGCAGCGCGTGCTCACGGCCGATCCAGGCACCGGTGTTATGCGCCATGCCGACGCTGGATATGACATCGCCATCCAAACCGCCAAAGAACGTGGCATCCATCTCCCAATGATCAACCCAAGAACATGAACCTGCGTCTAAAAAGCCTCTATGTAGATCTAGACAAACGCATGGAGCTCCTGTCCCAAGAGCGTGGCAGGGTATTAGTGAGCAGAGAAAGGGTAGAATCTGCCCTTGGCGACGGTAAGTCATATTATGGCATCAATACCGGATTTGGGGCACTGGCAACTACGCGCATCGATGATACAGCATTGAGCAAACTGCAGGAAAACCTCATTCGTAGCCATGCAGTGGGCGTGGGACCGCTCATACCCAAATCCATTTCGAAGCTGGTGCTCGGGCTCAAAGCCCATTCGCTCGCACTTGGATACTCAGGCATCTCGGCAGAGACCTTCGACCGCCTGGTGCTCTTTTACAACAAGGGGCTCGTTCCAGCCATCCCTAGCCAAGGCAGCGTGGGTGCATCGGGTGACCTTGCCCCGCTGGCACACATGTCGTTGCCTCTCATCGGACTCGGCCACTTCTGGAACCTTGAGGGAACATGCACGGTCCCAGCCGACAAGGTCCTTAAGGAGCACGGTCTGGAACCGATCACCCTCGGTGCCAAGGACGGCCTGTCGCTCATCAATGGTACCCAGATGATGCTTGCCTACGGCGCCTACATCATCGAAAATGCGCTGCAGCTTATGGCCTCGGCTGATATCCTCGCCGCCATGAGCCTCGAGGCCCTTCAGGGAAGCATCAAACCCTTCGACAGCCGTATCCACGCGGTGCGTCCACATCCTGGCCAGAGCATCGTTGCGACCAACATCCGCACGTTGCTCGAGAACAGCGAAATCCTAGAATCACACCGCGACTGCGGCAAGGTGCAAGATCCTTACTGCCTGCGCTGCGTGCCACAAGTGCACGGCGCATCACGCGATGCGCTCAACTATGCCGCTCGGGTCATCGAGACCGAGCTCAACAGCGTGACCGACAACCCGCTGGTGTTCGACGACGATATCATCAGCGGCGGCAACTTCCACGGACAGCCCCTGGCCTTGGCGCTCGATTTTGCGGCCATCGCCGTCGCCGAGCTGGCCAGCATCAGCGAACGTCGCACTTACCTGCTGCTCGAGGGTCACGACGGGCTCCCACCCCTCCTAATGCGCGAGACGGGCATCAACTCGGGATTCATGATACCACAGTACACCTCGGCCGCCCTCGTTTCCGAGAACAAGGTGCTCTGCCATCCGGCCAGCGTCGACACCATCCCCACCAGCCTCGGTCAGGAAGACCACGTCAGCATGGGAAGTGTGAGCGCCCTCAAGCTGCTGCGCGTGCTCCAGAACACGGAACGGGTGCTCGCCATCGAGCTGCTCACGGCCTGCCAGGCCCTTGATTTTCGCGAGCCGCTCAAGCCTGGCAGCGGGGTGCTGCTTTGCCACGAATTTATCCGGTCGATGATACCCCACGCCACCGAAGATTACCTGGTCGGAAACGACATGAACCAGTGCATTGAGTTCATTGAGGGACACGCCCTCCCGTTGCTGCTCATTGCCAGCGGATACGACATCGACTAAACCATATGCCAATCCTCCGAAACATAGGATACCTCGCCACCTGCAGTGCCGACCGGCAGGACGGCTTGAACCCCATCAAGAACGCTGCCGTCGTCTGGGAGCATGAGCACATCACCTGGGTTGGCAAGGAGACTGACCTGCCTGCTCTCCAAGACGAACAGGAATTTGACGCCGGCGGACGCATGGTGATCCCTGGTCTGATCGACTGCCATACCCACCTCGTATTCGGTGGATGGAGAGCCGATGAGTTCGTACGTCGCATCAAGGGTGAAGACTACCGCGAAATCGCCAAACAGGGAGGCGGCATCCCCCGCAGTATGGCGCAGACCCGCGAAGCCGGCATGGACGAGCTGGTCGACCGCGGGCTCACCCACCTCGACCAGATGTACCATCTCGGTGTGGTGCATGCCGAGTGCAAAACCGGCTACGGACTCTCGCTCGAGCACGAAATCCGCCAACTTGACGCAGCGCGGTCCATCGACGCCCGCCACGCCGTTCGGTTGACCCAGACCTTTCTGGGAGCGCATGCCACACCGCCCGAGTTTGCGGATGCCGATGCGTGGATAACCTATCTCATCGAAGAAGTGTTACCCATCGTCTCACGCCGGGGCGATGTGCGTTTTGCCGATGTGTTCGTAGAGGATGGCGCCTTCAACACCGAGCAGGCACGCCGTTATCTCAGGGCCGCCGTTTCCATGGGGCTGCACGTGAAAGTGCACGCAGACCAGTTGCACGACGGGGACGGGGCCACTTTGGCAGCCGAGTTCAAGGCCACCTCCGCCGACCACTTGGAGTATGTGTCCGATCGGGGCATCCGGGCGCTAGCTGAAGCCGGCACCGTCGCCGTCAGTCTGCCCATCGCCAGCATGGTATTGGCCCAGCCGCCGCTTCCAGCGAGGAAGCTCATAGAGGCTGGAGTCCCCGTAGCCGTGGCTACGGATTTCAACCCCGGGAGTGCGCCCAGCTACGATATGCACTTGGCGCTGTGGCTCGCTTGCACCTTCCAACGCATGACCCCGGCCGAGGCGCTCATGGGCGCCACCCGCTATGCGGCAAGGGCCATATTACGAGAGAACGACTTGGGGTCCATCGAAGCAGGCAAGCTTGCCTCCATGGCCATCATCAACGACGAGCACCCCGAACAGTGGCTCTACCACTACCGCCAGGGCACGTGCGTCAAGACGTTTGTGCGGGGGCGGTAGGAGATCATCAGGCAGCGATATACGCTCGCATCCCTAAAACCGCCTCTCAAATGCCGTACCGTTAAAAGTATACACACTCCCGTCGTCCATGCCGAACCACAAGGCACCGTCGATGGCTTCTTCCAATCTGGTTTGAATTTTGGTATGACCCCCGATCAGTACATTGAACAACACACCCGGAATACGCCCGATTCTACTTTAGAATGGCCGAATTGAAGGGAGGGGCTCACTCCCACCAACGGGTAAACGTCTGGGACGTGTCGCCTAAGCGAACCACTTCCCCAATTTTAGGCGTGATGATGTTCAGATTCAGACTGTCGCCCAGCCTGGATATCATGCGCAACGGCTCGTCCCAATCGTGCGACGAAATCGAAAACTTGCCCGTGTGGATCGGCATCACACTCAAGGCCCCCAAATCTTGCGCGATCTGTGCATTTTCCTCCGGGAAAGCATGCATCTGCGGCCAAAGCCGGTTATATTGGCCGTTTTCGAGAAAGGCAAGGTCGAACGGACCATACGCACGCCCGATCTCTGCGAAATGGCTGCCATAGCCACCGTCACATCCAAGAAACAGATTGAAATCAGGCGTGCGCAGGACAAACGAGCTCCAAAGTGCCTGATTTCGCTTGAGCGACCTTCCCGAAAAATGCCGTGCCGTAACCGAATGCAGGGTGCTTCCATTGGCGAGCGGGACCGTTTCATTCCAGTCCACCTCAATGATGGTATTCGCGTCAAACCCCCACTTTTCTAAGTGTGCACCCACTCCCAAGGGACAAATGACCGTATCAACTTTCTGCCTCAATTTCGACACGGTTTCGTAGTCGAGATGGTCGTAATGGTCGTGCGTGATGATCAAATAATCGACCGATGGGATGTCGTCGACGGTATACGTTCCGGTTCCCTTGAATGCCCGGTTAACAAATGAGAAGGGTGCCGCATAGTTGCTGAATACAGGATCGACAAGAAACGTGTTGCCGTTCACCTGCATGAAATAGGAGGAGTGTCCAAACCAGACAAAAACGTGTTCGTCAGGATCCAATGCCATCAGGTTCGTTTTAACAGTGGGGATATCACCCGGAGGACGCGTGTTCCTGTTCGGGCTTAACACAAACTGCCTCATGGCTTCGAAAAAATCGATCGACTGCGTTATCGGTTCCACATTTTCAAACGCGCCGTCCACATAGTGGGGGGAGTTATGTACCCTCTCTAATCTGGCACCATTTGGACGCTCTCCAAATTGGGGCTGGCGCAATACGATGAATGCTACTGCTGCCAGCATAATGGGCACAATAAGTATCACGGTCAGGGTGAACAGTTTCATTCTGCAGTATAAAAAGAAAAACGCACAACACGGGTGGATGTGTTGTGCGCCTCTCGTTATATGTACGAATAAATATGCCGTTACTTCAACTGTGCCAAAATCTATTCGTCGGATTTCAGCTTCACAACCTCACCATTTTCCCGGATGATTTCAGTCGCGTAAAACTCCTTGATCACACCAGGATCCATGATTCCCCTGACGGTGACGATCTCACCCTTTTTTACCATGTTGGTGTTCTTCCACCCTGTGTAGACTTTTATTTTGCCACTGCTGTCTTTAAGCCGAAACTCATCGGTATCCAGTATGCGCACCACTTCGCCTTTTATGTAAGAGTCGGTGTATCGGATCAGTTCAGATATCTTGGTAATGTTGACATCCGATTCCATTTGTTGCGAGTTTACATTTTGAACCATGACGCCGAATAACATTGTGATGATTGAAATCACCGTGAAATAAATGAATTTTGTTTTCATGTCGTTAAACGTTAGGTATTTGGTCTCTGGTGAACCGGTCTTGTGTCTTTACCAACACTCGCCACGTCACGAATACGTGCACGATGACACTACGTAAAATTTGCTAGGATGTTGCGTCAGAAGCACGTCATTTGATGTTCAGCCCGGCACTCGTAGGGCCTCCAATTATTGTGCGCAACAGCCGCCATCATATTTGACAATAATCTTGACGGAGCACCATTCTATGTTGTATTGTAGTCATTAATGCCGAAAGATCTTTTTGATTATTGTGTACCTGAGTTATTCGGAGCAAGGTGTAATCATTAATGATACCATTAGATGGCAGCTATATCACTCAGACATCTGTTTTAAAACCTTAAGGCAACGTCATCACTGCAGACACAGAATACTTGCTTCTACAGCATGAGGGTATATAACGTTTGACATTCTTTGGTTGGGATTACAAATTTCACTTTCTTTTGTTGGATGTGATCCAAAATCTTCATAAACATATTAAGTGAACAACCATCTGATCTTACCCATATCACCGCACTCCGGTCAGAAAGTGTATCCAAGAGCAGATAAGGCATGTGCAAATCTTGTCACTGCATGGCTTGACAAACGAATTGAATTCATTCATGATACCTGGTCGCAAAGACCGAAAACTCAGAATCTTGGTCAGTATTACAATCCCCCAGATCTTGCCGATTTGATGACTGGGATAATAACCCATCGCAATTTTAATTATCAGTCAAAAAGCAAACTGAGCCACCTTGTAGATCGGGTCCGACAACAGCTTTTCAAACAGATAGACCATGGTAGTCCTATCCATTTTTATCTTTTATACAACGGTGGATACCGCGCTTCGTCGTTCGCCAACGAGCCCTCACACATTTTTGAACCTGATCAGACAGAATTATTGCTCTTATATCAAATTGCCTTGCTGCACAGTAAGGTATCGTCGTTATATGAACCGGGTATCAAGTTCAGCATTGTAGTCAACAATGGTGTCGCCCATTGGGTCAATAACATCCCACTTCTCGAGACGGAGCACTATGCAAAGCAATTCAGGGCAATGATCCATTTTCTTGGTGCCGAAAGCCGAGTTCAATTGCTGGTACAATCTGAGCTTTTAGGATTCGACCCATTTTTTACGTTTTTACCGGCCGATCAAAAACTTCATGTATCAGAGGAAGAACACTTTATTGTTGAACGATTTCTTGGTCACCGTTGCACCGAAGATGAAGCGAAGCACCGTCTGGCTCTTTATCTACTGGCCGAATCAAAATGGGAGAAAGATCTACTGCCTTATGTATTGGAAAATGACGCAATTGTTATGCGACAGGTGGCACACCCTAAGGTGCTCTCCTTTCGTCCGTTTCCGGGTGGCGCGATCCGCTCTCAAAATGGAAGCTTAGGATTTGATTGTAATGGTAACACCCTAAAGGCCAAACTCATCACGTCAAAAACCGTTCATGAATATGGCATCGCGTGGATACCTTACCAATTTCCATGGATTACAAATTAAATGAATGCCAATATTGATGGATGATACAATGCATGACGCTCAAGTGTGGCATAATTCCACTTTTTCTCCCCCTGATCATGCATACATCTACGAGCCGCTGCACATTTCGTTGGAGAGAGCAGCTGAACGATGGCCAAATGCCGCGGCGGTAGTTTTACCAGAAAAAACGTTTAGTTTTTATGACTTGGCATGCCGTGCTGCTGGTCTTTCAGCCGAGATTAATGAGGCGGCCAAGGTTCCAGGCCCGGTTGCCCTAGTGCAATCGGTCGGATTCGATGCAATTGCTGCATGGTTTGCCTGTTCACTGTCAGGAAGGCCTTTCGTTCTCCTCGAACCGGATCATCCCCCCGCCCGTTTGCTCGAACTTATCGAATCGGCAGGCTGCGCCTTAGTCGTGGGTGATCATGTCACATCATCGACGTTGATCCATCTGCCGATCGTGAACCTGCTGATCTCCAACGGCCGAACAGGCACCTTGCTGCCCGACGATGGTCTCGCTGCCGATGAGCCTGCCATGATTTTTCCAACCTCGGGCTCAACGGGAAAACCCAAACTCATTGCCTACGCCGCAACCACCCTTCAGGCGAAGGTGCAGAGCTCCATACAATTGATGCGCGCTCCAAAAGGTGCGCGTGTCGTGATTGCCGGGTCCCACGGAAACTATGGCTTCCTGCACCACGCATTGGTCTTCCTGCTTTCAGGAGGTGCCGTCTGTGTGGCGGATGTCAAATCATCAGGCTTTGACGCAATACTCCATGCGATCACCGTGCTTGGTGCACGTCACGCTCGATGCACACCTTCCTTGTTTCGCAGACTTGCTGCGATGCTCAATGCTCATGAAGCGTTGAGATTACTGGATGCCGTTCGATTTTCAGGGGAGCCTCTTCTCTCGAATGACCTTACAGTCGCACGAGCTGTATTGAAACCCGAGTGCCTGATCCAAAATGTGTATGGCAGCACAGAAAGTGCTCTGTTCATCTGGAGCTGTACCGCCGATGACGTGCAAGTCACCGAGCCCACCGCCCCAATTGGACGCATCTACCCCCTTGCTTCCTATGCCATTCGGCCTCTTGGCGACAATGTCGAGGATGCGGGTACGGGAGAGCTCTTGATTCGCTCCAAATACCACGCTTTGGGCGACTTTGAACGTGGCACAATCGATGAAGAACGTTATCCCAAATGTGAGGACGGTACCGACGCTCGCATATATGCAACTGGCGATATCGTAAGTCAACAGGTTGATGGGAACCTGATTCTACTTGGACGCAGTGTCAGAATGGCAAAAATTCGCGGAAACCGGGTCTATCTCCCTGAAGTGGAGAATCATTTGCGAGCTATTCACGGTGTTACAGGTGCGGCCGTTGTTGAACATGAAAGTACCAACGGAACGGAGCTTTTTGGGTTTATCACTACCGATACGAAACCCATCAGCTCCGATGTTGCACGCAGATGGCTGGAGGCAAGCTTGCCGAGTTTCATGGTACCAAAAAGTATAGAAACAATCGATGATATTCCTTTGCTGAAAGGCGGGAAGGTCGATTACCAGACACTGACCAACCTTATACCTTCAACTCACAGCAACACACATGCAAATACTGATGTGGAGGAATTTGTCCGTCTCACTCATCTGTGGGATTCGGTACTGTGGGCTGGTGCGCATAAACATGATTCCGACTTCCCCTCGCTCGGTGGCGATTCTCTGGGTCTCATGACGCTTACCATTGAAATTGAACAACTCTTTGGAAAAAGTCTGTCAATGCAAGATTTTCAGAAAAACAGCACACTGCGCAATCTTGCTTATATCTTGGGTATCAAGTGGCCTGAACCACAAATGGAATATGCCTATGAAAGAATACGATTAAGACCTTTCGGAAAACGCTTAAATCCCTCCGGTGGTGTTGCATTGGCCGTACCCGGTTATGGTGGTTGGGCAACTGCCCAACCTTTTGAACAAGCTGGATTATTCCATGACCATGAGCTTTGGACAGCAGATTTCCCGATCAAAGAAGGTTCAATTCTCGATGGCAACAGATGGTGGAAAGCTGCGCTTGATGTCGTTGATCAAATTAGGGAAGGAAATATGCCTGCACCTCGTGTCATTTTTGGCTACTCTATTGGTGGCGGATTGGCATGGCTGGTTGGTCGCCTTTTGACGGAAACAGTTCAAGGTCCTGAATTTGTGGTCATGGTGGATGCACCTCCATTACACCGCATGCAGAGATTCCAAAATCCCTCACTCACACAGGCTTTAGAGCGGGTAGCTCATAAAGATCCACCGTGGACCCTTCACATTCGAAGAGCACCGTTTGATGTTGACCCCGTTGGCAAAAGAAGCACAGATCATTGGAAACCGGAGGACAATATTCGAATGGTAGTTGATCTTCCCACGATGGATCACTTTGATGTCGTGCGTTGGGATATGCTGTTGCTTGCAAAAGAAGCTCTCGCATCATTCTTGGATCATAACGTAGTCAGCCGTTGGGGGGTAACGTCAGCTCACTTGCCTGATCTATTTGGTGTTCATATGTACCAAGCTCTGAATGGGAATCATGATTCGTTGAATCGGGTTTTGCGTCAATTGAGAAATGGTTCCGAAATAGTTAATTATGAATATCTGACCGCTTTGATATTCGCCTCGCACGCGCTACATGATGACGAATTGGCTATAGAATTTTTATCGCACAGTTTAAAGAATTGGCCATATTCCAGGATTTCACACTATTTGAATCGACGTCTGCGGCATAATGCAAACATGCTCCTATCAAATGATATCCCCTGTTTCTATCCCAAGAGCATCCGTTTATGTGAGATGAAATTAGCCAAGTCACAGAAATTGGTAGATCGACCCAGACTGCGCCACATCAGGTTGCTCTATATGACCATCGATGTTATTTATGCCTTTTTTGCAGCTGATTGGTCAAAAAAGTGGCAAAAGTATTAGCGAGTTGCTGAATAGCGCAATGTCAATTGGGATAATAAGGTCAATCTTAAACCACCCGTGTGATCTGCGCAATCTCTAGCTCATCGAGTTCAACCACTGAAAACACAGAATACGCTTAAATGAGCGTTGACAGATGCATTAATGTACCATTTTGGTTGCCATTCCTCTAAAAAATCTTCCCCCACCCGCGTAAGGAATTGCTCCGGCGTGTATCTATAGTATATGCGGCATCGCTTGTGGCGCCGAGAAACGCTCGGATGCCAGCCGTTGTTCACCAAATTGGTCAGACCCATCTCACATCCATCCCACAGCTAGTAATCACTCACTTCCTCCAACCCTCAATCTGCAATCTGCAATCTTCAATTTTCAATTTTCAATTTTCAAATCTTCAATCCTATGGTCACTCCCGGAAGCAAAATCGACACCAATTTCAACCTCGACATCGTACGCAACGGCGAAATTCAGAATGTGCCCTTCAGCTCGCTGCTCGACAAACCGCTCATCGTCTCGGTGTACATGAAGAACAACACGGGCAGCTGCGACAACCAGAACGCCTCGCTTGCAGCTCATGCCGATGCCATCCAGTCGAAAGGCTACAACCTGATGGCCCTGAGCAAGGACGGATGCAAGTCGCACGCCAATTATGCCGAAAAATTGGGAATTACCTATATATTAGCATCCGACCCAGACAATCTGGTGCCAGCAGCTACCGATTCCATCGTCGAGAAGTCGATGTATGGCAAAAAGTATATGGGACCGACTCGCTCCGCTTTCGTGATCGGCACCGACTCCACCGTGCTGGCCGTCATCGAGAGCATCGACACCAAGCATCATGGGGAGGAAATTTTGAAACTGATCTCAACTTTGTAAAGGCCTCCAAAGCCCGACCGCTACTATGTCCACTTTAGTTATCGTAGAGTCGCCTACCAAGGCGAAAACCATCCGTAAGTTTCTCGGCAAGGAATTCACCGTCGATTCATCGTACGGCCATATCCGCGACCTGCCGTCGTCGGCCAAGGAAATCCCTGCCAAGTACAAGAAGGAGAAGTGGGCCAACATCGGCATCGACGTCGACAACGGCTACAAGCCGCTGTACGTGATCTCAACCGAGAAGAACAAGGTTGTCAAGAGACTGAAGGAGCTGCTCGCCAAGGCCGACGAGCTGATTCTGGCGACCGACGAGGACCGCGAGGGCGAAGGAATCTCTTGGCACCTGCAGGAGGTGCTCAAACCGAAGGTGCCGGTCAAGCGCATGGTATTCCACGAAATCACCAAGGAGGCCATCGACGACGCCCTCAAGAATTTCCGCGACATCGACATGAACCTGGTGAACGCCCAGGAGGCGCGCCGTGTGCTCGACCGTCTGGTGGGATACTCCGTCTCGCCGGTGCTCTGGCGCAAAATAGCACCGGGGTTGTCTGCAGGACGCGTACAGTCCGTCGCCGTGCAGATGCTGGTGCAGCGCGAGCGTGAGCGCATCGCCTTCCAGAAGGCATCCTACTGGGACCTCATCGCCCAAGTTTCCCCCTCCGAGAAGCCAGCCAGCCGCTTCCAGGCACAGATGTCACACCTTGACGGCCAACGCCTTGCCTCGGGCAAGGATTTCGACGAGTCGACAGGCAGCCTCAAGAAGGGGGCGAAGGTCCTCCTGCTGGATAAGACGCGTGCCGACGAGCTCCAACGTAACCTGCTGGACGCCGATTGGTCCGTCGTCGACATTACCAAAAACACCGAGAAGCGCAGCCCGGCTCCGCCTTTCATCACCTCTACTCTGCAACAGGAGGCGAACCGCAAGTTCGGCTTCAGCGCCCGCGAGACCATGCAGGTCGCCCAGCGTCTGTACGAGAACGGTTTCATCACCTACATGCGTACCGACTCGACCAACCTGAGCTCGCAGGCAATCCAAGCCGCCCGTAGCGCTGTGACCGACCTCTACGGCGACAACTATCTCTTCGAGCGGGTGCGCACCTACAACAAGAAGGCAAAGGGTGCACAAGAGGCCCACGAGGCCATCCGTCCAGCTGGAAGCAGCTTCCGCACACCGCAGGAGACCGGTCTTTCTGGCAATGAGTTCAAGCTCTACGACCTGATATGGAAACGCACCATGGCCACTCAAATGGCCGACGCGGTGCTCGAGTTCACCAACGTGGAGATGGAAGCTAAGACCAAGAAAGAGACCGCAACGTTCAAGGCATCCGGCAAGACCATCGTCTTTCCAGGGTTCTTCCGCGCCTACGTAGAAGGATCCGACGATCCCGACGCCGCCATCGACAGCCAAGAGTCGATCCTTCCGCCGCTCACCATCGGCAACCGACTCAGCTGCCAGGAGCTCGCCGCCAAAGGTCACGAAACGAAACCACCGGCACGTTTTACCGAAGCCACGCTCATCCGCGAACTTGAGCGCAACGGCGTTGGACGCCCGAGCACTTATGCGTCCATCATCAGCACTATCCTTGACCGCTCGTACGCCGTGAAGCAGGGCTCGGCCCTCGCGCCGACATTCACCGCCTTTGCCGTGACAGGCTTGCTCGAGGGACACTTCGAAGACCTCGTCGACACGGGATTCACATCCGAGATGGAAGAGAAGCTCGACGACATCGCGCGGGGCGAGCAAGACTGGATCGATTATCTCGACACCTATTACAAAGGTGATAAAGGGCTGCGCACGGCTATTGAAATGCAGGAATCGCAGATCAATCCCGCCAATGCACGCAAGATCGACCTACCGATCAAAGACTTAAAGGGCTACGAAATCTTCGTCGGCAAGTTCGGACCCTACATCCAATTCACTGAGAACGGTGAGATGCAGAACGCATCGTTGCCAGCCGACATGCTTCCCGGCGATGTGACCGTCGACAAACTCAAGGAGCTGATCACACATGCTGAAGAAGGTCCCAAATCGCTGGGTACCGACCCCGAAACAGGACTCGACATCTACGTGATGACCGGTCGTTTCGGCCCTTATGTGCAAGTCGGCGAAGTAACCGACGCCAACAAGAAGCCCAAGCGTGCCAGCCTCCTCAAAGGTATGACCATGGATTCGGTCGATCGCGAAACGGCTCTTTCGCTGCTGAGTCTGCCGCGACTGTTGGGCAATCACCCTGAAACGGGCAAGGAAATCCGCGCGGGACTCGGCCGCTTCGGACCCTATGTGGTCCACGACGGCACCTTCAAGTCCCTCGGCAAAGACGACAACGTGCTCACGGTGGGGTACGACCGTGCCATCGAGCTGCTCTCCCAAAAGGCAGCCCCAAAACGCGGTGCAGCAGCCGAGGCGATGGCCACCCTCACACATCCCGAGACGGGTGAGGTATTATCCATTTTGAATGGGAGGTATGGTCCGTATATTAAATACGGCAAGCTCAATGTGAGCCTTCCAAAAAAAATGGATCCGACCACCGTTACTCCCGAAGAAATTGCCGAATTGATCAAGGAGAAGGTGGCGAAATCAAAGTAGGGCGATGGAAAAAAGCGACCTCTGCTTCAGGTATCCCATAAATCTGAACATCCTGGATCTGGCTTCACTGGTAGGTATGTACCGCAACCGCGGCATGCCCATCAAGGCTGAACCCGGAAGTTACTTTTGCTGTGCCCAGACGCACCGCCTCGTAAAGGAGGCAAAGAACTGGTTCAATCTGCAGTACTGCCAGGCGGGTTGGGACAATCTCCTCACACCCAACAGTAACGGATATCCACTCACTAGCGTCGAGTTCAACATCCTCGGCGTCATACAATCCATGCCCAAGAGTGAGGTAACCCGCGAGGTGCTCGAGTCGTCATGCGGCGTCGTAAGTCAATTGGCGTACATCATCATCAACGACCTGCGCGGTTTCGGGTTTATCGAAGAGGACGAATTCGGCCATTTCGAGCTCACCTACGACGGTGAGAAGGCCCTGCAAGGCTTCGCAAAACGGGTGTATGAGAAACGGTTCTCGCCCGACATGCTCATTATGAAGCGGAATGTGATCGTAGCCCCGAAAATTGAGAAGGCCAAGAAGGCGAACGACGACCAGATCAGCCTTTTTTAAGCCACGCTGCCTTAACCGCTTTGGCCACCTTGTCGGCAACGCCGGGTTGAAACGGACTTGGGATGATCAGATCCTCGGTCGGGTGCTCCACACACTCGGCGATGGCATGAGCCGCCGCAATGTACATGTCGCGCGTGAGATCTGTTGCCTGTGCATCTAGGGCTCCTCGGAAGATGCCCGGAAATGCCAGCACGTTGTTCACCTGGTTCGGGAAGTCAGAACGGCCGGTGGCAATGATGCGCGCACCGGCTGCCTTGGCTTCTTCGGGCATGATCTCAGGAATCGGGTTGGCCATGGCAAAGATGATGGGATCCCTCTTCATGGTTGCAATCATCTCGGGCGTAAGCGTTCCCGGCTGAGATACTCCGATAAAGACGTCCGCTTCCACCATGGCGTCGGCCAGCGTGCCCACGATGCCCGTGCGGTTCGATATCTCGGCAATGGCATCCTTCTCGGGATTCATGTGAGAACGGCCTTTCGACAAGACACCTCGGCTGTCACACATAATCACATCCTCCACTCCGGCATGCATGAGCAGATGCAGGATGGCCACACCGGCCGCACCCGCGCCGTTGATCACTACCCTTTGATCCTTCAACTCCTGACCGATCACCTTCATGGCGTTGATCATGCCGGCCAAGGTAACGATGGCCGTGCCGTGCTGGTCGTCGTGCATCACAGGGATATTAAGCTCAGCCTTGAGACGACGCTCAATCTCAAAGCAGCGCGGTGCGGAGATGTCCTCCAAATTGATGCCACCGTAGGTAGGGGCGATCGCCTTCACCACATTGATGATCTCCTCGACGTCTTTTGTTGCCAATACCACAGGTACGGCATCCACATTGCCAAAGTGCTTGAACAGAACGGCCTTGCCTTCCATTACTGGAAGGGCAGCCTCCGGACCAATATCACCCAAACCCAAAACGGCCGTACCGTCCGACACCACCGCAACCGTGTTCCCCTTGCTGGTATAAACGTACGCCTTCGACACATCGGCGGCAATTTCCAGACACGGCTGGGCAACTCCGGGGGTATAGGCAATGCTCAGATCATACGCGCTCTCGAGTGGCATCTTCGACCTGATTTCAACTTTTCCCCTTGTTCGTTCGTGGGCATCAAGTGACAGTTGCTTGTAATCAGGTTTGCTCGACATGGGTGTATGAATTAGTTATATCGTAATTATATAGGGTGTCACCCCTAAATGAGAAGGCCTAAAAATAGCGCTTTTTTCGCTCTTAACCATGATAGATGGTTGTTCGGCTGATTCCTCATGCTACGATAGTATGAAAGAAGGTTGTTCACCGACATTTCAGCGCTGTGCGCTTCAATGTGTCAGTTCACAATGACAAGTGCGCCTTTAATTTTGGTGGGGGTGAGGGGGCGCTTCGCGCCCCCTCACCTTATTATCGTGGCGGCATTGTCATCCTGAGTTGACACATAGAGGGCGTAGCCCGATATGTCGACGAAGGACCTTCTTACTCGTTCGACTCTACCGGCGCCGGGTAGATGTTATTGCTCCGCTCAATGTCGGCCATGCGACGGCTCGGATCAATCTCGATCCGCTTGATGGATCCCTGCGTCGCTTCGATCATCACCGTATAGGTCGGATTCACCCAGGTCCAATCGGGCAGCAGCGTACGCTTCACGTTTGGATTCTCAACCGGCTTCTCCCCGCGCATCAGGTCTAGCGGCATGTAGAAGTGCTCGACACGTCCGTCGGTGTATTCAACCTCGACATCGACCGGCATGATCATCTTTCCCACCCGCTCGAGGGTGACTTTGGTCCGGTTGCCGTCGGCTTCAACGGCCTGGATGCCATAGTCAATGGTGTGGGTCGAGTTCACGAAGTACTCGATATACCAGTCGAGCACCATGCCGCTCTCCTTCTCCATGATGCGGATGAAATCGTTTGCATTCGGATGCTTGAACTTCCAGGTATTGTAGTAGCGCATCATGCCGCGCTCGAGGGTCTCCTGACCAATTACATAATCCAACTGGTGCAGAAATACCGCACCCTTGCCATACGACGCAGAACCGTATGCCGCGTTGGTGCTGAAGTGGTCAGCATGGGTGATCAATGCCTCCTCACGGCCAGAACGCACGACCCCAAAATAGCTGCGGTAGGATCCGCCGTGCACATCGGCGCCTGGTGGTCCGTTGATTTCATTCATTACGATGGCGGAGGCATAGCTGGTGAAACCCTCATCCATCCAAGCTACGAGGCTTTCGTTCGTTGCCAGCACGCACTGGTACCAGCTGTGCACAAGCTCGTGGACGGTCACACCCAAAAGGCTGCCGAATGGACGGTGACCCGTAATCAAGGTAGCCATCGGGTATTCCATGCCACCGTCGCCACCCTGTACCACCGAGTACTCTTTGTAGGGATACTCACCAAAGCGGCGGTTCATGATTTCGAAGGCCTTGGCGGTGGCCTCGGGCAGGTTCTTCCAGTTGGAGGTCTGGTCGCCGGGCTGGTAGAAGAAGCGCAGCAGCAGGCCGTTGTCCATCTGGTGGGTCACATGCACATAGTCGGGGTCGGCGGCCCACATGAAATCGGGGATGTCCGACGCTTTGAAATGCCAGGTGAGCTCCTTGGAGTCCGGGCGGTTGACCGGTTTCGATGCGTCCTCGTATCCATGGCCGATCTCCTGGCCGTTCTGCAGGTAACCTGTTCCGGCCACCACATAGCTACTGTCGATGGTCAACTTGACCTCGAAATCGCCAAAGATCGGATAGAACTCGCGTGCCACATACGGATTCGGGTGCCAACCCATGTAGTCGTAGTTGGCCATCTTCGGGTACCATTGCGACATCGAGTAGCGGATGCCCTCTGCACTGTCGCGCCCTGCTCGGCGCACCTGAAGCGGAACCTGAGCCTCGAACTCCATTTCGAACACCGTGCTCGAGTTCGGAGGTATCGGACGGTCGAGCTTCACCTCCAGCACCGTGCCCTCGGTCACATGCGCTTGGTCTCGTCCGTCGTGCTTGAGCGACATCACCTTCATGTAGCCGATTTCGTCTGGGGTGAGCTTTGAGATACGGTCTCCCACGCGTCGGTCGGGATCAGGCAAGTTCAGCGACCGCACATCCATGATGCTACCCGGCTGGAATGCATTGTAATGCAGGTGGTAGTAGACGTGCGTGAGCGTATCGGGCGAGTTGTTGTAATACACCAACTTCTGGGTGCCCGAGTAGCGGTTGGTGTTCACATCCATGCGCACATCCATCGTGTACTCGACGCGCTGCTGCCAACGGTCTGGCTGGGCCTGCGCAATTGCTGCCATCAGCACAAAAAGGGTGACAAACGTAACCGAACGGATCATCATAACGTAGGATTAAGGGATAGGGACTTCGATAATGGGGGAAAATATGCCTTTCGGCGGGATTTCAGAAATGATAACGGGGGATCACTACTATTTTCAGGGTTATTGCTTCCCCTACAATAAAGCAGTGGTTTCATTGAGAGCGTGCACACCAATAAAAGGCGAGGTGTCTGCGAACAACCTTCTCGGCCTATCTTAAAACCCTGACCGGCCGCTGAGCGCCCGCCCCAACGTGGCCTCGTCGATGAACTCGAGCTCGGTGCCCATCGGTATGCCCTGTGCTATGCGGGTGATCTTCAGCTCGAAGGGCGACAATAACTTCTGGATGTAATACGACGTGGCCTCCCCCTCGGCATCTGGGTTCAGCGCGAGGATGATCTCCTTGATGCGGTCGTCTTTCCCGACACGCTCAATCAACTCCCGGATGCGCAGATCGGAGGGACTCACATGGTCGAGCGGCGATATGACCCCACCCAGCACATGATACATGCCCCTGTACTGATTGGTCTTCTCGACGGCGTAGACGTCTTTGGTCTCCTCAACGACGCAGACCGTCGACATGTCGCGCTTTTCGTTCGTGCAGATGCGGCACGGATCTTCGTCGGTGATGTTGAAGCATATCGAACAATGCTTAATGAGCCGCTTCAGGTCGGTGATGGTGCCTGCCAGCGTGGCCACATATTCGGGCGACTGCTTGATGAGGTGCATCGCCACCCGCTGTGCCGATTTGCGTCCAATTCCCGGAAGCTTGGCCAATGCCTCGATGGCCCGTTCTAACGTTTCGGATGTAAGCTGCATGGGCCTTAGAGGCCAAACTTGCCAGGATCCAAGCCTGGAAGTCCACCAGGGAACATCCCTGCCGTGAGCTCAGCCATTTTTTGCTGCCCCGCCTTCTCTGCTTCGCGAAGGGCCTTGTTGACGGCGGCAACGGTCAAGTCCTCAAGCATTTCGACGTCGTCGGGCGAAACAAGCGATGGATCGATCGATATCGTCAGAACCTCGCGGTTTCCGTTGGCGGTAACCTTCACCATACCACCACCGGCGTCGGCAGTCACCTGCATTTCACCCAATTTAGCCTTCAATTCGGCCATTTTGGTCTGCATCTCCTGAATTTTGCCGAACATGTCGGCCATATTGTTCATCATGATATCGGATCTTAGTATTCCAGTTCAGCGCCAAACAAGTCAACCAGAAGCCGCAGCTTTGGATTCTCGCGAGCCATTGCCTTGAACCGAGTGTAAGGGTCGTCGGCCGTGACCGATGCTTCACCGGTCTTGAGCGTGGTTCGAATGCCCAGCGTCGATTCGTGGTATGTGCTCAATAAACCAGAGATCGCCTTGCGGTGTTCCTCGAGCAACTTCTGTGAAAAGGCGTCGGCAGCCTGGATGGTCAACTCATGGTGTTTGAGATCTACGGCCTCAGATCGAATGACCGCATAATAGAGGATTTGCGGAATCTGCTCTCGGGCGTAGTCGGCGAAGGCAGTCCACTGCTCACGGATGTCCTCGAGTATGACTCTCGGCTTTGCAGGGGCCGTCTCGGTTTTTGTCGACATGGCCAAATTACCCTCTATGATCAGCGCCTGGCCTACCTGCAGGTCACCCGATGCATCTACAGCCGAATACGATGCCTGGGTCGATGATGTTCCCGGTTTTCTGATGGCGGGGCGCCCGAAGAGCTCGTCAGGATCAGCTTGGGTGGGCTGGGGCTTTGGTGTGGGGACCGCTGCACGTTCCGCAGTTTGGGCAGGTGCCACTGTGGGACGACGTTCGACCGGACGCTGCTCAGAAACGGTAGCATCCTGTTTGGCAGGACGATCAGGCATCGAAGCTCCGTTTGCCAGCGCCTGCTTTAGCGAGGCGATTTCGTGCAGCAGCTGTTGCAGACTGTCGCTGCGGTCCATCGTGATCAACTTCAAGAGGGCTATCTCAATCTGAATGCGCGGCTGTTGCGCCTCTTTCACCATCGATTGGGCCTGCAGCGTAATATGAAGCATGCGCATCAGGTCGTCTGCAGAGAAATGCTTCGCCTGCTCACGGTACCGTTGGCGAACGTCGTCGGGGGCTTCAATCAGCCTGAGCTGGTTGTCGCGTGCCATGAAGAGATTGCGCAGGTGACCCAGCAGCTCGACGAGAAATTCCTGGATGTCGTATCCCTCAGCCAAAAGGGTGTCGATGAGTGCCATCCCTGCCGCTGCGTCGTGGGCAATCACATAGTCCATCGTCTCGAACAGGCGCTCGGTGCTCACGATGTTGAGCGCACGCGACATCTCCTCGACATTGATCGTGGTGCCGCAGAACGCGATGACCTGGTCGAGCAACCCCAACGCATCGCGAAGCGCACCGTCGGCCTTACGTGCAATATGGTGCATCGACGCATCGTCGATCGTGATGTTTTCCGTAGAGCAGATCTGCTTCAGGCGACCGATGATTTCATCTACGCTGATGCGTCGAAAATCGAAACGCTGGCATCGCGACAAAATGGTAGGCAGAATCTTGTGCGGTTCGGTGGTCGCAAAGATGAAAATAACGTGGGCTGGTGGTTCCTCGAGCGTCTTGAGCAATGCATTGAACGCCTGCTTCGAAAGCATGTGGACTTCGTCGATGATGTACACCTTATAGCGTCCCTCCGACGGCGGGATGATCACAGTATCTCGGAGGCTGCGCACATCGTCCACACTGTTATTCGACGCCGCATCGATCTCAATGATGTTCAGGTGCTGTGTGATCGACTCGCCATCCACGTCATCGGCTATGCCGTTGATGGTGCGGGCCAGAACACGCGCCATCGTCGTCTTGCCCACACCACGAGGCCCACAGAACAGGTAAGCATGCGCCAAACGGCCATCTTTGATGGCGTTGCGGAGCGTGTTGCTCACATGGCCCTGCGAGACAATGTCTTCAAATGTCCGCGGACGGTATTTCCTGGTAAGGGCTTTGTAGTTATCCGACATGGTGGGTTTTCGAGCTAATGGCCGGTGTTCATCGTTGGGCCGACGACCCTGTAATATCCCT
>CAYZWQ010000031.1:0-5426 GCA_964481355.1 uncultured Chitinophagales bacterium
CATCGCCGGTATAGACCCGGTGCTGTCATTAGTCGGCTTTCCGGCTGAGGTGCTTCCGATGGCCATCATGCGTTCGCTTACATCGAGCGGATCGGTGGGAATTCTTGCAGACCTCATTTTAGTACACGGCGAAGACTCGATCCTAGTCAAGATGGCAGCCACCATGTTCGGTTCAACCGAGACGACGTTTTACGTAATTGCGGTCTATTTTGGGGCTGTCGGCGTACGAAACAGCCGTTATGCCATCAAGGCCGGCCTTTTTGCCGACTTGAGCGCCGCATTCGCCTCCGTGTATGTCTGTTATTTACTCTTCGGTTAATTCTCATGAAATTCGATTCCATATTGGTCCATGCCGGACTTGAACCCGATCCCACCACGAAAGCCGTGGCACCGGGGTTTGCCCCTTCCACCATTTTTGAATTTCCGGAGGGCGGATTCCAAAACACCCGGTACGGGTATGCGAGGTACGACAATCCCAGCCGCCACACCCTGGAAGTGGCTTTGGCCAGTTTGGAGGGCGGAGCGCAAGCAGTCGCATTTGGATCTGGAATGGCTGCCATCCAGGCGGTTATTCAGGCGCTTGGCCAAGGTGCGCATGTGGTGGCACCAATCGACGTGTACCATGGCACACGCAACCTGATCAACGACTTTGTCGCCCATTGGGGTCTGCAGGTCGATTACGTTGACATGACGAATTTGGACTCCGTGGCTGGAGCACTGAACGCGGGTACGCGTCTCGTGTGGTTGGAGACGCCATCAAACCCCATGTTGCACATCACCGACATCGAGGCTGTTTGCAGAATTGCCCGATCGAAGGGCGTGCCTGTTTGCGTCGACAATACTTGGCCTTCGCCGGCGCTTCAGCAACCGATTGCGATGGGTGCCGAAGTGGTGATGCACTCCACCACAAAATACCTTGGTGGCCACAGCGACATACTGGGAGGTGCCGTCGTAGGCAGCCACAACAGCGCCCTCTTCGATCGGATCCGTAAAATCCAGCAGCTGGGTGGCGCCGTGCCGTCCCCGTTCGACTGCTGGCTGTTGCTCAGGAGCTTGCGTACGCTCGGTGTGAGGATTCGGCAGCAATGCCACAACGCCGAGGTCATTGTCGACTGGTTGAAGGGGCACCCACTGGTAGATACCGTTTTCTATCCAGGACTCAAGACCCACCCGGGTCACAGCATTGCGGCACATCAGATGAAGCACTTCGGTGCGATGCTGTCGTTCACGCTGAGAATGCCACCTTCAATGGTTGCCAAGGTGGTCTGTCACAGCCAGATGATTGTCCACGCCACAAGCTTGGGTAGCGTTGAAAGCATCTGGGAACACCGCCGAAGTTCTGAGGGACCCGAGTCGAAAACACCTGAGACACTGATTCGTCTTTCGGTGGGCATTGAGGATGCCGACGACTTGATAAAAGACATCGACGATTCGATTCGAGCGGTCGCAACGTAGGCCTAAATGGTGAAGAATGGCCTCTTGTGACCAACAAACTGAAGCAAAGTAATTCAGGCTTTGTATTTAATTCCGTACTTTTAAGGTCTGTACCGACTCAGACCGAGCCGTAACACGACATCCACAATAAATTAGCCTGAACAACCCCATGGCACGACAGGAAATGGTGATGCCCAAGATGGGCGAATCGATCATGGAAGGAACGGTGATCGAATGGAAAAAGAAAGTCGGCGACACCGTTGCACAAGACGAGACTGTACTTGAGATAGCCACCGACAAGGTAGATTCGGAAGTTCCCGCACCCATTGCCGGAGTGCTTGTTGAGATACTTGTACCTGAGGGAGAGACCGTAGAGGTCGGTACCGCCATCGCAGTGATCGACACCGATGCTCATGCAAGCGTTGCCAGCACTACGGCACAAACAACGGCACCTGCTCCGGAGCCAGCTCCTGAACCTGAGCCTGCACCCGCACCAGCACCGGCTCCAGAGCCCGAAGCGGTTGAAGCCGCTGCCCCAGCAGAGGAAGCCGAGCCTGCTTCCGACCGTTTTTATTCGCCTTTGGTAAAATCGATCGCCAAAGAAGAAGGCATCAGCACGTCAGAACTCGACAGCATCCAGGGTACCGGCGCTCAGGGCCGCGTGAGCAAGGAAGACTTGATGAACTACATCAAGAATCGCCAATCCGACCAAAAAGCCGCCCCTGTCCTGAGCCGTCCCGCACCTGCGCAGGCACCGGCAGCCGCTTCGGCACCGACTCCGCCTCCTGCTCCTGCAGCCACAACCACAGGTTCCATCTCTGCTGGCGAAATTAAAGTGAACTGGCCATCGCAGAACGTCGAAATCATCAAAATGGACCGTATGCGCAAGCTCATTGCCGAGCACATGGTCAAATCGAAGCAGACTTCGGCACACGTGACCACATTCGGCGAAGCCGACGTCACCAAACTCGTGATGTACCGCGAGAAGCACAAAGACCGCTTCTTCCGCGAGAACGGATTCAAACTGACATTCACCCCGTTCTTCATCGAGGCCACAATACAGGCCATTCGTGAGTTTCCGCTCATGAACAGCTCCGTCGACGGCGACAACATCATTTTAAAGCGAGATATCAACTACGGCATCGCCGTTGCGCTCGGTGAGTCGGGCTCCGGCGGGCTCATTGTTCCCGTTATCAAGAATGCAGGTGAGATGAATCTACTGGGTATTGCCCGGTCGGTGAACGATCTGGCTCGCAAAGCCAGAAGCAAGACCTTGTCGCCCGACGATCTGACTGGCGGCACATTCACCCTAACCAACTACGGCAGTGTTGGCAATTTGATGGGGACACCGATCATCAATCAGCCACAAGTCGCAATATTCGGCACCGGCGCCATCGTGAAGCGCCCTGTTGTACTTGAGACGGATCACGGCGACGTGATCGCAGTACGCCATATGGTGTATCTGTCAATGAGCTACGATCACCGAATTATCGATGGTGCCCTCGGTGGTGCCTTCCTCCAGCGAGTGAAGATGCTGCTGGAAGATTTTGACGAAAACCGCGCCGTCTGAGAGGGGCATCACGTTGATCGTCCTTCAAACAGTCGATGATATGCGAACCTGGGTTCGTTCCAAGCGAACCCAGGGGCATACCATCGGTTTTGTGCCTACTATGGGGGCCCTTCATGATGGACACATCAGCCTTGTCCATCGGTCAAGAGAGCTGACCGACGTCACCGTGGTGTCAATCTTCGTGAATCCTACCCAGTTTGGACCCAACGAAGATCTGAGCCGATACCCCCGCCCGTTTGAAGAGGACCTCGAGAAGTGTCGTGCGGCCGGAGTTTCGGCCGTTTTTCACCCATCACCGGATGAAATGTACGGTCGAGGGTCTTTTATCGGTTTCAACCTCCACAAATTGGGAGACCATCTGTGTGGTGCCTCTCGACCGGGACATTTTTCCGGGGTGATCCAAGTGGTGAACAAGCTCTTCAATATCGTCCAACCAGATGTCGCCGTGTTCGGACAGAAGGACTACCAGCAATATCGGATCCTGGAGCAGATGGTGGTTGAGTTCAACCACCCACTTCGCATGGTGATGCACCCCACGGTCCGAGCAGACGACGGTCTGGCCCTGAGCAGCAGGAACAGATACCTCTCGGAGACAGAACGCTCTTTGGCCCCGCGGATTTATAAGGAAATCAATCAGATTGCATCCGATCTGGCTGTGAACCCGGTAGTATCTGATGCAGTAACCGCTTCAAACTAGCGCCTGATGGCAGCTGGATTTAATATTGATTATATTTCGGTCGTGTCGAACGACGATTTACAACCACTAGTCACAGCCCATGGAACGTGCGTCGTGGCCATCGCTGTTTATTTAGGCACGACACGACTCATCGACAACATGCTTGTTGTCTTTCATTGATCTTCGCTGTATGATCTTGACCATGTTCAAATCGAAGCTGCACCACCTTAACGTAACGGAGGCTGACCTCTATTACGAAGGGAGCATCACCATTGACCAAGATCTTTTGGATTTGGCTGGGTTGTTGCCTTATGAAAAGGTGCAGGTGGTAAACATCAACAACGGCAACAGGCTGGAGACGTACACGATCCCAGGACCGCGCGGCAGCAGGATAGTCTGCATGAACGGACCCGCTGCCAGGTTGACGGCCGTTGGCGATCGCGTGATTGTGATCGCATATGCTCAAATGTCGCCCGAGGAAGCCCGCACTCACAAACCTCGCATCGTTTTGGTCGACAAGAGCAACGAACCTGTGCGTATCATTGAAGAGAGCGTTTACGGCCAACGCATCGAAATCGACTGATTCTCACCTGTCTGATACGAAAACTCGGTGTGGTGAGGGTATAAAGGGCTAAAGGATGTAAATGTTCTTCTCCCCATCGAGACGGGGCGACAACGTGCCAATGGGTTTCAGCTGCAACCCTTGACCAATCGCGACGGACTCAAATTCTGCTTCATAGCCCTGATCCACACTCACAAGCAATCCGCCGCTTGTCTGTGGGTCGGCTAGCAGGTGTCGTTGGTCTGGTGTCAATTCAGCCACTTTGTGACCGTAGCTGTCCCAATTTCGGTTCGTTCCACCGGGAATACACCCCTGTTTGATATATCGATCTACCCAACTGAACCTCGGAACGGCATCATAGTTGACCAATGCCTTCAAATACGCTCCGTCGCAGAGTTCGTTCAAGTGACCCAACAAACCGAATCCAGTCACGTCGGTCAATGCGTTCACGTAAACCAGTTCCCCAATTGCTGCTCCGATCGAATTCAGGGTCAGCATCGACTGTTTCGCCTCATTCAGGTCGTTTTCTTCGGCAACACCGCGTTTTTGGGCGGTCGTGACGACACCCACTCCCAATTTTTTGGTCAAATACAAGCTTGAGCCCGGTTTTGCCGTATTGTTTTGCTTAAGGTTCTTGACGTCGACCAAACCCGTTACAGCCAATCCGAAGATCGGCTCAGGGCTGTCGATGCTATGACCACCGGCTAGCTCTATTCCAGCCCTGCGACAAGCGTCACGGCTTCCTTCCAAAACTGTTCCTGCGAGTTCGGGCGGAAGTTTGCCGATCGGCCAACCGAGAATGGCAATGGCCATAATGGGTCGACCGCCCATGGCATAGACATCGCTGATGGCGTTGACCGAAGCGATGCCACCAAATTCGAAGGCATCGTCGACGATGGGCATGAAAAAGTCGGTAGTGCTTACAACTGCCGAACCGTTCCTTAAGTCGTACACAGCGGCATCGTCGTTCGAGATATTTCCGACCAACAACCTGGGGTCGATGGTGGATGTGTCCGATTTCTGCAGAATCCTTTCCAGCACGGATGGAGCTATTTTACAGCCACACCCTGCGCCATGGCTGTACTGCGTCAATTTTACCGATCCGTTTGATGTTAGTGGTTGACTCATATCCCTTTTGATGCTTCTATCAGTTGTTTAGCGATGTCGATGGCCGGGAAGATGCG
>CAYZWQ010000031.1:5436-20676 GCA_964481355.1 uncultured Chitinophagales bacterium
GGCCGGTTGGTCCGTGCACCACATGGTTTGGTTGATGTATTGTTTGCGATCGGCGATACCCGTTGCATATGCTTTGTCATAATAACGAAGTAGGATTTCGGTTGCATGCACCGGATCTCCGGCATCTACATAGGCAATGGCCTCTTTGGTTGACTGTCCCCCGAGCTTTTTTTGAATCTTACGAATGCGTTCTATGACTAGTGCCTTGTCGGCCGATCCGTATTCGTTGGCGAGGCGCTCGATTCTGACCTCTTTCGATCGTTCAACTTGGAACAACGGAGACTGATGCAAATGACGGTAAAAAACGTCGGGCAGGAAAACGGATCCTATGTTCATCGACTCGTCTTCGACCCATATCCTTCGGTTTTCGTCCATCTCCTTCAACCGGTCGGCAACAAGATTCTGCATGTGCTCGGATGTTGGCTGGCTGGGCTGCATGAGGCCGCCAAATGCGGAGCCTTTGTGATGGGCCAGGCCTTCCAAATCGAGCACTTGTTCGCCAAGGTCGTTCAGCGCGTGCAAGATCTCCGTCTTGCCTGAACCGGTGCTTCCCGTTATCACATGCAGCATCCATGGTTTGGCCATTAGCGACATGGTGTGATTCCTGTAGCCTTTGTAGCCGCCTTTAATGACGACCACTTGAAATCCTGCCATGTCGAAAAGTTGGGCAACCGAGCCCGATCGCATGCCTCCACGCCAGCAGTATACACCAAGCTCTTCGCTGGGCGATAGGTTGCCAGCCTGAAGCACGAAATCGGCCATCTTTGGTCCGACTATGCGAAGCCCCTCGAGCATTGCCGCTTCCCGGCTGGTCTGTTTGTACAACGTGCCAACCCTCGCCCTCTCATCATTTTCAAAGAGAGGCATATTCACGGCTCCCGGTATGTGCCCGGCGGCATATTCGGCCGGCGACCTCACATCGATGAGCGGATGAACGAAACGTTCGGCATACCAGGTTTTTGCATCCAAAATGCGTATTGACATGCCGTAAGATATGGTATAAAACGGTTTCAGTCGTATCTTTGCGCTTACATATCACCCTTATGAAAAAAACTGAGTGGTTGGCCTGGCTCGGCCTTGCAATTATTTGTATCGTTTGGGGCACCACCTATCTGGTTTTACGAGTAGGGGTCGAGTCCGTGCCCCCATTTTTGTTCACAGGGCTCCGCCAAGTGATCGCCGGGCTGATATTGGGCGGGGCGATGATCCTGTTCTACGGTAACAGACTACCCGATATTCGAACTCTGGCCCGCCATGCCGTCGTCGGCTTTTTCATGATCAGCATAGGCAACGGGGCCGTCGGTTGGGGCGAAATGTACGTTTCGAGCAGCATAGCCGCCATCATCTGTTCGTTGATGCCACTTTGGATCATCATGATCAACTTGGCCTATGGAAAGGGTGACAAGGTTGACGGCCAAATCCTGCTGGGTGTGCTGATGGGATTTGGTGGGCTCATGCTGATCTTCGGCGACGGGCTCAGCGAATTCACCAACGGGGACTACACGATGGGCATCATCGTCATCTTCTTGGCGACCATCAGCTGGGCTGGAGGCACCATCTATCTTCGCACATTCAAAAAGAATGGCACGCCATTGCTTGATGCGGCCCTTCAAATGTTCTTCGGCGGCGTCTTCCTGCTGGTGGCCAGCAGCCTCACAGAAGACGCAACCACTGCCCAGTGGCACAGCGAGAGCCTTTTTGCGCTGTTCTACTTGATCATCCTGGGCTCGGTAGTAGCCTACGGAGCCTACTCGTATGTGCTCACCAAACTGCCTACACCG
Source organism: uncultured Chitinophagales bacterium (assembly GCA_964481355.1). Lineage (GTDB taxonomy): Bacteria > Bacteroidota > Rhodothermia > Balneolales > CAYWCV01 > CAYWCV01. Next base: position 7,218 of record CAYZWQ010000031.1, read on the forward strand.
GTCGTTTCGCTCTATGCCTACATCAACCCAGTCGTGGCGGTGATGTTGGGTTGGCTCATCCTCGACGAAAAACTGAACGCAGCCATCCTGACTGGCTGTGTCGTGATCGTGGCCGGAGTGTACATCGTCAACACGGGGTACCGCAAGCAGGAGATCCGGCGCATACAGGCATTGCAGACGCCGGATTTCCAATTGCAGGTGGCCACTCAAAAAGTGATGCGTCGCCCTCTCAAGTGGCGTTGATATCAGCTGTGGTCGGCTAAAACCTCAAGGAAGCGTGCGGAGGTCTTGATGCCACGGTGAAAGTCTTTCAGCGAGAATTTTTCGTTGGGAGAGTGGATGTTGTCGCTGTTCAAGCCGAACCCCATCAGGATGGAGCTCACCCCCAAGATGTTCTTGAAGGCGGCCACGATGGGAATCGAACCACCCTCGCGCGTAAACAACGGCGTCTTGCCGTAAACATCTTCGAACGCCTGTGCCGCGGCGCGCATTCCATAAAAGTTGAGGTCGGTGATAGCCGGGTATCCACCGTGATGGGCATGGACCTCCACCCGTACAGTGTCGGGCGCGATTTTCTTGAAATGGTCGGCGAACAGCTTCGATATTTCGTCGGGATCTTGATCAGGCACGAGACGCATGCTGATCTTGGCGCCGGCCTTCGACGGGAGCACGGTCTTAGCCCCCTCTCCCTGGTAGCCGCCCCAGATGCCATTCACATCGAGCGTCGGGCGTCCGGTGGCCCTTTCAAGGCTTGAATATCCGGTTTCACCGAACGTTGTGTTGACGCCCAGTTCTTTTGCATAGGCCTCCTCGCTGAAAGGAAGCGCTTTGTATGCCTCCCTCTCCAATTCAGTGAGCGGTTTAACCTTTCCGTAAAAGCCTGGTATCTGGATGACGCCGTTTTCATCCTTCAATTTTGCCACCATTTCGCAGAGCACGTTGAGTGGGTTGGCCACAGCTCCACCGTATATGCCCGAGTGAAGATCACGGTTTGGACCGAAGACTTCGACCTCCATGTATGCCAGGCCGCGAAGTCCGTATGTGATGCTGGGAACATCTTCGGCGAACATCGACGTGTCAGAAATCGTGACCATGTCGCAGGCAAGGAGATCCTTCTGCTCCTGAAGGAACGGTATGAGGTTGGGTGATCCAATTTCCTCTTCACCCTCAAGGATGATCTTTACATTGACCGGGATAGGGGTTCCCGACTTCAGGAAGGATGCGATCGACTTCACATGGATGTAAGCCTGCCCCTTGTCGTCGGCCGACCCACGGGCATACACCTTGCCGTCGATGACGGTTGGCTCAAAGGGGGGATTGGTCCACAGTTCGAGAGGATCGGGTGGCTGCACATCATAGTGGCCGTAGAAGAGCACGGTAGGCTTGTCGGCTCCGGCGTGAAGCCAGTCTCCATATACGATCGGATGACCGGGGGTTTCAAAAATCGTGACATTTTCCAAGCCGGCGTCGATAAAGCGGTCACGGAGGTATTGCGCGGCTTTGTTGACGTCACCTTTGTGCTTGGAGTCTGTGCTGACGCTCGGAATGCGCAAGAGGTCGAACAACTCGCGCTTAAATTCTTCGATGTTGGCGTCTATGTAGTTTTGAATTGTGTCGCTCATGATACATCAAGATAATATATGTAATAACTATATAGTTCGTAAAATTCCGTCTGGCAGCCATCCGTACAGCCCATTGCTCATCCTCACATACACCCAACCCGGGTGATCGGCACTTTTGTGCAGATCGATGGTGAAGGCAAATCCTTCGTATACCTGGCTCACGACGGCCGACGACGTGTCTGGACTCTCCTTCAAGGCGTACTGGCCCGAAATGACGACACCATCCATGAACCGATGCTCTCTGCTGTCGATGTATAATGTGATGGCCAGAAACGTAATCACATACAATGCAGCACTGATGTAGGCGCCGCGCAGCCATCTTGGCCTTCCAATGTACCAACCTGACATGTACAGCAAGACACCGATGTTTGCGATGAGAATGACGGACCAATAAAGAAGTCTAAGGCCAAAGGTGCGATGCAGCCAATCGAAGAATTGCTCCCATGGCAGCCTTGGCAGCTCGGCCACCCGCTGCGGAAACCGGGAATCCAAATAGGATATACCTTCCAGGGCAAGGTCGCGCGTGTCAACGTAGCGGCTTGCGGCAATGAAATGCAGCTTAGCAACCGACAGCGAGTCCAGCTTTGTGGCGATAACCCCAAGATTGTAAAAGAGCTTACCGGACCTGTGGCCATCGGCCTGAACCGCCATAAGCGAATCGTAGGCGGCGATATTGTCGCCTGATGCCGACAGGTTGAGCGCATTGTCGAACCTGGCTTGGACGCTCTGCGCCCGAACGGGTTGAGCCATTAAGATCGAAAAACAAATGATGACGAGGACGAAGCGCACCATCATATCGACTTCCTCAGTTGAGAAACGAGCTCCCGCGCCTTATTCAAATCCATTTCGAATGTTGCCTGATCGGTTACTGGAGCAAACCGAATCGTGGAGCACGTATTCAGGAGCTCCTGTATCCGCTTCGCGGTTGCATCGTCAACCTTCGATTTTTGAAGAGCCTCAAAATAGGCTGAATCCGATACGCCGGCAGGAGGCAAATTCAACCGGTCGCCGATGAATCCGGCCAGCCCTTTGTGAATGTTACCATATCCGGCTTTAATGTCTCCGGTCGCGGCACTCTCCGACGCTGAGGAGAACCATTTTTCAGCCGCTGAGGCAGCTTTCTTTGACCGTGCAAACGCAATGTCGGTATTCATCCTGTTGGTGTACCGCATTACCGTGTAACCGGCGCCAAATACCAAAAGGGGGCTCATCAATCCAACCCAGAACCACACGTGCTCGGATATTGTGGTGGAATCGGCCACCGACCACGAAGCCAATCCGGTCAAGATCTGTCCAGAGCTGAGGCTCGTCTGTGAGGCCACGTTCACGGCATTCGGGTCGCGCTCGGCTGTGATCGTAATGGCCGCCAGGCGGGTCGACTGCCAGGAGTTCGTGCGGTCGTTATACCAACTCACCGTTAGCTCCGGTATGGTGAACTCCCCTGCTCGCCTTGGGATGAAGACGTCCTTGATCAACTTGTTGCCATTCACACGAGAACCCGAACGGTTGATATTTGACTGGGTTTCGGGCTCATAGACTTCAAAACCTTCTGGAAAGCTATAGTCGGGGCGCGATATCAGTGCCACATTCCCTACTCCCGATATATCGGTAGTCAGTTCGATGGCCTCTCCAACGAGGACCTCGGTTTTCGAAACACGCCTGCGTACTTCAAATTGACCAACCGCTCCCAACGGGATGCCCACGGCACCGGGCGGCAGATCGCGCACCGTCACGGTTACGGGCTCGCTCGACAGGTCGATGGTGCGCTGGCTCGACCCAAATCCTCCCCAGCCGGCAAATGGCTGACTTGCGCTTGGCGGCACACGGACGTTGAATGCGACTTGGTAAGGGCTGATGGTAAGCCTGCCCGACTTGCTTGGGAAAAGGGCGTACTGCATCAAGGTGGCCTTCCGGTATCGAACACCGTCTATCACAACCGACTCCGTCCGAGCCTCCCTGCCGTCGTCGAGATCCTCCTTCCAGAAGCCCTCAGCCTTCCAACTTGGATTTGGCTGATAGCTGAGCACCTCGGTCGTCTGCTTGAAGAAAAGGACAACGTTGGCCAGAATTTGTTGGTTCACATAGGGGTTTCGGTCCGAAACCTCGATACGCAGAAAAATGTCGCGCATCGATTCGGCGGTTTCGCGAGACGCCGCCGAGTTGCGGTCGAGTACAGTGATGCTCAACGGATTGGTGGAATACTCTTTGCCATCGATCACCACAATGATCGGCGGAACCGTGAACGATCCCACGTCTAGCGTCTGAAGGTAATACGAATAGCTGTATTTCCGCGACGTGACCCCGTTGATGATGCTAAAACTCTGGGATGTGTTTGGAGATACACTCATGTACTGAAGACCCGACAGCGCTGGCAGCTTGGGCAGTTCGATGCTTCTGAAGTTGTCTCCAGAAATTTCTACGGTCAGCACGATGCGCTCGCCCTTGTATGGATTCGTCTCGCTCACAAGGGCGTTAACGTCGACTTGCTGGGCTGCGGCCCTGGGCGAAAAGGCGACAGCTGTAAGAACGACAATCAGAAGGGCAAATAACCTGAGATTACCAATCTTTGGCATTTCGGTAGCTCGATGGAGCCTTTTGTTTTTTCAAGTCCTTAAGCAGATCCTTTTCTTGGGATTCAAGGGCATTCAAAATGTCGCGAGCCTGTTCTTTGGTCATTGAGCCGGGATCAAACTGTGGCTGCTGTTGCTGGTCTTGCTGCTGTTGGTCCTGGCTTTGGTTTTGGTCTTGCTGCTGTTGATCCTGATTTTGGTTCTGATCTTGTTGCTGCTGTTGATCTTGGTTTTGATCCTGATTCTGGTCCTGGTTCTGCTCTTGCTCCTGATTTTGTTGCTGCTCTTGTTCCTGTTTCTGCTTCAGCGCGAGTTCATAGTTGTGTTTTGCATCAAGGTCGTTCGGGTTCAGTTTCAGCGCATCCCGGTACGACTTGAGGGCTTTGTCCCATTCCTTTTGGTCGGCGGCGCTGTTGCCTTGGTTGTAGACCGCCTTGCTCTTTTCAACCGGCGAGTCGTTCAGTTCCTTCGACATGTCCCAAGCCGCTGCCGCCTCCTCGAAATTGCCCATTTTTGACAGTGCGTTGCCAAGGTTGAAATAAAGGCGGGCGTTTTCGGGTTCCTCCTGTATGGCCTGCAAGTACAATTGAGCCGCAGTCTTGTAGTCACCACGCTCGTAGGCGCGGTTTCCCTCGCGTGCCTTGTCGTTGAAGGGTGCCGAAAGTAAAAGGAAAATGATCAGAAGTGTACGCATAACTGGCCAGTTGGTGGAACGTGGGTAAAATAACGGAACCTGATGATCACTATTGCAATAAAATTTGTAAACATGTGGTCAATTGGTCGCCTACATCCGCTCAGCGACGGCCATTGTCTCCTCATTCAGATCCATGTTGCTGAACACGTTTCCAACGTCGTCGTTGTCTTCGAGCCTTTCCATCAGTTTGAAATTGGCAGCGGCGGATTCTGCGTCGACCTGTATGGTGGTGGACGGAATCCTGACCAGCTCGGCCGACGTGATCTTGTATCCGGCCGCCTCCAGCGCCTGACGCACCGCGTACAAGTCCGACCGAGCGGTGGTGACCTCGATGGTCTCATCGCTGGCGTCGACGTCTTCTGCTCCGGCTTCGATGGCCTCCAACATGAGAGCATCGTAATCGGAACCGGCAGCGTCGATCGTGATGACTCCTTTCTGGTCAAACAGATAGGCAACTGAGCCGCTGGTACCCAAATTGCCGCCCTGTTTGCTGAATATGTGACGTATCTCGCCGACAGTACGGTTCACGTTGTCGGTTGATGCCTCCACCAGGTAGGCGACGCCTCCAGGCCCGTAGCCCTCATAGATCACTTCTGCATAAGAGGTGGCACTTCCTTGGTCCCCGATGCCTTTTTTGATCGCGCGCTCGATATTGTCCTTGGGCATGTTGCTCGACTTGGCATTGTCGATTGCCAGGCTCAGACGGGCGTTTGAGGCGGGGTCGCCTCCGCCTTCGCGGGCTGCAATGGTGATCTCACGGATAATCTTCGTGAAAACCTTCCCTTTGGCGGCATCAACCACCGCTTTCTGACGCTTAATTTTCGACCATTTGGAGTGACCAGCCATATCCTTGGATTTTTTTCTTGAATTAGCCGCAAATATACGCAATTCGACTCTTTTGAACCTCCAGCACCACTGCTGAAGGTTTGAACGTTACCCTTGGGCAATTTGTTGAACGGACGGCAATCGAACTTTCTGACGTCAGGGAGTTTTATCTCAGAAAGAAGTACCTTTAAGCAGACTAAACGGAGATTACACCATGAACATCGGAATCGTCTGCTACCCTACCTACGGTGGAAGTGGAGTAGTAGCCACCGAGCTTGCAAAAGCCCTTGCCGGACGCGGACACAATGTACACGTGATGAGTTATGCGCGTCCGACTAGACTCGACACGCTCGACGCCAACATCAGCTACCACGAGGTGGCCATCAACAGTTACCCACTCTTCGAGTTCCCGCCGTACGACTTGGCGCTGGCTTCGCACATGGTCGATCTGATCCGCTTTGAGAAACTGGATCTCCTGCATGTTCACTATGCGATTCCCCATGCCACCAGCGGTTACCTTGCCAAGCAGATTTTGGGTGATGAGGCCGCTCATGTGCCCGTCATCACAACGTTGCACGGTACTGATATCACGATTGTGGGCAACGACCCCAGCTATAAGCCGGTCGTCGACTTCTCGATCAACCAGAGCGACGGGGTGACCGCCGTTTCGGAGTACCTGCGCAACGAAACCTATGCGAATTTCGACATCCGCAACGAGATCAAAGTCGTGCCCAACTTTGTGGACTTGGTACGTTTCCACCGCCAGGAGAAAAGCCATTTCAAGCAGATGATCTGCCCCAACGACGAGAAGATCATCACCCACGTTTCGAATTTCCGCAAGGTGAAGCGCGTAAACGACGTAGTCGAGGTGTTTGCCAATGTGTTGAAGTCGGGCATCAAGGCGAAGTTGCTGATGGTCGGCGACGGACCCGAACGCACGAACGCCGAACAGCATTGCCGCGACCTTGGCGTGTGTTCGGATGTCCGTTTTGTGGGCAAGCAGGAGAAGATCGAGGAAATCCTGTCCATCGCCGACCTCTTCCTGATGCCGTCGGGATCTGAAACGTTCGGACTAGCTGCCCTCGAGGCCATGAGTTGCAGCGTTCCCGTCATAAGCTCGAATATTGGCGGCATTCCGGAACTCAACATTCAAGGCGAGACGGGTTTCCTGTGCGAAGTGGGCGACACCGAAACCATGGGCAGGCATGCCGTCGACATTCTGAGCGATCCCGAAATGCAGAAAAGGATGGCCTTCAACGCCCGTAAACGTGCCGAGCTCTTCGAAATCGACAACATCGTGACGCAGTATGAGGAATACTACCAGCTGGTGGCCGAGCGCACGATCAGGAAGGCTAGAGATGCGAGGGGAATGAGCGTGGAAGGATGATGATTTTGACGGGCACATTGCGGAATGGCTGACCAACGTGTATACTACGTCATCCCCCCGTAGCCAACACCGTCATGTCAAAAAACAACTACAACTTCACCATCGGCATTGAGGAAGAGTACCAGATTGTGGACCCCGAAACGGGTGAGCTGACCTCGGCTGTCGAACTGCTGCTCGAAGACACCAAGGACAAGCTGGGGAACCAGATCACCACCGAAATGATGCAGTGTCAGATCGAAGTGGCGACCAAGGTGTGCAACAGCATACAGGAGGCCCGGGCGCAGCTGGTGAACATCCGCCGCACCGTTCATGAGGTTGCCAGTTCAAAGGGGTTGGCCATCGTTGCCTCCGGCACGCACCCGTTCTCGAAATGGGAACAGCAGAACATAACGGTGCGCGACCGCTATTTCGGCCTTGAGGCCGAAAACAAGGTTTTGGCAAGACAGTTGGTGATCAACGGCATGCACATGCATATCGGTATCGAGGATGAGGAAGTACGTGTCGACCTTATGAACCAGCTGCGTTACTTTCTGCCCCATTTGCTGACGCTTTCAACAAGTTCTCCATTCTGGGGAGGATATGACACAGGCCTGAAGAGCTACCGATCCGTCATCTTCGAGCGTCTGCCCCGCACCGGCATACCTCCCGTCTTCAGGTCGTGGAGCGAATACCAGGATTACCTCGATTTTGCCACCAAAACCAACACCTTCGACGAACCGACCAAGATTCGGTGGGACATACGACTGTCGCCGCGGTTCCCGACCCTTGAGTACCGTATCTGTGACGTGTGCACCAAGGTCGACGCAGCCATAGCGATCTGTGCGTTGAAGGTTGCGCTTGTGGCTAAGCTCCTGAAGCTTCGCCGGAACAACATGTCGTGGCGCGAATACAGGAAAGAGCTCATCCAGGAAAATAAATGGAGGGCGGTGCGCTGGGGTCTCGACGGCAAGCTCATCGACTTCGGGAAGAAAAAGGAAGTTGACACCAAAACGCTGATTTTCGAGCTCTTGACCTTCGTCGACGACGTTGTGGACGATCTCGATTTGCGCGACGAACTGTCGTACATTCAGACCATCTTGCGTGACGGCACCTCAGCCGACCGGCAGATCCGCATCTGGAAGGAGACGGGCGAAATGAAGAAGGTGGTCGACAACCTGATGAAAGAGACGATCGAAGGAGTGGTGTAGGAAGGACATGGGAAGGACGTAGGACGTAGGACATAGGACGTAGGATTTCCCAATTCTGATATAACCTATATCCTACGTCCTTCCTATGTCTTACGTCCTACGTCCTTCCCATGTCCTTCCTACGTCCTTCCGTAGCCGTACCATGAAATGTAGGCATAGCAGACTGCTGGCACGATGAAGGCAAGTTGGAGGCCGAATGAATCGGCGACGGCGCCATAAAGCGGCGGGATGAGGGCGCCGCCGACGATGGCCGTGCATAGGATTCCGGATCCTTGGGCCGTGTTTTCGCCCAATCCGTCGATCGCCAGCGTGAATATGGTCGGAAACATGATCGAGTTGAACAGGCCGATCATCAAAACACTCCACACGGCACCGGTGCCAGCCGAGTTCATGGTCACAGCCAGAAGTGCTATGTTCACGATGGCGTAGATGGCGAGAAGCTTGGCTGGTTTGATGTAAAGCTGCAGCCATGAACCGATAAACCTTCCGACCATGGCTCCTCCCCAGTAGAAGAAGACGAAGGTACCTGCAAGGCGCTCCACATTCAGCTCGGCTGGATCAGATCCGGCAAGGAGGTTCACAGCCGAAGTCATCAACGCCGATCCCGCCACAATGTTTCTGATGTCGAGATCAAGGAAATAATTAACCAGATAGCTTCCGATGGTCACCTCAGCACCGACATATACGAAAATACCGATGGCGCCGAGCACGAGCGGCATGTGCTTCAATGCGCTCCGGTAGGTGCCGCTCCTGTGATGGTCGGTCTCGAGGATTTTGGGAAGCTTGACGATGGCAAACACGACGGCCACGACGAATAGCACGACGGCAAGTGTGATGAAGGGTCCCTGAACGGCCGCGGCTTCGGCTTCATAGTAGGCGAGCTGCGCATCCGGGGCCAATGCCGATAGCTCCGCCTTGTCTAGCACAGAGTTCCCCAAGATGAACGCGGCGCTCACGAGCGGAGCCAATGTCGTTCCCAGCGAGTTGAACGCCTGGGATAGATTCAATCGGCTTGCGGCGGTCTCAGGGGCGCCTAAGGCTGCGACGTAGGGGTTTGCGGCAACCTGCAGCACCGTGATGCCTCCGGCGAGCACGAAGAGGGCCAGCAGGAACAGCTCGAAGACCCTGAATGCGGCAGCCGGATAAAAGAGCACACATGCCAATGCCATGATCGAGAGTCCCACCACGGCTCCCTTCTGGTAGCCAATCCGGGCGATCAGGAAGCCACTCGGCACCGATATGAATGCATATGCCGTAAAGAAGGCGAACTGAACCAATCCCGCCTGAAAATAGGTCAGCTCGAAGATGTCGCGCAGTCGGGGGATGAGCGCATCCACCAGAACCGTGATGAAGCCCCACAGGAAGAACAGCACGGTTACAATGATGAATGCCGAGCGGAAGCGGCTGGTGTCGGTCATGGCATTAAATGCGTTGTTGAATAACAGCTAAATACATACCCTGGTACGAATATACTCAATTGTCGAGATGCAGAAATAGGTTGATTCAAAAGTCGAATTTTGAAAAGATCATTTCATCCAAGAGTTTATTTCATGCTATTTTCAGGATATTAAACCAAGTTCAATTCCTATGCATTTTTCATCTGAAACTCCTAAAATGGCTGTGTTCGCAAACATCGCCGAGTGGCTCAAAGGGCAAGGCTTCCAAATCGCCAAGATGGATGACTCGCGTCCATGGGGAGGCTTTTTTGTGATCGAAGAGGCTCAGGCCCCAAAGTTCATCGGCACCTTTTTTCCACAGCTGCAACTGTCCGATTTCGCTGGATACTCGAAACTGAGCCCTAAAATCTTGTTGGTTGCACCTGGCAAGAGGTTGTCGTGGCAATACCATCACCGCAGATCCGAGATATGGAAAGTGGTCGGCGGCAATGCGGCGATTGTGATCAGCGACACCAACGAAGAGACTCCGCTGCAACAATTGCCTCTTGGAACTGTCGTGAGCTTGAGGCAGGGCGAACGCCACCGTCTTGTCGGGACTGACGAATGGGGCGTGATTGCCGAAATATGGCAACATACTGACCCAGGCAATCCATCGGATGAGGACGACATTGTGAGGGTTCAGGACGATTTCGGCCGGTAATTACATAAAAAAGGGGTGTTGCAAACGGCATTGCAACCCCCCCCAAAAAAGATCATTTCAGGCCTTTCTTACGACGCCAGCGCTTTCGTCACCGCCTCGGCAGCCTCTTTGAGGAGCACGGCTGAGATCACGTTCAGGCCGCTGTTGTCGATGATGACCTTGGCCTCCTCGGCGTTGGTGCCCTGGAGACGCACAATGATGGGCACCTCGGCCACCTTGGCGGCGATCTCGGGGTCTTTCACTGCCTCGATGATGCCGTTGGCAACACGGTCGCAACGAACAATGCCGCCGAAGATGTTGATCAAGATGGCCTTGACATTGGGGTCGCCCAAAATGATGCGGAAACCATTGCGAACGGTCTCGACATTGGCGCCGCCGCCGACGTCCAGAAAGTTGGCCGGATCGCCGCCGGCAAGCTTGATGATGTCCATCGTTGCCATGGCAAGGCCGGCGCCGTTCACCATGCAGCCCACGTTGCCGTCGAGCTTGATGTAGTTGAGGTTGTACTTCGACGCCTCCACTTCAAACGGGTTCTCCTCGGCTTCGTCGCGAAGGGCAGCAAGCTCGGGGTGGCGGTACAGCGCGTTCTCGTCAAGGTTGATCTTCGCGTCGAGCGCCACGATATCGCCCGATTTCGTGAGCACCAGCGGATTGATCTCGAACAGGCTTGCGTCTATCGACTCGTAGGCCTTGTACAGGGATGTGATGAGCGAAACGGTCTTCTTGAGCTGGTCGCCGCTCAATCCAAGCCCAAACGCGAGACGACGTGCCTGATTGGCCATCAGGGGCATGCCCGGCTCGACCCACTCCTTGATGATGGCATCCGGATTCTCTTCGGCCACTTTTTCGATTTCGACGCCACCTTCGGTGCTGGCCATGATCACGTTGCGGCCACGTGCACGGTCGAGGGTGATTCCCAGATAAAACTCTTTTTCAATGTCAACCCCGTCGGTGATGTACAGTCGCTGCACCTTTTGGCCGGCTTCACCCGTCTGGATAGTCACCAGCACGTCGCCGAGCAACGACTCGGCGGCGGCACGAACTTCGTCGATTGACCAGCACAGCTGCACACCCTTGGCATTGCTGACGATTGTCCTGCCTTTTCCTCGTCCACCGGCATGTATCTGGGCTTTCACGATGTAGAGTGTCGCTCCGTTCTTTTTGAGCTCCTCGGCTGCCGCGACGGCCTCATCTACCGAAAACGCCGGGATGCCTTGGGGAACGGCCACACCATACTGCTTGAGAATTTCTTTTGCCTGATACTCGTGAATGTTCATGCCCTGTAAGGATTTTGATTCGATGTTGCGGATTTCGGCACGGATGCCCTAGATGCAAAGTAAAATGTGCACAGAAGCCAAAAATACGAAATAATTTCTTGACCCGCCTACACCCGAGCCAAATGGCCAAATCGCGGGTCTTGCCACAATTCGACTCACAGATCGTAAATCGTTGCAATTTTTTACACAATGATTAACCACTGTTAACAAGATCCATCGAACATTGGGGCACGTTATTCGTCTATCTTTTGCTGTCAGGATGGTACGGACTTCAATCCCTTCTCACACTGCGGCCCAACCTGTCCATCTTAAATCCAACTCCGTATGAAATCACACCTTAGCCTCATCCTGGCATTTGCCCTCGCATTAGTTGTGCCCACACTCGTTGCCGCCCAGCCAGGTCAACAGCGGCCCCAGATTGCCCCCGACGAGTATGCGAAGAACATGGTTGCGCAGATATCGGAGCGAATGGAACTAAGCGACGGACAAAAAGATTCTCTTACGGTCGTTTTCAAGGGATTCATGGAATCGCAGCGTGAGGCAATGGCAAACCGTGACCGCGAGAAAATGATGTCGCTGCGCGAAAAACGCGACAAGGACGCCGAAAAAATCATCAAGGACAAATACAAGATCAAAGCTTACCGCAAGTTTCTGGAACAGCAGGCTCCGATGGGCCGTGGCCAAGGACGTGGCAACGGTTGACACACAGCATCGGCTGGCGAATTATCCCCACTCAATCAATTCTATCACAACGCACATGCGTCGAATTCTACAGTCAGGCCTTCTATTGGCCGCTTCCCTTTTCACACTAATGTACCCGTCGGGAGCCACGGCTCAAACCATGGGTCCGACGGGTCAGGTTCACGGAACCATCGTTGACGCCAAGGACCAAAAGCCGATAGCGGGCACCACGGTGCAGCTCATCAGCAAGGCCGACACCACCCAACGCCGGATCACCGTATCGGATGTGGCGGGCAAATTTGGGATCACCCGCATTCGTCCCGGCGATTACACCCTGCGGTTGAGCTTTACCGGGTACAAGCTCATCACGCGCGACCTTAGCATCACGCGCGACAGCCTCAATCTTGGAACCGTCATGCTCGAGGAGGATATCCGCGTGCTCGGCGACGTGACCGTTGAGGGTCAGGAGATACGTGCCGAACAGAAGGGCGATACGCTCATCTTCAACGCGGCGGCATACAAGGTCAATGCCGACGCCAGCGCCGAGGACCTTGTCAAGAAAATGCCGGGAGTGACGATCGAGAACGGCCAGGTGGTAGCCCAAGGTCAGGCCGTGCGCCGCGTCTTGGTCGACGGCCAGGAATTCCTTGGCGACGACGCCACGGCCGCACTCCGCAACCTTCCGGCCGAGATAATCAACCGGGTGCAAGTGTTCGACCGCCAAAGCGACCAGTCGCAGTTCACCGGTTTTGACGACGGTAATGCCGAACGCACCCTCAACATCATGACCAAGGGTGGACTGAACAGTGCCCAATTTGGCAAGATCTATTCCGGCCTCGGTGCCGACTACACCCAGGGCCGATACAATGCCGGCGGGAACATCAGCTTTTTCGACGGCCAGCAGAGGATCTCCCTTATCGGCATGAGCAACAACATGAACCAGCAAAACTTCTCGGCCCAAGACCTTTTGGGTCTCATGGGTGGCGGAGGCGGAGGTGGACGTGGCGGCATGGTGGTGATGTCAGTTCCGGGCGGCGGCGGTGGCGGTGGCAGCTTCAGTTTCGGAGGAGGCGGTTTTGGTGGCGGCGATTTCTCCTTCGGCCAGCAAAGCGGCATCAA
>CAYZWQ010000032.1:0-20107 GCA_964481355.1 uncultured Chitinophagales bacterium
CATACCTTTGATGCACTCGCCGACAACGGCTACGAGATCATGACGCAGTTCGACTTCATCAGCAATCATCAACAGACAGCTTTCAAGGCCGACCCAGACCAAAAGATCGCGATCTCCTTCATTGGAAACGAGTTGTGTCGTGGTCGGGGAGGTGCACGTTGCTTGACCCAACCTATAGCACGGGCATAGACTTTGCAGGAAATCAACACGGATTTTGAAGTGCTCCACGTAAAGGAGGACACTTCTTGGATGCAGCGGCTGGACTTGACGCCTTGGATCATTGTGCGCCACACCCTGTTGTTTGTCGCGACATTCGCGTCTGTCAGTTTCTCGTACCTGCAGTTTGCTATTCGCCTCGAGGACGGGGTGGTTTTCGCCGCCTGCTTTCTTCTGTTTTTGGGAACCCATGAATTTGGCCACTATTTCGCGGCAGCTTGGCACCGGGTGAAGGCGTCGCTCCCCTGGTTCATACCGATGCCACTCATTTCGATTGGCACTTTGGGTGCCGTCATTCGCATAAAAGATCCCATCGACGACACGCGGCGTCTCTTCGACATCGGCATTGCGGGACCGGCTGCCGGATTTGTCGTGTCGATTGGTCTGTTAATCATCGGATTTCTGACTCTTCCGGGACCCGAGCATGTGTTCGAATACCCGGGTCACGAGGCCTTGAAAGCCTATGTGCTGGCATTTGGACAATTCCCGGAGGTGCCTCCATCCGAACCGACGGGTGAAACGCTTTTTCTGGGTAGCACCCTCCTATTTTCGGCCATGTCATCGTTTTTTGCCGACGTTCCACCTTTATACGAGCTGTATCACTATCCTGTGCTGTTCGCCGGATGGCTGGGGCTTTTCTTTACCGCGCTGAACCTCATGCCATTTGGCCAGCTCGATGGAGGCCACATTCTGTATGCCCTGGTGGGTCAACGCAAACAGAGGGTGATCGCCTATGTGTTGTACTCCCTTTTGAGCGGACTGGGAGGCGTCGGTGCCATAGCGCTCATTCAGCTTGGCCTGGGGGAAGTGGGCGGCGAACTGAGATTGTTGACACTCGTACTGTGGGCAGTGGGACTTCATCTGCTGTTCCGGTTTGCCATGAGGCAGTTGCCCAAATGGGTGACTCCGCTGTGGATGGTCTCGTTGCTTGTCACCATCTCGATATTCTACACCCTCGACAGCCCCGAACATGCCCTCAATTACGGCATGTGGTTGTTCTGGCTGTTTTTTATCGTATTTTTGGTTCGATTAGATCATCCCCCCGCAGCCGTTGAGTATCAGCTCGGCCCCGGGCGCCGCATTTTAGGCTGGATGTCGCTTGTTGTGTTTGTGCTGTGCATCAGCCCTCTCCCATTTTATTTCCTCTGATCGGATTACATCCGCTTTGACATTCAAACAACACTTACCCATCTACAGATGAAAGCAATCTTCTCGACTTTTTTGCTGGCCGTTGTGCTCACCCTCTCTGCATGTTCAGGAACTACTGAAGCGCCGTCGTTGACGCTCGAGGACCAAGTTGCGGCCCTTGTGGCGGAGAAAAAATTCGATGAGGCCCTCAAAGTGCTTAAAACGGCCGACACGAATGAGCCTGCCGTAAAGGCGCTTCTGGCCAAAACGCACCTGGATTATGGTATCTACATCGAATACGACGACAATACCATCCCGACCATGCGCGACAAAATGGTCGGTGCTCTCTACCAGTATATCGAAGTACTCAAACTTGAGCCCGAAAACGAGAAGGCCATTGCAGAAATCGACCAGATCATCGGCATCTACCAGACCATGCCTGGACGCACGCTGCCAGCCGACATCATCGAGGAGCTGCGTGCACGTGGCTTGGATGGCGGAATCGAAGTTGACCCTTGAGAGCGAGTGTGTGTAATTAATGGCAGAAACCCCGACCATACTGAACCGTAAGGCACGCTTCGAGTTTCAAATACTTGACACCTACGAGGCCGGCATCGTCCTGCAAGGTACAGAAGTGAAGTCGGTGCGGAAGGGGAATGTTGGGTTTACCGACTCATTTGCCTATATGAAGGATGGGGAGGTTTGGCTCAAGGATATGTACATCAAAGAGTTCGAACACGGTTCGTACAACAACCACGATCCACTGCGTCTACGCAAGTTGCTGTTCAAGAAGGATGAAATCCGAAAAATTGACAAGGCGCTCAGTCAAAAAGGATACACCCTTGTGCCGCTGAAGCTCTATTTCAAGAATGGGCGCGCCAAAATCGAAATGGGAGTCGGGGTCGGCAAAAAACTGCACGATAAAAGGCAGACGATTGCCGAAAGGGATTCCAAGCGCGAACTCGACCGCGTAATGAAGAGCGGAAGAGGATAAAAGAGCGAATTTTTGAGCGTGGCTGATTGAAGCGCAGATCTATCGGATCATGTAGATCATATGATGGGATAATGATTAAAAAGATCCGCGCTCTGCATTATGCTTTATCCGCATCTATTTATGTGGCTAAAGTCCGTTGTCGAATCCACCCACTGCCGAGCATGAGCGCCGAATAGCTCAACAAGGCACAGACGGCCATACCGATAAGCATCGGATACACTGTCTGATTATGAAACGCACTTACGATGGCCGCGGCGGCGGCACCCAAAACCATTTGCACGGATCCCATCAGTGCAGATGCAGCACCGGCGTTTTTTCCGAAGGGTACAAGGGTCATGGCTGCCGAATTTGGGAATATGAATCCAAGCAAGGACATGTAGGCAAATACCAGCACCAGGACCATTGATAGAGGCGGATGACCAAACAGGGTGAGCACGAGCAATGCCGATGCCACAAGGGCGTGCATGGTTGACGCCCGTTGGATGATTTCTGAGCCATGCCGGCGATGGAGCCAATAGCGGTTGACCTGGCTTGCGGCAATCAAACCCAAGGAATTTACTCCGAACAACCATCCATACTGCGTTTCCGACAGCCCGTATTTTTCAATGAACACGTACGGCGACGCCGATATATAGGCAAACATGCCTGCTGCCGCGATGCTGCCCATAAACACGTACGTCACAAAGCTCGGTTCACGAAACACCTCCTGATAACTTTGGAACACTTTCAGCGGGTGATACGAAACCGCACTGTTCGGTGATCCCGTCTCCGGAAGCACAAAATGTACCATGAGCAGACTGAGACTCGACAGGATGGCTAAGGTCAAAAAGATGCTTCTCCAGCCAAACCAGGCCGTCATGAATCCGCCCATTGTGGGGGCAAGTATAGGGGCAACCGCCGTAATGAGCATCAAAATCGAGAAGACGCGTGCCGTCTCCTCGATCGGGAAAGCATCTCGCACGACAGCCCTGGCAACGACCATTCCTGCGCAGCCTCCAAACGCCTGAATCAGTCTCCAAAAGATGAGTCCCTCGGCGGTCTCGGTAAATGCGATGGCGACGGACGATGCAATATACAGCCCCAAACCAATGTAAAGCGGCCTCTTGCGACCAACGCGGTCGGTCCAAGGCCCGTAAAAAAGCTGCCCGATTGATATCCCGATGAAAAAGGCAGCCAATGATAGTTGTATCGTACCTATGGGCACCTTGAGGTCGACCGACATGGCGGGGAATCCCGGCAAATAAAAATCGATGGAAAGTGGCCCCAAAGCATTCAAGGATGCAAGGGCTAGTAATAATTTTGTTCGTGTCTGTGTGGTATTCATCGTGGTGCGAGCTGACGCCGCACTGGTGTTTTCAAATATTTACAGATAAAGATACGATGATTCATGAGCGAATATTCCATGGATTGTTATGAAAGCGTTTCCAAATCTTGGGGTGGATAATCACTTTAGATTGGTATAACAAACGAAAACTTTTTACTTTGGACGTCGTATCGCGCTGTCAAACATAAAAATCAGATAGAGGATATTATGGCTTGTCGTATTACTAGTCGTTGCAATTGGAGTCATAGCTTGGATGGGGTCTAATCGGCCGAATAAAGTGTACGAAGTGTCAGTGACCGTTCCCGATATCGCCGTCGACTCAACCTTGCTGGCAAGGGGTGAGCACATCTCGCACATTTGGGGATGTCGAGACTGTCACGGAAGTAACTTGGGAGGACAGGAGATGATTCCAGCCGGTAATCCTGTCGCGTATGTGGTAGCCCCGAATGTCACGAGTGGCAAGGGTGGCCAGGGAGCGGTACTTACCGACGAAGACTGGGTGCGTGCCATCCGCTATGGCTTGCACACCGATGGCAAGCCGTTGTACATCATGCCGTCGAAGGATTGGACTGCAATGAGCGACTACGACGTAATGGCCATCATCCGATACATGCAGACTGTCGAACCCGTCGACAACGAGACCTATGGCTCCTACCTGGGACCATTAGGTTACATTTTATCGGGTCTGGGTCAGCTTCAGATGTGGGAAGCCGAACACATCGACTTCACGCTACCTCCCAACAACGATGTTATTAAAGCACCCACATCAGAATATGGCGCCTACATCGCAAACAACTGCATGGGATGCCACAAGCCGAATTTGAAGGGTGGAAAGCACAACGACCCCAATTTCCCGCCGGTGCCCGACATTACGATGACTGGTGAGTTTGGGACATGGACAAAAGAGCAGTTCATCACGGCGATCAGCACGGGAGTGCGTCCAGATGGCCGTCAAATGGATCCGATGCACATGCCGTGGAGAGCCTTCTCCCATATGGACGATGTTGAGATGGACGCCATTTTCGCGTACCTGCAAACGCTGAATTGACTCTGCCGGGATGACTGATGGGATGGGTGATGTCACCCATCCCATCGGTGAACTTCTAGAAGCGCAGCTTAACGCCGCCATTAATGACGCGGCCTTCAATCGGAGCATATAACTCCGTGTTTAATGTTGGATGAGACGGTGATCCCGTCCATAGTTTGTCTGTAGTCTTCATCCGAGTATCCGTAAAGTTCTCAAAGTTGATAAAGACGCTCAGCATATTCCACGTCTTTTCAGCCATTAAACCCATGATGACATATGGGTCCGACTTCTCGCCAGATGTGAGGCGCTGAGAACCGGTTACGTAGGTTTCAAACCCGATGCGGAACGAATCGTGCTCTTCGAGCATGATGACAGACCCAAGGCGATGCTTAGGTGTCAGTATCACCGGAAATTGGGTTCCTGAAGCGGTTTCGGTCACATTCGTGTACGTATAAAACTGGTACCATTTCAGATTCCGGAAGGTCCACTTGATGTTCGTCTCCATGCCCCTGGTTTGAGTGTCTCCACTCCGATTGACGACGTGAAGCACGATTGTAGGCAATGGATCCTCGTTGACTTCCATTGTGAGTGGCTGACTGAAATTAACCTCGAAAAGCTGAAACGGATCTGTGATGCGTGTTTGAAAAAAGAGCTGGTTGACTGATAACCCAAGCTCATCTCCAAGAATGGTTCGGTAATCGACGTCGGCCGTGAAACCCAACGAACGTTCGATCGCATCACCGTCGGGTATGTGAAGGGTGTACATCTCCATATGATTCGACTGTTGGATGGCGTCGTTCACATCGCCGAACATGGCGTCGATGTGTTTGTAGCCAGTGCCGAACCCGACTCTGCTCGTCAATTTTGGTCCCCAGTTTGCGAGCACATTCAAGCGTGGCAACACGATGAGGCTGCTCCCTGATATGGATTCGGCACGCAAGCCAGATTCTATCGAAAGCAGCTTGTTAGGTTTGAAGGTATATTGACCAAAAACACCCGCAGTGCCATCACTGACACCTTTGATGATGTCTCTATCCCTGTAGGTACTTGACGTGTGGTCATAGGAATAGGTCAAGCCTGTAATCAGATCGACATTCTCACCGCCGGTCGCGAAGTTCGCCTCCGCATAGTACTTTGTCTGATCGTTGCGGAGACGATGATTTAAATTGTCGTTCGATTTGCTTTGGGTAATACTAAGCGCATTTCGGAACTGGATCTTGCCGCCAAAAGCTTCAGGTATGTCCAGATCAACCAAAGCCTTGAAGCGATCGGTTTCGATTTTCGATTTGAAATAATTGAAGCGGCCAGGGTCTGGCAAGACGTCGCTATTTTGAAAACCACCCTCCCGGACATCTCTGGTGTATCCAATGCTCGTCCGCAAGGTGTTTGAAGTGCCGACCGGCAACCAAAGGGTGGGTTCAAGGTGAATGCGGCCGGTTTTGGGTACCTCGACAAAACCATCGTTGTCTACGTCGTACGCCTTTTGAGTAACACCCGATATGTAGGTGGTGTAACCGATTTCGCCTGCTTTCCCCGCTGAGAAGATGTTCACATCGCCGCCCATCGTGCTGAGACCATTGAACATGATCGTGGTACCCTCGTCCTCAAATGTCTTTGTGACAAGGTTGACGAGTCCAGCAATGGCCCCACCTCCATATAGTGTGGACGAGCTCCCTTTGATGATTTCAACCTGCTTGAGGTTCAGGGGCGGAATTTGGACGATGCTGAGCGACGAAGATATGCCGCCATACATGGGTAATCCATCCTGCAGAAGCTGCGTGTAACGTCCGTTCAGTCCCTGGATCCGGAAACTCATGTTCGCTGTTGAGGGGTCGGTCATCTGCACCTGCAATCCAGGGGTTTCACGCAGAATCATGGATATGTTCGACGAGTTCATGTTTGCCTTTTCCTCAAGTTCTTCGCCAGCGATCACCTCGGCGCGTGTCGGAACACGGTCGATCAGCCGGCTGCCCCTGGCTGCATAGACCGTGACCTCCTCCAGCTCTTCATGGTGATGTTCAAGTTTGACTCCGATGACATCTGCCGTTTCGTTTGGAACCAGTAATGTGATAACAATTTGCTCATAGCCAACCAACGAAATCCTGAACCGAAGCCTTCCGGATGGCACATTGCTTACGACAGCTGTACCATCTTGAAGCGTGACGGCGCCTACATTCGCGCCCTCAAGCAAGATGTTGACTCCCGGCAAGGGTGACCCGCTTTCGGAGTCGGTCACTTTGAATGTGACATTGTGTTGGGCCATCGTGGGATATGAACCCCATAGAATTGCAATAACTGAAAACAGAATAAATTTCATGCACGTATAAATTTGAATGATGCAGTCAGCTCCAACCTGAATGTTGTTTCAGATATATGTGCATAAACCTATTCTGTGACCCCTTCTAAAGCGGCGTGCAGCCTTGTGTACACGTCATCGGGGGTAAAGGGCTTGGTGATGAGGTCGTTGACCCCAGCATGCATGGCTTTTTCTCGTGTCTCGGGTTGCACATCGGCAGATATGGCGTAGATTGGGACGGTTTCCCAGTGCCCACCAATGGCACGAATTCTCCTGGTTGCCTCAAATCCGTCCATTTCCGGCATGTGAAGATCGGTTAGAATGACATCATAGATGTCGTTGTGAACTTTGTCGAGGGCCTCAAGACCGTTATAGGCTGTTTCGATGTGGCCGACGCTCCATCGTTCGAGGAGTCGCTTGATCACAATGACATTGAATTCGTTGTCCTCGACAACCAATACGCGGAGTTTGTCGAGGGGCAACTTGTCGGCGGTTGGTTTCGCCGAGCTCTCGCTGGCGGTGACGAGGTTAAAATTGAGCTCGAACATAAAGGTGGATCCGACCCCTTCTTCGCTCTCAAGTTCGATTTTGGAGTCCAATAGGCCCAAAATTCTGCTGCAGATCGCCAAGCCAAGGCCACTACCCCCAAACTTTCGGTTGGTGTCGGCGGAACCCTGTGTAAAATTGTCGAAGATTACCTTGTGCTTTGACTTAGGAATGCCGATCCCCGTATCTGAAATCGCAAATCGCACCCTTTGTGAGTCGCTTCCCTTTGCGACAAGATCGGCGGTGAGGCGGACCATGCCCGACTCAGTGAATTTGACGGCGTTCGCAAGCAGGTTTTGGATGACCTGGCCAAGCAGGTATGGATCGCCGCTCACGTTCTCACTGATCGAAGAGTCGAATTCGAGCTTGACGGGCAAGTTTTTTTCGCGAGCATTCAGGCTGGCTGCATTATGCAGACCCTGAATCATCTGCTTGAGGTTAAATGGCGTTTTCTCGGGCTGAACCTTACCCGACTCAAGCCTGCCCAGGTCTAGGATGTTGTTTACCAGATAAAGCAGGTTGTTCGACGAGACTTTGAGAACGTCGAGCAGTTCGCGGTGCTTCTCGGACGGGTTGTCGGTAAGGATAAAATTGGTTGCGCCGATCAGTGCGTTCAAGGGCGTGCGTATTTCGTGGCTCATGATCGACAGAAAGTTCGACTTGGCCGCATTGGCAATCTCAGCAACCCGTTTGGCCTTTTGAAGGTCTGCATTGAACGTGAGCAACTCTTTGTTTGCCTTTTCAATTTCCCTCTGTTTGGTTATGAGCTCGACGTTGTGACGTTGTTTGCCACGCAGGCTCACAAACAGGAATGCGATGATGAGAAGGCTCACAATGAGAAGCAGGAGCGTCAACGTGTTCAGCTGGCGCTGGCGTTCTTCCTCTGCCGTAAGCTCGGCTTGTACTCGATCACGGAATTCCAGCTCGTATTCGTTCTTCAACCGGCTCACGGTGGTGGCAAGCTGGCTTGCCGACAAGCTGTCGACATAGGAAACCAACCTTCGCTGCATGTCGATCGCCTTTCGCAAATCACCTTTTGACTCCGCCAATAAGGACCACTCCAGAAGCCACAGGCGTCTTACATTCTGATCGTCGGTGTTGTTTGCGGCTAATATGCTGTCTGCCTGAAACAGGCGGTATTCCGCTTTGGGGAGGTTGCCTCGCAGTCTTTCGAGCTTTGCCTGGTAGGTGCGAGAGCCGGACTTTACCCCGATGGGAAACATCGGCATCGGCGCGCTGTATGCTGTTTCGAACATTTGGTCCGCCTTGGCATAGCGCCCGCCTTCGATGTATATACGCCCTAAATTGTAGGTAACAGGCGACAAAAACCGAATGCTGGGCTCATCGAAGACGTGTTCGTACGCCTTGTCGTAATACTGTTCGGCAGTTTCGAAATCTCTGAGCCTGTAATAGGAAAGGGCAATTGAATTTATGGAGTTGACGTATCTCGGATAGTCTTCTTCGTCTAAATATGTAAGCGCCTCCTCAAACGTATCGATTGCGCTCGCATATTCCGCCCTGTCGTAATGCGACAGTCCGATCAAGTGCAACGACCACCAAATATTGATGGAGTCATTCTGAGATTTATAGATTTCCAACGCGGTTCCATACATACTCTTGGCTCTGTCGTAGTAGCCGATTGTACGGTAGTAGTTGCCAAGATCGATAGACACAGCGGCAGTTGTGTTTAATCTGCCTGCCTTGCTCAAATAATCTGACGCCCGACGCAGGTAGGAAACAGAGGAATCTGGATTCACGCTCGAATAAAACTGGTAAAGGTGCCATGACACCAGCATTCGATCGTGGTCGTTCGTGAATCGGAAGGACCTTTCGTACGCTTCCCTGAGTTTTTGCAGGCGGCCCTCGCTGCTGACCGACGATGAGTCAGCCGAAAGAAGAAGACTTGTGATGACGGGATCCACGGCCTTGTGTGTGTCGCCGCGCACACCCTCTGCTGCGGGTGCCTGGAGCATGACCATCAGTAATAAGGAAATGAGGTATCCCATGGCGGCGACCGATCTCCGTTCAGAATTAACCTGCGACCAGTTTAATGTTGTTGTCTCCGTTTATCCTTCTGTCTCGCTTAGCAAGTTACGAATTTAACACTTTAATACTTATTCAAGTAAATCTAGCATCAGTTGAGCAAACATTGAGAATTTAAACTGATACGAGCTTTCGTATCTTGCGGAATGCAGACTAACGGCTTACATGAAAAACTACAGGTCACCTTGCTGGTTGCAGCCGTATTGTGCCTTTTGTTTGTCATGTTCTTGCTCCAGCATCTGCTCAACCCTCTTGGATATGGCCTAATCATCGGGATTCTCTTTTATCCGCTGAGGAAACAACCGTTGGCGCGGGCTGTGTTATACGCGTCCATATACGCATGCGGTGTCTGGTTTTTATACGATTCAGGCCACCTTCTCGTGCCGTTTATCGCAGCCTATCTAATCGCCTTCCTTTTTAATCCTTTGGTGGTAAGGCTTGAGCAGTATCGGATTCCACGGTGGCTTACCGCGGCGGTTTTTACATTTGTCGGACTGGGAGGGATAGCGACCGTGATATACGCAGGCATACCACGCCTGTACGAACAATTGGTGCGCATTAATCAGCTCATCACTTCCGCAAAGTACAATCAGCAGGGATGGGCCGACGAAGTCGGACTCAAGGGCTTTCTCGACTCCATCGGGCTTGACGGTGCGGAGTTGGGCCCCGCCGTAGCCAACCATGTGAACGAACTCATTCGTGGCTTCTATCTGGACCTGTCGAATCTTCCCATTACCTATATCGACCGCGTGGGTGCCATGGTCACCGTTGGTTTCTTCATAGTTCTTCTGCCTTTTTTGCTGTTCTTTATGATTCGGGACTACGACCGAATCAGGCTTTTTGTAAAATCCTTCTTTATCCCAAAGAGAACACGGTACGACTACACAAGTGAGGTTTCAAGGATTGCAGGCGCATACATCAGGGGTCTTTTCATCGTGGTGTTGATCAGTGCGTTCAACCTCAGCATCGGATTCACCGTCATAGGCCTTCCGTACGGTATACTGCTTGGAATATTTGCTGGATTGACAAATTTCATTCCCACGTTCGGTTTATGGATCAGCATATCAGTGGCCACCATTTTCGGAGTCAGCATGGGAGACCCATGGTACCAGTACTTGCCGGGCATTTACATCGTCTTCGCACTTGAGCAGGTCTTTGAGTCAGGTTTCCTCGTGCCGAGGGTGATGGGAAGGCAAGTGGGTATCCATCCTCTGCTGGTAATGATTTCCCTGCTCATGTTCGGTTTCATGTTTGGATTTCTCGGTCTGTTGATCGCTGTTCCAAGTGTTGCCCTTTTATCCGTATTCTACGACAAATACAGGGAAACGGGCGTTCTCCCATTCTTGAGCGGAGCCGATCCCGACGAATCCGACACAGACGATGTTTCGAATTCAAATACGTCATAAATCGCCAATCATTTTGCAATTTCACTATGCCAGACTCCGTTGAGGAACGCTTGACGTTCGAAGAAGCTTTAGACCAGTTGGATCGCATCGTTCGAGAGCTCGAATCGGATACTGTTCCGCTGGAGCAAACCGTTGAATTGTACGAGAAGGCGAGCAAACTCGCCTCATACTGCAGCAGCATTCTCGAACAGGCAAAGTTGCGCATCGAGCAAGTCAACCCGAATGAAGCCCACCCATGATGAAATCGGCACCAAATGAACAAGGTGAACTTCTGAGGAGCATTCAGGCTCCCGACGACCTCAAAAAGCTACCAGTAGACCTTCTTCCCGATCTTTGCTTCGAACTGAGGGATTTCATCATTGGTCAAGTAGCCGTTCACGGTGGACATTTCGGTGCAAGCCTGGGGACGGTCGAACTCACAACAGCCCTGCATTATTCGCTGAACACGCCAAGCGATCTTCTTGTCTGGGACGTCGGGCACCAGGCATATGGCCATAAGATACTGACGGGGCGCAAAGATCAGTTTCATACGAACCGCAAGTACGGGGGGATCAGCGGTTTCCCCAAACGCAGCGAGAGCATCTACGACACGTTTGGCGTGGGGCATTCGAGCACGTCCATTTCGGCCGCTTTAGGTATGGCGAAGGCAGCCGAGCTTGCCGGTGAAAAAAAGCGGGTAGTTGCTGTTATTGGCGATGGTGCCATGACCGCGGGATTGGCGTTTGAGGGTCTTAACAACGCTGGTGCGCTCAATTCTGACGTGCTTGTGATCTTAAACGACAATTGTATGTCGATCGACCCAAATGTGGGTGCTCTCAAGGAATATCTCACTGAAATCACGACCAGCAAGACGTTCAACCGCGTACGCGATGAACTCTACGACATGCTCGGGCACTTTCAGAAGGCGGGCGACCGGATGAGAAAAGTGGCATCAAAACTGGAGCATGCCCTCACCACCGCGTTGACTCCGGGAAGCCTGTTCAGGTCGCTTGGCTTCAAGTATTACGGACCCGTAGATGGCCACAACGTGAAGGGGCTGGTCAAGACGCTCGACGATTTGAGAGACATCCCTGGCCCGAAATTGCTCCATGTGGTGACGGTTAAAGGAAAGGGTTTCGCGCCTGCCGAAAGGGATCCACTTAAATGGCATGCACAGGGCAGTCCCTTCGACAAAATTACAGGTGCGCCTGTTGGTGCACCTTCCACCGGAAAGAAGTCGCCCAACTATCAAGACATCTTTGGCGGCGCAATCATCGAACTGGCGAAGGAAAACGAGAAGATCGTGGGAATCACCGCTGCAATGCCCAGCGGCACAGGCTTAAATGCCATGATGGCCGAAATGCCCGAACGTGCCTTTGACGTGGGCATTGCAGAGCAGCATGCGGTGACCTTCGCAGCCGGCATGGCCACCCAGGGCTCCATTCCGTTTGTGGCCATTTACTCCACCTTTCTTCAGCGTGGTTACGACCAAGTTGTGCACGACGTGTGCATCCAGAAACTGCCTGTGGTTTTCTGCCTGGACCGTGCCGGACTGGTGGGTGCCGATGGGCCCACACATCACGGCCTGTACGACATTCCGTTTATGCGCTGTCTTCCAAATATCGTCGTTTCGGCGCCGATGGACGAACAGGAGCTGCGGAATTTGATGTACACGGCAAGCATGCACACTTCGGGGCCCTTCTCCATTCGCTACCCGAGAGGCAAGGGGACAGGGGTGAACGCTGGTGCTTTCGAGCAGATACCCGTCGGCAAATCGCGTTTGCTGTCTGAAGGAGGCGACGTTGCCGTCCTCAGCTTTGGAAGCATCGGGAACCAGGCCGTGCTGGCTCACAATCGCCTGGCCGAAGATGGGATTCACATCACCCATGTCGACATGCGGTTTGTGAAACCCCTCGACACAGAAATGATCGACCGTGTAATGGCGTCGCACCACACGATCATCACCATTGAGGATGGAACTCAGATTGGCGGATTCGGGTCGGCCGTGGCTGAGTACCTGTCGACCAAGGGATGGAGCGGAAAACTGAACATACTCGGCGTACCCGATGCCGTAGTTGAGCACGGTACGCAAGAGGAACTCTGGCACGACTGTAAAATCGACGCCGACGCCGTTGTCGATGCCGTCAAGGCATCGATCAAGCAGGGAATTACAGCCTGATGTTAGCTGCTCTTCTCAGCCGACCGCTTCGTGTTCATACCAAACAAGGTATATAGCGGGCAAAATCCCATCGCACTTGTTGCAACAAAGATGGCTCCAACTATTAGCAATGTGGTTGCCAATGTGCCCGTGATGATATCCATCATCCATAGCAAAACCACCAAAACTGCAAAAATGACCCGACCGATGCGGTCTGTGCTGCTCATGTTACTTTTCATGGTATCCTCGTTGGATTTTTGTAGCGTAGGGTAATATCATACACCCAAATCGATTTGTCAAATTACTCCTAAAACGATTTCCGGCTTGAGACGGATTACCCGCATTGCACCAACCCCGAGTGGATATCTGCATGTAGGAAATGCATTCAATGCCGTTTTGATTTGGCTATGGTCAAGGCAAAACGACGCCTCGATCTTATTGAGGATCGACGACCTCGACCAGAGCAGAGTGCGCGCAGACTATGTCGAGGATGTGTTTCGGACATTCGAATGGCTTGGAATCGACTGGGATTTGGGTCCACAAAGCGTCGAAGAGTTCGCATCGGAATGGTCTCAGTCTCGACGAATCGGCCACTACGATCAAGCGATACGCACACTCGAAGAAAACGGATCCGTCTATTGGTGCCGTTGCTCGAGGTCTCAGTGGTCGGAACATGGTTTACACGGGTGCTCATGCCAACAAAAGCCTGATTCCGTACAACAAGAATCGGTCCTAAGATTGAAGGAAGTACCCGCTGTTCAAACGTTCAGCGACCATTGGGCCGGCGAACAGTCGGTTGCATTTTCTCCGAACACCATGGCCAGCATCGTACGGAGGCGCGACGGCTTGCCCTCGTACCAGCTTTCGTCGATCGTCGACGACATCCTCTTTGGTGTGAGCCATATCATTAGGGGGAGCGATCTCATTGAGTCTACTGCAATACAACTTCACCTGTCAAAACTGTGCGGATTTACGCACTTTCAGGAAATCGAATTCATGCATCATCACCTTGTTCGGGACGGTGTCGGCAAGCTCAGCAAGACGGCAGGATCAACCAGCCTCATGCACCTGCGCGAGTCAGGCCAGCAAAGCGTCGTCTTCTACAAATGGATGAGCCGATCTTTGGGTGTCGAGAGTATATCTAGTGCAGCTGAATTGCTTGACTGCGTGCCGAAGGATTTTATTCCGTCTTCTCAAAACCTAGGCTGGTGAGCAGGTTGATCATGTCGTTTTTGAGCAGCGGTTTCGATATGAACGAGTGTACGTTCGAATAGCTATTTGCCCTCTCGATGTCGTCGGGGGCAATGGTTGATGAGAGGATGCAAATAACCGGACTTCGCGGCATTTGCGACTCGAGTTCGGCAATCTTTTCCAAAAACTCCCAGCCGTTCATGACGGGCATGTTCAGGTCGAGTAAAATCAAATCGGGCGGAGTGTCGAGGTTTGCCTTGATCATGTTCAGCGCTTCAAGACCGTCCATAGCCTTACTCGACTCAAGCCGAAACGGAAGCTTCTTGATGAGCATGCTCGTCACCACGTGATGAACATTGTCGTCGTCGACGAGTAAGATATGGTTCATATGGGGCACTTGTTGCGCGTTATTTCCAATAATCGCATTTCAAGTTTGTGTTTTCAAACCTTATTATAGTCTGGTAGTATAACAAGGAAGCCTATTCGAAACAATTGACTACGAGGATATTTTTTTCTAGTCTGACGAATTGAATTATGTATCCAAACAAATTATTTACCAGTTAAACGAATTTAGGCGCCATCAAATCTTTCGTATGTCTATTTTAGCCTGATATGACTCAAAAAGCTCTGTTTTCGTCCATCCTTCTCTATTGTTTCTTTTGTGCCCCCTTGTTCGCTCAGACTGGATTCCATGGGGGTTTACGCTTCGCCCACTCGGTGATTACGTTCGACGACACCTCGTTCGACGAAAACTCCGATAACGGGGCCGGTCCTGGTTTGGGTGTAGCCATCGGCTACGGATTCAACCCCATCCTTACCATGATGGTCAGCCTGTCGGCCCACACGCTCAACGATGGCGTGGCCAACACGCAATACGCTGAAATCCTAGGGAGATTCCACCTCGGTCCAAATCGATTACAGCCGTTCCTTGAGGCTGGGGTCATGGGCTCCCTGTTCCGCTACGACGGGATCGATGTGAGGTTTAGTGGACCGGGCTTGGTTGCCGGTGCCGGGATGCGGGCGGCACTGTCTGAGCGACTGTCGCTGGAAGCGGGGGTAAGACCGACCCGGGCACGTTTCGACAAGCTAAAGTCCGGTAAGCAAAGCAACGATATTGAACCTATCAAGACGTGGCAGATACGCAGCTATGTCGGACTGAGCGTATATATTGACTGAGTGAACATCTCAGGAGGGAATATGCCATCAACCCATTGACGTTTAGGATCGAAATCTCAGGTTGAACTTACTCAGCCACCTTCCTATATCTCCAAATGGCAACCGTCATGGTAATGGATGCATAAAGCGTGAGCGAGCCGATCAACATGGAAATCGACTGCCAGCCAGCACCCTTTAACAGAACCCTTCGCATAATTTCGATGAAATAGGACACGGGATTGAATCTGGTAACGATCTGTGCCCAGTCGGGCATACTTTGGATCGGAGTGAAAAGACCGCTCATCAGGATGAAGATCACGAGGAAAAACCAAGCAATGAACATCGCCTGCTGTTGTGTGTAGGTCACAGTTGAAATGAGCAGCCCGATCGAGAGCACAACCAGCAGGTAAATGGCAGCTGCAACAAAAACCAGCGTCAAATTTCCGATCATCGGCACACTGAACACGATACGGGCAATAACGAGACCAAAGGCTAGCTCAAGCATTCCGATCATCCAAAAAGGAAACATTTTGGCCGTTATAAACTGCCATCTGCGTATGGGGGTCACATTTAGCTGCTCGATCGTGCCAATTTCCTTTTCTCGCACAATGTTCATGGCAGAGAGCAACATTCCGACTAGCGTCACCAGAAGCACGAGAATTCCGGGAACCATGTAGAACTTGTAGTCGAGGTTCGGATTGTACGCAAACAGCTCCCTCACCTCGATACGTGGCTCACCAAGGTCGACCGGCATCGTTTCCAACAGGTAGCTGCGCGACTGCAGCTGAACGATTCCGTTGGCATATGCCTGTATGAGTCCGGCACGAACCCCGTCTTCTCCGCTGATCATCAGTTGAAGTTTGCCCGGTGTTCCGGCATGAATACGTGTGGTCAAATCGGAAGGGATCACTAGTGCAAACATCGCACGGCCCGATTCGATATCGTCGAGGGCTTGGTCAACGTGATCGGAAACATCCACAACCGTAAAGAATCCACTAGCCGTAAATGCAGCGATCAGACGCCTCGACTCTGCGCTGCGCTCGTAGTCCACCACCACCATCTCCACTTTTTGCAGCTCGAATGTGGCTGCATGGGCCAATACAAGCAGCTGAACGATCGGCATGCCGATCATCATCAACAAGATGGGCCGGTTGCGGACGATCTGAATAAATTCCTTGCGTAAAAGTGCAAGCAGCGTGGTCATAGTTCTAGGTGGTCTTTCAAGTTAGCCCAAGCCAATGCCAAGAATCCGGTCATCATCGCAATCAACACAAGCAGTGGTGCAGCGACAACCCCAATGTTCGCTCCTTTGAGCATGATGCCTCTTGCCGCCTCGAGGTACCACTTCGCTGGTACAAGCTGTGCCACCCATTGAAGAATTTCAGGCATGCTCTCAATAGGAAAGATAAAGCCGCTCAGCAGGATGACAGGAAGGAGCAGAGCACCAAGCGAAATCATCATGGCCGTTTGCTGGGTGCTCGACCGCGTCGATATCAAAACCCCCAAAGCAAGCGACGAAATGATATAAACCATGGTAACCAGCGAAAATAGGAGGCCACTGCCACGGAAGGGAACTTCGAAGACATAGACGGCCAGCACCGTCACCGTGAGTGCATTGATACAGGCCAAAGCAACGTATGCCGATACCTTGCCGACGATGATTTCAAGCGGCCTCAACGGCGAGACCAGCAAAACCTCCATGGTGCCCATTTCCTTCTCACGGGAAACTGCAATGGATGTCATCAAAGACGATACCAACATCAGGATGAACGCCATAAGCCCAGGCACGAACAAGTACACACTTTTCATTTCGGGGTTGTAAAGCAGTCGGACTTCCGTCCGAATCTGCGGGTATCTCGGGCCCGTGGCCTGGTGCCATCCTATGATCATGGCCGATAATTGCGACGAGATGGTCTGGGCAGTATTTGGGTCCGATGCATCGGTCACGATCTGGAACTGCGACACCCCCGCTTTGTAACTATTTGACGGATAGTCGGGTTCCACCACCACAGCCGCTTTGATGCGTCCCGATTCAAAGGCGGTCCAAATCTCCTTTTCGGTCCTCAGATCTCCGACGAGGGTGAAATAGCCCGATGCCGTAAAGTGATGCGACAAGATCGCAACCTCCTCTGATGCCGAACTGTGCACGATGGCAATGGGAACATGGTTCAGTTCGTTGCGAATTGCGTATCCAAACAGGATTAACTGCGCAATCGGCAAACCAAATAGGATGAGCAACGTGCGCTTGTCGCGCAGTATGTGCCTTACCTCCTTGACGATGAAGCTTAACAGCGAACTCATTCATGCCTCCTTTGGTCGTGCAATTCGAATAAACGCATCGTTCATGCTCTTTACTCCAAGCCGCTGCTTGATTTCTGCAGGGGTGCCCATCACCTCGATTTTTCCGAGGTTCATGATGATCACACGGTCGCAATACTCAGCCTCATCCATATAGTGTGTGGTCACAAACACAGTCGTTCCGGTTTCGGCCGTTTCATAGATCATTTCCCAAAATTGCCTCCTGGTTATGGGATCGACTCCCCCCGTGGGCTCATCGAGAAAAATGACGGGAGGGCTGTGGATTTGGGCCACCATGAACGCCAGCTTTTGCTTCCATCCCAAGGGCAGGCTGCTTAGTATTTGGTTTCGTTGCGTCTCAAGATCCAGGCGCCTTAAGGCCTGATCGCTCTTGCGCCTGATATCCAACCTCGACAGCCCATAGATACCACCGTACAACTCAAAGTTTTCGGCCACCGTAAGGTCGTCATATAAGCTGAACCGTTGACTCATGTAGCCGATACTGCGTTTTACCTTTTCCGTTTCTGTTCGAATGTCGTACCCGGCTACCGTCGCCGACCCGCTCGACAGCCGCAAGAGACCGATCAACATCCGTATCGCCGTGGTCTTGCCGGCGCCGTTGGCACCCAAAAAACCGAACACCTCACCTCGTTTAACATTAAAGTTTATGTTGTCGACAGCTGTGAATGATCCAAACCTCCTTGTCAGATCCACCGCTTCGATGGCAAGCTCGTTATTGTGGATTCTAGTCAGCATCGGTCGATTCCAGCATCATCTGAATGAATACATCTTCGATACCCGGTTCAAGCTGGTGAACAACAACGGGCTGCGTCAGTTGTTGTTCAAGCCAAATTTTCAGCTCACTGGGGTCGTAGTCCCCTCTCTTGTCGGTGTAATGGATCGATTCACCAAATGTCTGAGCCTGATCTACATGTGGGTATATCCTCAGCAGTTGCAGTGCCTCATACATTTCGGTGGTCCAAATACCCAAAACCCGACCGCGATGCGATTGCACAATTTCAGCCGGAGTCCCAGACTTCATGATCCTTCCATCCTGGATAAGAGATACACTCCCACATCTCGAAGCCTCGTCCATGTACGGTGTCGAAACCACAACGGTCATCCCCTCTTTGTTGAGATCGGACAGCACGTCCCAAAATTCGCTTCTCGACACGGCATCGACGCCAGTGGTGGGTTCGTCGAGCAACAATAGTTCGGGTTTGTGAACAAGGGCGCAACACAGGGCCAGCTTCTGCTTCATGCCCCCCGAAAGTGCTCCGGCACGCCTGTTAGCAAAGGGGGCCAGCTGGCTGTAGATATGTTCGACCCTTCGAAGCGCCTCCTTGATTTCAACGCCAAAGACGGACGCAAAAAAGGAGATGTTTTCCAAGACACTCAGATCTTGGTAGAGCGAAAATCTGCCCGGCATGTACCCGATTCGAACGCGTATGCTTCGATAATCTGATTCCGCATGGTAGCCAAGTACCGTTACTGATCCGGCATCCGGGCGCATCACCGTACTGATTATTCGCAGAATCGTCGTTTTACCGGCGCCGTCGGGTCCAATCAGTCCGGTGATCAATCCCGATTCGATCTGGAAATCAAGCGGGTGAATCCCAACCTTCGATCCGTAGTTTTTTTTGACCCCGCGTAATTCAACGGCAGCATTCATCGCCCATGTCCCGTCAATTAAATGTTACTTCAGCAGGCATGCCGATGTTCAGCTTTCCGTTGTTGCCTACTTTGAGGAGCACAGCGTACACCAAGGAAGTGCGTTCTTCTCTTGTCTGCAAAAACTTTGGGGTGAATTCCGCCTGTGGCGATATGCGGCTGATGATGCCCGGCACTGACTCCATTTGACCGTCGGCCACATCGTAGCTCACGGTGACGGACATACCCGGTTGCAGCGACGACAGCTGATCGCCGGTCACATACACGCGCAAATCCAGGGTATCCAAGTTGGCGACGCTATACAGCGGTTTGCCAGGTGCGGTCACTTCGTGTCGTTCTGCATACGTATGAAGCACAACGCCTGAGATCGGATTTCGTACGATCGATCGGCGCACTTGGTCGTCAATGACACCAAGTTCCGTGATCATGGCCCTGATTTCGGCCTCAAGCGACCTTTTGCTGCTATTCTGCATGTCGATCTGCCGTTCCGACACTCTCCGTTGCGACTCAAGGTCATCGACCTGCTTGGCTGTGGCTGCACCCCTCAACAACAGCGCTTTCAATCGGGAGATCTCAAAGTCAAGTGTCTTGATCTGCTCTTCAATTACAGCAGTCTGTGCCTGTATTGTGGGGATTTTGGATCGGGCAGCCTCCAGTTTGGACAGTAATTGGATT
>CAYZWQ010000033.1:0-19309 GCA_964481355.1 uncultured Chitinophagales bacterium
GGATAGTGGATAGTGGATAGTGGATAGAGATCCTACTAACTACTCTGCCACTAGTCACTAGTCACTAGTCACCAGTCACTTCCAACAGTTCGACTTCAAAGATCAGCAATGCGTTTGGCGGGATGCGCTGGTTGCCGTTCTGGCCGTAGCCCAAGCTGGGCGGGATATAGAACTCGAACACGGAACCGGCCTTCATCAGCTGCAGCCCCTCGGTCCATCCCTCGATGACGCCTGTCACCGAAAACGTGGCAGGTTGGCCGCGACGGCGCGAGCTGTCGAACTCGGTGCCATCCATGAGCGTGCCCGTGTAATGAACCGTCACGTTGGAGGTCGCCGTCGGCATGGGGCCGTCGCCCTCTTTGATGATGCGGTACTGAAGGCCACTTGAGGTTGTCATTATGCCATCTTTTTTTGCGTTCTCCTCCAAGAAGGCATTTGCCTTGTTCAGGTTTTCGGTCTGAAGCTCGCGCATCTTCTCCTGTTGACGGTACATCATCTGGTTTTGAATGCGCATCAGAATCTCCGTGAGGGCTTCGTTGCTTAGTTTGAAACCGTCGTTTCCACCATTTGCGTTGATGGCATCCTGCAAACCGGTTGCGAAGGCCCTGATGTCGGGTATTTGAATGAACTGACTTAAGAGGCCCTGTCCGACGTTGATGCCGAGGGCGTAGCTGACGCTGTCGGCGTCAGACTCCAACTTGGCGATGGGTTCGAAGGGCTTGCGATCTGAGCTCTGGCTGGCGTTCATGGTAGGAATGGATGATGTGGCTGTGTTTTGTGCAGCAACATGGTTTGGTGCGAACATCGCACACGCAAACAGGAGGACGATGGGTATCTGTTTCATTTTCGGGAATGCGACCAAAATGTTGTGAACGGTTATGGGGTAGATAGAACAAGGTATGAGGTGTACACGATGTAGACGGCGAGTAAAACCCCGCCCTCCATTCGGCTCACAATATAACCCGATTTGAGCACAGGAAGTAAAAATACGGTGAGCCCCAACATCAATAGTGTGTCAATTATGGTGATCCCCCCCTGCGAAACCGGCAATATCATGGCTGTGATGCCGAGTATGCACAGTATGTTGAAGATGTTGGAGCCAACCACATTCCCGATGGCGATGTCGCCTTCCTTCTTGAAGGCCGCCATCACCGAGGTTGCAAGCTCGGGCAGGCTGGTCCCGACGGCCACGATCGTAAGGCCTACCACCGCCTGGCTCATCCCAATCGATGAAGCGATGTCGATGGCTCCGTCAACGAGCAAATTTGCACCAAGAACCAGAAATCCAAGCCCAGCCACAACCATAAGGAGATTTAGCCAAAGCGGGAACTGCTTCTTGGGAATGACGTCCTCAAATTCGGCGTTCACCTCGGCTGCTGTCTCCATTTTCGCCATCCGAATGCTTGCAATGGTGAACACAACCACTCCCGAAAAGAAGAAGAAGCCTTCAAGCTGTGATATCACACCATCCGATAAAAAGAAAACGAGCAGCATACTGGCTCCCAGAAGGATGGGCACATCCTTGCGAATGATGGATGCCTGCACCTTCAGGGGCTGAATGAGGGCAGCGACTCCGAGAATGAGCGCAATATTGGAGATGTTCGATCCGATGATGTTTCCAAGCGCGATGTCGTCGCTGCCGTTCGATGCGGCCTGTATGCTCACGACGAGTTCAGGCGCGCTGGTCCCGAAGGCGACGATCGTGAGGCCGATCAAGAGGGGTGTAAGGCCAAAGCGAAGGGCAGTGCCCACACTGCCCCTCACTAAAATTTCGGCTCCAACCACCAGTACGGCCAGACCGCCGAGCATTTGCAACAGGGTGATACCCATGGAGAATCGTTAAAAGGTGATGCTTACACCCACCTGTAGCAGAAGCAGATCGGTCGCCGACCGGTATGCGTCGTAAAAGGCCTGTCCATTTTCAACGGTGATGGACCCCTTTTTAAGGTAAGTGGCGCTGTTTCCGAACATGTAGTTCGCACGCATGTCAAGATACACATCCGACCCGGAATCAGCATAAATCAGCACCTTCAAACCACCACCCAATCCGTAACTGAAGGCGGTATCGTCGAAGTTGGTGTCGGTCAACTTTTCCTCGTTGCTGCCGCGTTCGTAAATGGCCGTCTGCGTGAAGAGGTAGTTAAATCCTGCCAAGCCTTCTACATAGGGACGAAATGGCCCAGATGGTGGCGTAAGACGAAGGTAGCCGTGCCCCTGCACGATGTTGTACTGGTTTTCGACGCGTACTGTGATGTCGGGTATCGTGGTGCTGAGCGGCGCATTGCGACGGTCGATGCCGTAGTTCATGAATCCGAACTTGGCGCCGATTTGAACGGGGGTACGCGGGAACTGATATCCGCCTGTAATGCCGACTCCTAAACCCACACGTTTGATTTCGTTTCGAAAGTCGGCCTGGGGCACGCCGACCAGGCCTTCGATGGAGACTTCCCCCATCTGTGCAAGGCTCAACTGCGAGGATGACAACAATCCTGCAAATACAAGGGCGAATGCAAATCGAATGATGCGTTTCATGATGATAAATATACGTGTTGAAAGGTTGTCTTCAGTATACGTGTCACACTATGATGAAAGTTACTCACACGATGATGCGAGTGGCAACCGCGGTACATGAAGACAGTCCAACCGTTTCACACGCTTTAAGGGAGCCGTGCAACATGATCTATGTTGTGGTATATTTCGGGAATTGACCAAACTCAATCAACTACAGATTCATGATCAAACAAATCAGCTTCGCGGCGGTATCGGCCGCTATTCTACTCAGCTCTTGCGGATCGCCCGGCGGCTCCGGCATTGGCAGCTCCTTCGAGGCAACGTTCGACATGGAGCAGATCGACAGCTTCGGCAACTCCACGGGCGTGATGATCAGCTCCATCTCCAATATCCAAGTGGCAACCGACGGAACGACAATCGTGACCGACGGCCGGGCACCGGTCATCTACGTATTTGATGCCGAGGGCGAGTACCAAGGCACCGTTGGAGACATCGGGCAGGATTCGGGTCAGTTCGACTCATCACCCACGGTGTCCCTGTTCGAAAACGACAGCCTCTTTGCATTCGACCGCAGCATGCAGCGCGCATCCATCTTTGCCCGCGACGGTTTCGCATGGACCTATGTACGCGAATTTCCGGTGAACATGGTGACGGACGACGGGCATAACATCGCCGCGTTGGTAAAGCTTGAGGGTCTTGAGGGCTATGTCACAACAGAGGTCGCCGCTCCGATGATGGGCGCCGACGGCCAGACCCAAGAGCAGTGGCTGCGATACAGGGTGATCGGTGAAGACGGCAGCGTGCTCGATGCCGACTATATCAGCCGCAAAAACCAGCAGACCGTCACAGGCGACATGAACGGGGCTCCTGCAACACGCGTGCTTCCGTTCGGGCGAAATTCGTTCCTGCGCGTGGAAAAAGGGGGCGATTTCTACTTGGGTGCATGGAACGACGCCCTTAAGATCGATCACTTTTCAGCCGATGGTACTCCATTAGGGGGCATTGAGGCCACTGTGGCCGAGCGCCCCGTTACCGACACCGACAAACAGCTGGATCCTCGCACGGCCGACCCGATCGTCGCCGACAAGGTGCCTGCCACGCATCCTGCATACGTGTCGTTCCTGGTTTCTGACAAAGGCAACTATTGGGTGAACATCGGGCAGATCAATGCCGAAAGCACCTATTGGGTCGTTCTAAGTCCGGCATCCGAAGTGCTCGGCTCAACCTTGCTCCCCGCGTCGATCCGCCCTGTTCGCATCGTGGGCGGGAAGATGTACGCCGCCAACCAAAGCTCGAGCGTTGAGCCGGAAGTCGTTGTTTTGAAGGCCGACTTTTAAGCCAAGTCCATAAAGACTAGTCGGTGGTCTCCACAAGGAGGCGCATGATCTCAGACAGAAAAAAGCCACCCCTGTTCAAGTGGGCAAAACATGTATTCGAGGTGAAATAGACGACCTCCCCCCTTTGTGGCTCGATCAGCAGCACGCTGGTCGAGCCATAATTTTGTGCGCCGATAACATGGTAACCCGACATGGTGTACGAGCTGAGTGCCTCAACCGGGGCTGGGTTCATCTCGGTAATCGTGAGGTTTTGAAATTTTGGGACCAATCCACCAAAGATCGCCTGCCATGACGCACTGCTTATGACATTGTCTTTACCCGACAGGCCGGAAAGAACTGCACGGAGCAAGATCTCCACATCGGAGATGGAAGCCCGAAATCCGGCGTTGGGGTAAAGGTTTTGATTGTAGTCGGGAATGACGTCCATTGAGCTGCCCATGTGCGGCGAAGTGGCGTCGGCATCGGTTGGTGGGACCGTCCATGTTGCGCTATTGATGCCAAGTGACCCAAATATGAACTCTTCGACGTATTGATCGTAGAAATACCCCGTACCCGATTCTACTGCAAGTGCGAGCAACGCCAGCCCCAACATGGAGTACTCCTCCGAATCGCCGGGCAAGTTGTTTGTGAAAATGTTTTTCGTGTAAAACTCGCCCTTCGATGCCAACGACTTTTGAAGCAGCGCCTGAAGTGAGTACCGGTCGCTCAAGTTGGCACGGCGGAGCATTTTCTTCTCGTCGGAAGCGAGTGACTCGTGGTTGTAATTGATGTCTCGGGTGAAGAGGTAGCTTCGGTACATCGCACCCGTTTCGTCATTTATTCCACCTTTGTGACTTAGCAAGTGCCTCACGGTGATGGGAATATCACGCCCGTTTGGGTGCACCACTTGAAACGGAATGATATCGTTAACGGGTGTGTCGAGCGAGAAATGTCCTTGCTCGACCGCCTTCATCACGGCCATAGACACCAGCAGCGCGCTCAGAGAACCATGCACCTGTATGGTTCCACTCGTGATCGGGGGTGTTTTACCGAATTCCCGCACACCGCCGTACAGCCGCTCTGATTCTTGATCGGAACCTATTTTGATTGCTGCGTACCCTGGGGATTTCGCTACTTCAGCCAGACTGGAGAGGCGCTCCTGCAATGAGACGCCGACATCTTGCGAATGTGACAGATTAACCAGCGCAAGCGAGATCAGCATGAATGTGATTACATGCCTGTGTCCGATTCGGGTCATTTCAATGGGATTGATTGGAGAACGATCAGGTATTAGTAGTGACTAAACGCTCGATTGCCTCATAGAGTGCGTTTCGAACAATCGGCTTGGAAAGATAATCGTTCATTCCAACTTCTATGCATTTAT
The DNA here is from genome assembly GCA_964481355.1 of uncultured Chitinophagales bacterium. Classification (GTDB taxonomy): domain Bacteria; phylum Bacteroidota; class Rhodothermia; order Balneolales; family CAYWCV01; genus CAYWCV01. The sequence goes on from CAYZWQ010000033.1 coordinate 5,212, forward strand.
CCTGCTCGCCTTTCAATGTACCAGCCGTGAGGGCCACGATGGGCACATGTTTCCCTTTGTTCGTACTCCGTATAGCAAGCGTGGCATCATAGCCGTTCATGACGGGCATTTGTATATCCATGAAAATGATGTCGATTTCGTTTTCATGGAATTTTTTAACTGCGGCATCCCCGTCAACAGCCTCATGGATAACCGCGTTCGAGTAGTGCTGCCGCAGCATCGTCCTTGCGAGCAGCATGTTCAGTGAGTTGTCTTCTGCGATGAGAATGCTTAGTTCGCGATCTTGCGGTCTGAATGCATCCGTCTTGTTGGGGGCAGATTTGATTCCACCGTTGTCATAGATAGAGGACAACTGATCGAATAGCTGTTGGATTTTTACAGGTTTGACGATTTTGCTGGTAATGTTCAGTTCGTTCACCCTTTCCAAGAAATTCTCGTCCTCGGCGGAGCTGTACAGCAGAATGACCTTTACATTGTGATCGATCAGTTTGTTGTTTCGCAGATATTGCACCGTGTCCAGCCCATCAATATCAGGCATGTGATAGTCCATCAAAATGACGTCATACATATTGCCAGATTGAATCATGTCGATGGCATCGGCACCGCTTGAGACGGCATCATAGCTAAGCTGTTTGAGGGCAAGCATGTCTTGAAGTATGGTCCTGTTGCCTTCGTTGTCGTCAGCTATGAGCACTTTCTTGATCCGTTCGATATTTTCCCATGCAATCGGCTCGCCTTTCATGGATTCAAAGCTGACATCAAACGAGAATGTGCTTCCTTCGCCAGGCTTGCTCACCAAGTCAAGTTTGCTTCCCATCAACGCCAGCAGGCGGTTGCTTATGGTGAGACCTAAACCGGTCCCTCCATATTTCCGTGTCGTGGAGGCGTCTTCCTGTGCAAAAGCGTCAAACACTTTTTTCTGATTTTCTTGGGAGATGCCGATGCCGGTGTCGCGCACAGAAAACCGATATGTTTTTAGCACGCCGTCCTCGTCGGATCCGACCACCTCAACTTTAAGCTCGATCTCTCCCTTTTCGGTGAATTTGACCGCATTGCTAAGCAAGTTCACTAGAACCTGACGCAACCTCATGCCGTCTGCCCAAATGAAGCGCGGCACGTTCGCTTTGATGTTGAGGAGCATGTCGAGGCCCTTCTGGTGGGCTTGATACGAAATTGCGTCTGCTGCCTGCCCCGATAGTTCCAAGATGTCGGTCTTTTCGATGTTCAGGTCAAGCTTACCTGATTCAATCTTCGAAAAGTCGAGGATATCGTTGATGAGGTCCATCAACGAGTTTCCTGACTGATGAACCAACTTGAGATATTCGATCTGCGTGGCGTCAAGCCGAGTCTTGAGCAAGAGATCGGAGAAACCGATGACCCCGTTTAACGGGGTCCGAATTTCGTGGCTCATGTTAGCCAAAAATTCCGACTTTGCCCTGCTGGCTTTCTCTGCCAGGTCTTTCGCCTTGAACATCTCGCTTTCGTAGGCGATTCTGTCGGTAATGTCCTGTATGATTAAGAATGTGCCGTTAAGACGTTTGTGCTGGTCTTGAAGCACGTTCACTGTTACTTGAAAATAGAGTCGTCTGCCCGAAACAAGCCGGTTGATGGTGACCGATTCGAACTTATGCTCATTGATTACATCCACGAGATGCCCATGTTCCGAAAAGATGTCCGACGCTGCCATTCCTATCAGCAATCCTCCATTCATTTCGAAGATCTTTGCAAATGCCGAGTTGTGATCCAGGACTTTGGTTTCGGCATCCAAAATGACGACCCCTTGCTGCATTGCCTCGATGATCTTGTCTCTGGCAAAGGGTACCAGCTCAAATAGACGGTACCTCACTAGGCCTACCAATATGATGATTCCCGACACCACGAATGTGAATGGAGTGATGTCGATGGCTTCCATGGGCCTGAATCCGGTCAAATAAGCTATGTTTGCAACCCAAGGGAGTAGCAAACCCAAGATAACCATGCCAATCTGCTTTCGAAAAAGCGGGGTCGCATAACGGTACCTCATAAATAGCAATGCGACACCCCAAATCAAATACGCATAAAAGACTGCGATATGAATGTTATACCAGATTCCCATTTCCAATTGCAGGAGCTTGAGCCCACCGGAATCGATGACCCTGTACGACTCGTAAAACCAATTGTGCCACTCCAGGGTCCATACGATGACCAAAGTTGCAGAAGGAAGCAGGTATAGGAGCAGATAAGCCGGCATTGTCATCCCCTTGTCGTAGCCCGTGTACCGCAGGCAAAAAGTAAGCCAAAGGGCAGGAATGAGCGCGATGCCGATGTACTCGATCTTGAGCCACATGAGCATGGCATCGAGCTCGTCGCTGTGCAGTTCCATGCCGTAAGCGGCAGTCCAAATGGTGACACCCACCATCATGAAGGCGAACGATTTCACTGAGCGACCACCTCGTACATATGCAGCCAAAGAGGTGAAGCCCGCAATAATTGCGGCTATGAAGAGAGACAGCGTTAAGTAATTGATTTGTAAGTCCATGGCCGCATTAATACTGCAGCAATGTAAGTAATGAATCAGCCAAATTCATTATGGCGAGGAAAAAACAATGCCGAATACTGTCTAGTTGGTATGGCCTTTGATCAGGTGCACGCTCACGGTGGCAAGTTCAGAATCAGGAAACTTTCGGGCAACTCTCCGATCGGTAGCCATACCCGCCTGTGCGACTACTTTCTCAAAAACATCCAGTTCTAATATGTATTGGTCTGAGAAGCCATGCGTGGCATCATAGGCGGTCGCAGCCGTCTTCCCAAGGTTTACAGACGTCAGTTTGGGGTCAATGGTATGCAACTCGATCAGCAGCAGGCCATGCCTGCTCACGTACGGTGCCCATTGGAGGAGGTGTTCACGCAGATTGTCCTCGACATCGGCGTTGGACAATCTCCTGCCTTTTGAGGCAAAAGCTCCGGTCGAGCCGCTTATTCTTCCAGGGGTCCGTGTTTCTGGGTCCTTCCAAACCCGATTGTGATCAAGAAACGTGCGGACGTTGAGCAAGTCGGCGAGATCGATGGAATAGTTGTTTTCAAGGTCGCCTGCCAGCAGATCGGGCCTGCCAATGTCACCCCAAATGACCTTTGCCCAAATATCGGCTCGAATGAGGTTAGCCCTTGTAACTTTCAACGCTGCTTCGTTGAAATCGGCTCCAACCAAGAAAAGTGGATATTCGTCAAGCATCTTGCCTCGCACGGTTTGACGATAGATTACGTCGAACAAATGCTCCAGAAATGCCCCATTGCCACATCCCATGTCGAGGATACCCTTGGGTTGTTCCTGGATGGGACGGTTGAAGAGGTCGATGATGATTTCGTCAATCACGGAGAAGTAGCCGGCATGAGCACCACCGCTTCCCCACACATTCATCTCTCGATCGACATGTCGCTCATTTCCTGCCTCGTTGAGCCCGTTAAGAACCAACGGATTCCCGAAGAGTAGCTCGTCGATAGCCCTGAACGTTGGGAGGTAGGACACAGTCACACCGTAGGAGGTGGCCCGCTTGGCGAAATAGACTCCGGTGTCGGTGAATTCGTAGTTTCCGTTGTGCTTTGTAAACCACCCCAAATCGGTGAAAAAATCGAGGATGATCCTGAATTGTTCCGGGTTCTCATGAAATTCGTCGGGGCTGAAACGCGTCTCCATGAAATACTTGTGGAACATGCCTCCCATTCCCATGAGCACTATCGTCGGACCGGCCAAAACCCCCTCCATGTGCTTCAGAACCTGCTCTTGCAGCAGATTTTGGGCCTCGTTGGTGGTTGAGCGCAGGCCAAATCGGTCGCGAAATTTCGCAAGCACCTTTTCCCATGCCAAGTAGGGCTCCATGTCAAAGCGACGGTGGTGAAACTTTCCTGAAAATTGGATCAACTCCACGACATCCTTATACAACGGGACGAGCTCGAACGCGTACTCGCTGTTTTGGTTCGTTTGATAGGTCACCCTGTCTCCGTCGATCTCCATCGAAAGCCAACCTTGTGAGCAAAGCACCCTGAGTGCCACATTGAGGTAACCTTCGTTGGCACCGAAATGTGTGGAAATTGCTGTGATGTTCGATTTTTTGTGTTCGATCAAATAGGCAAGCACACCATGCTTGTGGAGCGAGAATGCGGTCGGTGCGGTGACGATTCCATCCAAATGACGGAATATCGTAGACCTTAGGTCTGATTTTGTACGCATATCGAAGTATTAGGAGCCTGAGCTGTCCCCAGACTAAGAATCATGAACTTAATTGTCGCCGAACGGTAACAATAACGAACAAATCGGCCGAAATTTCAAGTTGCCCCACATCTTATTGCAATAATGCGAGCAGACTGTTCAGATCCAGCGACTTCGTGTACATTGTGATGCTCCCATCCTCTGCATGGGGCCACTCACTTTCAGGGCGATCCCAGTATAGTTCGATTCCGTTGTTGTCAGGATCGTTCAAATAGATGGCCTCAGATACGCCATGGTCGGCCGCTCCCGTGATCGGATAGTTGTGGTCGACCAACCGTTTGAAAGCTACTGCCAAGTCGTGCCGCGTAGGGTAAAGGATGGCAACATGGAACAATCCAGCGGACCTCTCTGGAGCCGGACGGGCGTTTTTACTGTACCACGTGTTCAAACCGATGTGGTGATGGTAGCCTCCGGCAGAAATGAAGGCAGCATCCTCGCCGTACATGGTCACCAGTTCGAAACCCAGCAAGCCACAATAAAAATCGAGCGATTGCTGTAGGTTTGAAACTTTAAGGTGGACGTGGCCGATTTTGGTGCTGGCTGGTATGGTGTACGACATGGGATCAGGGTCTGAATTGAACTTCCTTCCATTCATTGAACAGCCCGGCTACGCGGAGGCGTTGGTATTTGCCGGTGCTGGTAACTGGGATCTGGTCGCCAAAAACAATCACTTTGGGCGATTTGGAAAAGGGTAAGTGCTCACGACAATACGTCAATATGGGTTCAGGGTCTTCTGCAGTTCCTTCGTGCAACTGAACGTAGGCGCCGATCTCCTCACCGTACCAATCGTTCTCAAATCCAACGGCAATACCGGCCTTGACACCGGGTGCACGGTTGATCACCTCGTCGATCTCCAACGGGGCATAGTTAACGCCACCCCTTATGATGAGCTCTTTCAGACGTCCAGTTATGAAAAAATAACGGTTGCCCTTGCCATCGCTCCTCCAGAAGCCCTCATCGCCGCTGCGAAACCACCCCCAAGCGAACGTCGATGCATTGGCATCCTCATTCCGATAGTACTCCTGCATGATGTTTGGACCACGAATTACAATCTCACCCCGCTCGTCCTCCGGCAATGACGCACCACTGGCGTCGTGGATGTCCATGTCGTTGCAAGGAAGCTCAATACCGATGCTGGGATGGCCATGATCGTGCATCCACGTGTCGTGTTCATGCTTGTCTAGATGCAGCGGCATGAAACATGAATAGCAGGTTGTCTCAGAAAGTCCATAACCATGTATGATGCGGATACCGAACTTTTCCGTGAAGTTGCGCGCCGTGTTTACTGTAAGCGGTCCGGCACTGCAAATGATATACTTGAAGTGGGGAATCGAAATTTCGGCCCCCTTAGGCCAGTGGTGCATCAAATACTGTAAAAGCGTGGGCACAACACTGACAGTGCGGACTTGCTCCAGCGAGATACGCTCAAAAAAATGCTCCGTCTGGAATTTTTGGTTCAGTACGGTCGAGGAGCCTGTGAAAAACGGCGTGAGCAAGGTTAAAATGATCCCGTTTACATGATGGATCGGCAAAACGCACATCATGCGGTCGTCCCAACCGAATCCATGCCAGTCCATGATGGACCTGGCATTTTCCATCATGATGCCCTGGGTCAACAGAACGGCCTTGGGGTTGCCCGTTGTGCCGGAGGTAAATACAATGAGGGAGCCCTCATTGTAAGAGAACCAGGGCCTGACTTCCTCGGAACGATAGTGAGTGTCGTACCCCAAATGGTAGGGTGTACAAACCGTGGTACGTATTCGTTCTTCCAGGCCGTGTTGGTTCAGGATTATTGACCATCGCGGAACATACTGATCGCGCACAAACGCGAAGGAGACTTCCGAAAAGTCGAGAATGAACGCAATGCGTTCGTCATCTTCGCCCACATTGATGGGCACGACCGTGGCACCAACCATCCAGCAAGCAAAATAGTGCACTACCGTGTGCCAATGGTTGTGCGATACCGTCGCCACCCGATCGCCTTTGCCGACACCGCTGTCGCTTAGATATGCTGCACATTGTTTGACATGGTGCACAAATTCCTTGTACTTGAGCTCGAGTCTGGCTCCGTCAATATCATACCAGATCAGCCATGGCCGCTCATCATGCTCCCTCTCCTTCAGAAGCTCTGAGAACCCCATGTAAGGCAGGGGTTCGATCGGCTTGCTGCACTGGTGTGCACGAGCCATCTTCTCAAGTAAATCCGGGGCGTACTTCATATCAGGATGTTGTCAATCTGGACGTTGCAACTCGATCTCGTTGCCAATTGTGGCATAAAAAGGGCCTGCCAATTTGGAAACCGGCTGAAATGCCTTGTAGTCAATGCGGTTTTGTTCGATGAGTTCATCTTTTACGTGCATCACCAATGCCCTGAGGAAGATGGCATTGCTGCCACGCATCTCGTCGCCAAGTACAAGATGTTCGTGAAGCACGCATTCGAATGCGATAGGGCATCCATCGACCAGGTCTGGTTTGACGATGCTGGCGTTGTTCGCTTCCAGGCTGGCAAGTTCAAATTCGTCCTTGCCATGCGGAAGGGTCGCAGCGGTGGCGTTAAGTGCCTCCAGCTGGTCGATTCCGGCAATGTGGATCACTGCCTCACCCGTTTCCAATATGTTGCGGGCGGTGTCCTTCGACTCATTCCCATGTTTGTTTCGCTGGGCGAACACAGCAAAAATGAGCGGGTTGCTGCATGCCACCGTAAAAAAGCTGAAAGGCGCGAGGTTTCGCCTTCCATTGGCGTCTTTTGTGGACACCCACGCAATGGGTCGTGGAATCACGCTCCCAATGGCAAGCTTATAGCGTTCGCGCCCCTCAAGTTTTTCAAGGTCGATGATCATTAGGCGTGGTCGATCCAGCTGTATGGATAATGGCCATCGTCGATAGCTTTGGCATGCAAGGTAAGGTAAAGCGGACGGAAAGTGTCGATCATGACGGCGTACTCGTCGGTCTTTGCTTTTCCGATGCTTTTCTCGACCGTACCGGGGTGCGGTCCGTGTGGAATGCCGCCGGGGTGATGGGTGAGGCTCGCATAATGAACCCCTTTCCGGCTCATGAAGTCGCCCTCCACGTAGTATAGGACCTCGTCAGAATCGACGTTGGAATGGTTATACGGCGCAGGAATTGCCAAAGGATGGTAATCGTACATCCTCGGCACGAAGGAGCAAACCACATAATTGTGTGCCTCGAATGTCTGATGTACAGGCGGCGGCTGATGCACACGCCCTGTGATGGGCTCGAAATCCTTGATGTTGAAGATCCAGGGGTAGAGATATCCGTCCCATCCTACCACACTGAATGGATGCTGCTCGAAAATGTAGTGGTGAAACCAGCCTTGCTTCTTGATACGCACCTCAAACTCGCCCCTTTCGTCGATGCAGAGCGGTTCCTCCGGTCTTCTGATGTCCCGTTCGCAGAACGGGCTGTTTTCCATGAACTGACCCAGCTTGGAAATATATCGTTTGGGGACTCCGATAGGACCCGTGCTGTCGATGCAGAGCATGCGGTTGTCTGATGTGTCGAACACAATCTGGTACGTCGTTCCCCGCGGGATGACGATGTAGTCGCCTTCCATGAACGGCAAGGAGCCGAACTGCGAGCGCATCTCACCCCTGCCCCTGTGGATGAACACGAGTTCGTCGTGCTCGCCATTGCGGTAAAAGTAGTCCATGCGGTCTGCCGGTATGCAGACATAAATCACGCAGTCGGAATTGAACAAGAGTGGAATCCTGCCCGATATCGGGTCACCATGTTGTGGCATGTCCTTCGTGACAAGGTGATGGTGCCGAAGCAGATGCTCCTTCCATGGCTCAATGAGGATTTCAGCGCCTTGTTCCACCCTTTTGACAGTAGTGGGAGGCTCAATATGATACAGCAGCGACGACGATCCACTGAATCCCTCTGCACCGAACAGTTCTTCGGAGTAGAGCTTGCCGTCTGGCCGCCTAAATTGAGTGTGCCTCTTTTGGGGGATTGACCCAAGCTTATGATATATCATAAGTTACCTCTGAGTTCCTGCTCTCGTTCGATGGACTCGAACAAAGCCTTAAAGTTGCCTTTACCGAAACCCCGTGCACCTTTGCGTTGAATGATTTCATAGAATAGCGTAGGACGGTCCTGCACTGGTTTGCTGAAGATTTGCAGAAGGTAGCCCTCGTCGTCGCAGTCGACCAAAATTCCCAGTTCTTTGAGGTCCTCGATCGGCTCGTCGATATGTCCGACCCGTTCGATCAGTTCGTCGTAGTATGAACTGGGGACCTTCAAAAACTCCAGACCATTGGCTGTAAGCGCGCGTACGGTCTGCACAATGTCGCCGGTGAGCAACGCCATGTGCTGCACGCCAGGCCCACGGTAATAGTCAAGGTACTCCTCAATCTGGCTTTTCTTTTTCCCGTCGGCCGGCTCATTGATCGGGAATTTGATTCGGCCACGTCCACCGGCCATCACCTTCGACATCAAGGCCGAATATTCGGTCGAAATATCCTTGTCGTCAAAGCTGAGGTATTGGGTGAATCCCATAACGTCGCGGTAAAACGCGACCCAGTCGTTCATCTTTCCGAGTTCGACATTTCCCACACAATGATCAATGTATTGAATCCCAACGGGCTCGACGTATTGGGGGCCCGACTTTGGAACGTATCCGGGCAAAAATACACCTTTGTAGTTCCTTGTGTCGATGAATGAGTGAACAGTATCGCCGTAGGTTGCGATGGCCGCGTACCGAACCGTTCCATGGTCGTCGGTCATCTCGATAGGGGGCGTCACGGAGATGGCCCCACGACGGACACACTCGGAGTATGCACGGTCAACGTCCTCCACCAGCATCGCCAGGTCCTTTACGCCGTCGCCATGAAGCGAGACGTGTTCGGCAATGGAGCCCTCGGGTGCCAGGGCTCCCGTAATGACCAATCGAATATTGCCCTGCTGCAGTACATACGACACTCGGTCCCTGCTGCCAGTTTCAAGCCCCCGGTAAGCGACCAAGGTATAGCCGAATACCGTTTGATAATAATGGGAGGCCTGACGGGCATTGCCGACATAGAGCTCGGCATGATGCATGTCGATGAGGCCAAGATGGTCGGTGAATTTCTCTTCTACCGGTCGCTCAATAAGTTCTGATATGCTCATGATGTGAAATAGCTAGTTATCGTTTCCTTGTTGATAAATCCTTTAGAATCCTATTTCCTATCCACCGATCCCAGATCCCTGGTCACCGATCACCGCGATATGGCTCTCCTCGAAATGCGTCATCTCGTCGGGTAGGCCAACTGTGATGCGCACGCAGTTTGGCAGCCCGAAAGCCGGAAGGCGCCGAAGTACGACACCGTTCTTCAGCATTCCCTCGGTGTAACCAATAGCATCCTGCTCTGAGTCGAAGATAACCATAACGGAATTTGCAACCGACTTGACATGCGGCACGTTGTGTTGATCCAGAAAGTCGTAGAGTCTTTTTTTGCCGGACCGAACAATTTCGAGGCTCTCATGAAGAAATTCGGTGTCGTCGATGGCGGCCAGTGCGGCGGCCTGTGCCGGCGTCGACGGCTCGAAGGGAAGCTTGACCTTTATGAGGTTGGCGATAAGATCCTCCTGGCCGATGCCGTACCCAACCCGCAAGCCAGCCAATCCATACGCCTTTGAGAAGGTTCGAAGCGTGATCACGTTGTCGAGTCGGTATTGGAGCGAATCAGGGAAGTCGTCGACGCCATCGGTGTACTCTACGTAGGCTTCGTCGAGAAGCACCAGCACGTGTGAGGGCACCCTCGCCATGAACGCCTCAAACTCCTGCCTCGTGAAATAGGTGCCCGTAGGGTTGTTTGGGTTTGCGAGATAGATGATCTTCGTTTCGGGCGTGATGGCTTCTGCCAGAGCCGGCAGATCAAAACGGTAGTCGGCGGTCAAAGGAACCTGTCTAAGCCTGACTCCCCTGGCATTGACAAGGACGACAAAACCAATAAACGTCGCTGCTGCCGTGAGGGCCTCCTCATGGTCGTGAAAAAAGGCCCTCATTACCAGTGACATCACACCTTCCGACCCGCTTGCCGCTATCACATTTTCACGTTTGACGTGTAGCTTATCAGCAATCCTGTCGCGCAGGGCTGCTGCGGTGGGATCAGGATAGTTCATGATGCTGGAGAAGGATGCCTTGGCAGCTTCAATCGCCTTCGGGCTGGCACCATGACGGTTTTCGTTTGATGCCAACTTTGAGATTTTGGGGGGATTGTGCTCACGGATGACCTCCTGCAGGGTCTTGCCCGCGACGTATGGCTGAAGCTCCCTGATGTGGCGCGGTATGAGCAGTTGGGGCGAGATCAATTGTCGATTATTGGTTTATTATGTACATTAATCAATTATGGGCACAAAACGGATCCGGCGTTCGTTGCCATCCGAAATTGTGGACTTAAGTTACGAAAAAGCGCTTTCTGACACAGTATAAATCATCAACTATGAATCAGGAACAGGTTCTGGCGTCGATCCCTTCCTATCTGAGGCCATTTTGCGTCCAGCAGAATTACGGTGAATACACCTCGCAGGATCAGGCTGTGTGGCGCTACATCATGCACCGCAACATGCATGCACTACGCCTGCACGCACACCCGGCCTATGTCGAAGGGCTTGAGAAGACGGGAATCAGCATCGATCGCATACCCGACATCGACGAAATGAACGCATGTCTCGGCAAAATCGGATGGCGCGCTGTGGTTGTCGACGGGTTTGTGCCGCCAGCCGCGTTCATGGAGTTCCAGGAACATAAAATCTTGGTAATATCTGCCGACATTCGCAACATCAGCAACGTTCTTTATACGCCGGCCCCTGACATTGTGCATGAGGCTGCAGGGCATGCACCCATCATCGCAGAACCAAAGTATGCCGAATTTCTGCAGCGGGTGGGGGCCTATGGTGCCAAGGCGGTCTTTTCAAAGCTGGATTATGAGCTCTACGAGGCGATACGCCATCTGAGCATCATCAAAGAGTATCCCGATGCGACCCAGGATGAAATTGAGCTGGCCGAGAAGGAAATGCATGATGCGATGGCACGCAATACTGAACCCAGCGAGGCTGCGTTGCTTTCCCGGTTCCATTGGTGGACGGTAGAATACGGACTCATGGGAACCCCCGAAGATTACAGCATCTATGGTGCCGGCATTCTGAGCTCCGTCGGCGAAAGCAAGGCCTGCCTGGATCCCAAGGTCAAGAAGATCATGCTCTCGACCGACTGCGTGAACTTCAACTACGACATCACCGAAATGCAGCCGCAACTGTTCGTTGCCAGAGATTTCGACCACCTCTTGGAAGTGTTGGAGCAGTTTGCATCGACCATGTGCTTCCGGGTGGGGGGCTACGATTCCGTGAAGAAACTGATCGCATCTGAAAATGTTGGCACCTGCACGCTCGACTCGGGGCTACAACTGTCAGGAGTGTTCACTACCCCACTGACAGACGCGGCGGGTAACGTCTGCTGGCTAAAAACGCAGGGTCCCACCCAGCTGTCTTGGAACGACCAAGAGCTCTGTTGCCATGGTACCCAGTATCATTCTGATGGCTACTCGACCGTGCTTGGCAATTTGGTCGGATCAGCGAAACCGTTGTACGAATTCACCGATGTGGATTTGGCCCATTTTGGGATTTTCTTGGGCGAGGACATCGTGCTGAACTTTGAGTCGGGATACACCGTGACCGGCAGATTGAAAAATTTGACCCGACGCGACGGCCATATTATACTCATGGCGCTTGCCGGATCCATCGTCAAAGATCACAATGGTGCAACCATGGACCATGGTGATGACGAGATTTTCCACCTTGGTGTAGGTTCTGCGGTGACGGGTGCTTTCAGTGGAAGCGCCGATCGCTCAAAATTCAACGTGTATCCGGAGCCATCCAAACGGAAAACCATAAAAATCCAACATTCGAGGGAGCAAATGCTCCTGTTTTCCCTCTATGAGCAGGTTGCATCGATCAGACACGGCAACAGTGCATCGATGGCAGCATTGAATGACATCCATGAACGCCTGGATGCCTACCCTAAGGAGTGGCTCATCCGGTTGGAGATGCTTGAGCTGTGTAACGAGAACCATTTTGAGCCGCTATCGACGGTGCTGCTCGCAGAACTGTTCCAACTTTGCAGCGTCAGCTCCGAGTACGACGACCTCATCAAATCGGGCTTGGAGATGTTAGGCAATCAAACTGAATTGGCCTGATACTGACTATATTAAGTTTGTGTTAATGTGGTTTGCAGGCAGTTAAACTTTCCTAACAGCCTGTCGAGATCACCGAGCAGGTAGTTAACTTTGTTGCATGAATCAAGACAACATCATCGGAAGCCCCAAGCACGTCGTCATTACAGGAACGAGCCGCGGAATCGGACTTGAAACTGCACTCTATTTGGCAAGGAAGGGCCACAGAGTACTGGCGCTGTCACGAAACGTGGAGCCATTAAAAGCAGTGTCGCCCGAATTTGGAGGGCGCCTTGAGTTTGAGTCCGTCGACTTGGCCGACGATTCCATAAATCTCGAGAAATTGGTAACCTCTCATTTTGACCAAGTGGACGCCTTGATCAACAACGCGGGGTCTTTGATCAACAAGCCCTTTGTTGAGACCGGCATTGACGAATGGAGGTCGTTGTTCGAGGTCAACTTGATCAGTGCCATCCGAATGGTGCATGCCTGCCTGCCGCTGATGGCTCGAAATGCACAGATTCTCAACATCAGCAGCATGGGGGGCTTCCAAGGGAGCATGAAATTCCCTGGCCTGTCGGCATACAGCACGACGAAGGGTGCGCTAAGCATCCTCACCGAGTGCCTGTCTGAGGAATTGATTGGCCACAACGTCAACGTGAATGCCCTTTGTTTAGGGGCAGTTCAGACCGAAATGCTCAGTGACGCGTTTCCTGGCTACAAGGCGCCCGTAAGTCCGGAACAAATGGCCGCTTACATCGGCGACTTTGTAGTGACGCATGGAAAGCTCTTCAACGGCAAAATCATTCCCGTCGCCGTCAACAACCCCAGCACGTAGGGAACCAACTCACCCCAGGCTTGGCAGTTGTTTCCCCGGTTGCGGATCATCGGTCTCGGTTAGCGCCTTCAAGACAGCCCTTACGGTCAGTTCATGACCAGCCGGGGTGTGATGCAATCCATCTGACAGGAAATTCCACAGCTGTGGCGGATTTCCCAAGCGTGTGCCGTGTGGATCGACGATATATCCGGGTTTTCCCACCATCACTTCGCGGAACTGCGCCAAATCGCCTTCGTACACAATCGCATCGAAGTAGCCTAGATCTTCCATCATCTGGGTGATCACACCCGGCGGAGTAATCCATACGGGCGGGTTCGGAACAAAATCTTCGAAGACCTTGCTCAGCACGTTGATATTTTCCCAGAAGTCGGCAAGCGACACTGTCGTGCGATCAGGTGCCACGATAGGCCTTGCCGCGTCGTTGGTTCCGAAAGCCACGAACACCCAATCAGGTTCGAGCTTGACCACCGAGCGAATGCGCCGTAGGGCATCGTAGCTGGTATCCCCAGATATCCCAAGATTGTGAAACTGGTATTTCGGGTCAGGAGTGAAGATCTCAAGCATGTGACGCAGAATTTCAAACCAACCCTGACGATCGTCGGTCAGCGAGTCGCCAAAAGCAACGATCGTTTGCCCGTTTTTGAATGGCAACCGATTCAACTGCGAACGGACCTCCTCGTCGTTCAACAACTCCACGGCCGTATTACGTGCAACCTCGTCGAAACGCTTCCGTGCCTCCACGAGCTCGTTTTCACTAATTCCCATGAATGCGGCCACATTTCGGACGCTCGATGTACCGGAGTACAAGGGAAAATGCTTCTCCGGACTCTGAAACGACATGAA
>CAYZWQ010000034.1:0-10108 GCA_964481355.1 uncultured Chitinophagales bacterium
ATGCGCTCAATATTTTCGGGTAGCCGAGCAATGGCTTGTTCCACAATTTCCTGGGCTTCGTTGCCCCTTACCATCAAATAGGTCTGGAGTGCCAATTTCTCCAGTTTTTTTGAAGCCATGCTTTGCTCGAGTGTCCGAATGATGTTTGCAGCCAATGACGACCTGACAACAGGGTCGGCCACCAAGTCGTGCATGTATTCGACGGTGATATTTTTCAGCTCATCTCGAAATTCGGTGTCGTCTGTGATCCCACGTAGCCAACCGATGGCTTTGTCGCGGAAAATGGGTATCAAATTGGCATCGGCAATCTTTCGTTTGATCAAATCGGGGTTGATCAAATCGGTGGAAACTGCTTGGGCGAGGCGAAAGGCGATGACTTGCTTCTGTGAGGGTATGAGTCCGTGCCCGAGCAGTGGGCGACGCTCTTCAGGTCTGAAAAGCATTGTGATCGCAAGCCAATTGGTACCATAGCCGATCAAACCGCTCACGCTCATAATTCTCAGGATGCCCTCAAACTGGATGTCATGGTCGAATATCACCGTTGACACATCAGGGAAGTCCCATATGAAAGAAGCGATGAATACAACAATGAGAACGTACGGGAACACTTGCAGCACTTTTAGCACCCAAGCGCGTGTTAAAGGCTTGAGATCTGGACGCCGTCTGTCGACGGTTGGTTTGTCCTCGATGATGGACGATTTCGAGGAATACTTTCGAACAAGATTCCAAAGCTTGTAGCCATAAGCTTTGGTTGCATCTTTTGGTCTTGAATCCTCGATTTCGGTGATATTTGGTTCGATGTCTGGATGCATCACAGTTTGCAGCGTTTCGAACCGATATACGATGGAATCAGTTTATAGATTCGTTACCCTTGAGTACCGTTGAGGCGTTTTCATTTTGGCGATCGCTCTCGAGCAGGAAAGGCTCCACGATCTCCTTGACCATATTCAGCGTAACTTTGCCATGATACTGCATCATGATGCGCTCAATGATGCGTTCGATTCCATTATGATCGATCAAGCCAAGACTTTGCAGTTCGAGTATCCACCCCCAGGCTTCCTTACTGAATACCATGCGCTCCGCAATGTGAAGCACACGAGGCACCTGCCTTTGTCTGCGGGCCTTTAGCTCGGCACCATGCTGGAGCACCCACGAATAAGCCGCGCTCAATTCCGATGTATTGTACCTGTGGCCGTTGTTCATGTCGGCTGGATCGAAATCGTTGAGCGACTTGCCAAGTTGGACATGGTGCACAATTCTGACAATGAGATCCAATATGTGCGAGCTGCTCATGATGTAAACTTCCAAATGGTTAGGATTTCGTCTTCGGCGAGTGTCATGGCCGCTTTGTCGTCCGGATTCTGGTCGTCCATGCCGGTGAGATGCAGCAATCCATGCACGGCAATGCGCGCAAATTCGGTCGCCACGTCTTGCTCCAGTTCATCAGCCTGTTCCTTGATGCGGGGCACGCAACAGTAAATGGTGCCTTCTATGGCCATGAGGTCGCCTTCGTCCAGGCGGAAGGTGATGATATCGGTCACATAATCCCGACCGAGGTAGGTCTCGTTGATTTCGACGATGGTTTCGGCGTCCACGTAAACCATCTCAACGAGTTCAAAGGCCACCTTTTGTCTTTCTGCAGTCAGAAAGGCCAACCGTTGCAGCTGCGACTGATCGATCGGCAGACTCTCTTCCGTTGTGTTGAACAGTTGTATAGATTCGAATTGGGGTGAGAGGTCGGGTTGTTCAGACGCCATCGGCAACTATTCGTCAAATTGAAAACCATCCAGGTCGAATGTATCTGCATCGGTCAATGAAAGGGCGATGCTGCACATCATGACTTCGGTCGGAAGGGTTGTGAAATCACAGTTCAGGAGCTGGATACCGACATTTGCGTAGAAACTGCAACTTGCCTCTCGGTCAATAATCAGACCGGATATGTTGTCGTTGGTTCTTCCGAAGAACGTCACCTGATTCAACAGATCGCTGGCCAAAAATCCGTTACAATTGTGCAGCTGAAGGAAGGTATTGTGCGAGTAAACACTGACCATGTTAACGGGTTCACCATTTACCATGAGATCGAAGTAGAATTCGGCTGCAACTTTACTTCCGCTGTCAGCCGACTCGACTTCGAGACGTACCATGTTGCCGATGCGCTTCGTTTTCGCTCCAAGCACCTCGGCTACGGCATCAATGTTTTCGATGCTGAAATCCTGGATCATTTGAACCTTAGGTGGTTAGTTTTCGGATGGCAGATACAATGTACGATATGATGGCAGTCAATTCAACTAGGGGATGAGTATGCGCCTATTCGCCGTACATGCTACGAACTTGCTCGTCGCTCTCGTCCGGCGTTGATGGAAGTGGTATCATCCCTTCGGAGACCATTTCTGCAATCATACGTACTTCGTCTGCTTTCGTTGCATTTCCAGCCTTGTAATAGATATTTTGAAGCAAGGCAAAATTACCTGCGTTGAAATAGAGTTCACGGCGGTAATTTTCAATGTTCTGCACCAGAACCTCACTTTGTGCGGCCAAGCTCCGAGCCTTTGCCAAGTCGCCTTTCGTCCGGGCATCGTTCGCCTGTTGACGCAGAGCGTCGATGCGATCCGCATAGTTGTTGAAGGATCGCATCGCCCGGCGAAGTGCCTGCTCGGCCTTCGGCATGGACCGGTCGGCCAAACGTGTTGCGTCGTCAAGCTCTCCAACTTGTGCGAAACGGTATGCGTATCGGATGGTGCTGCCAATGTCAGACTCAATGACGTCGAACGGGATTTTCTCCTCTCCCCAACGGAGCCAGTAGGCTGCACTGTCGCGCTCACCCAGCCTGTACCAGGCCATGGCCTGATTTGTGATGAGTTCGCGATAGTTTTCAGTCATGCGCCTCACGTTCTCGTCATAATAGACATCGGGGTTGTCGAGGTTGCGGAAACGGAACGTGCGAAGCCTCTGGCCGTGCGTCACAGGATTGAGACTTTGTGTCGGGCCCTCACCCTTCTTTGGGACTACACGATATGCCTGGCCCTCGGTGCGGAAGTAGTTCTGAAGTCCTATTTGTCCATCGCGAGATACGGTTACAGCGAAATAGACAGGACGGATCCAGTCGTTCGACTTGAGGATGTCCATCACCATGTCGTCCTGAATGCGCGTGTAGTAGATTTCCTGGTCTTGGAACCTGCCCAGGAAGTTGCCCTGATAATACCAGTCGACCTGCTCGTCGAGGGAGTCCACGGGAATATCGAACGCCATTTCGTCGAAGGTGGGAAGCCCTGCGTCAGGATTGAGCGGCGACTTACTTTCGATGGCAAACCACTGTTTCGTATTCTCAGGGTTGTTCACTTTACCGCGCAGCAAATCTTTGTCGACTGGAATAACGACATTTTGGGGGGTCCACCAGTCCTCAGCCCGCTGTGAACTGAACTTATCTTCGAGTCGGCCAATTTGCTCGTCTGTGACGGAGAATTTGATCGGCGGCGACTCATGCGACCATTGATTCTTGAGCTGGCGGATGTACCAGTCGGTGTTGAGAAGACTCAAGTTGGCCACACGCACATCGGTGCGGACGCCTTCGACTTCTTGGGCATACCATAGGGGGAAGGTGTCGTTGTCTCCATTTGTGAACAATACACCATAGGGTGCGACCGATTGAAGCAGGTTCCATGCATAGTCGGGCGCGGCATAGTTACCGCTACGGTCGTGGTCGTGGTAGTTTTGATACGTCATCCATGCTG
The DNA here is from genome assembly GCA_964481355.1 of uncultured Chitinophagales bacterium. GTDB lineage: Bacteria > Bacteroidota > Rhodothermia > Balneolales > CAYWCV01 > CAYWCV01. The sequence goes on from CAYZWQ010000034.1 coordinate 3,732, forward strand.
GCACGGCGGCAAATACGACGCCAATCACGCCATACATGGCCGGAGCATTTTCCTTGCCGGCCTGACGCATCCAGTCGATGAGCGCGGTTGCGCCGATGCCGACCCAAATGGCAAAGGCGAAGAAGGAGCCCACATAGGAATAGTCGCGCTCACGGGGCTGGAATGGTGTCTGATTAAGGTAGATCAGGATGAAGAACCCAGTCATCAAGAACAGGGCCAACACCGAGAATGCCCTCTTCCAATCCCTTTGGAAGTGGTAGAGCATTCCGAAGAGACCGAGAAGGAAGGGCAGAAAGTAGTAGACGTTGTGTGCATGGTTGTCCTTGTAGTCGCTCTCTCCAAAACCGGTGGCTGTACCGGTGTCTTGAATATCGGATTCCCGGCCAATAAACTGCCAGTTGAAATACCTTATATACATGTGGTACACCTGGTAGCCCCAGAAGAAGCTCCAGTCGCTGGAATAATCGGCATATACCTGCTGGTGGCGAGGATCGGACGAGTAGCGGCGCGGGAATAGCTTTTCGGAGCTGCGGTCCAATCCGCCGATTTCGTTGTCGTACGAATATCCCATGAAGATGGGGGTATCTCCGTATTGGTCGCGGTTGATGTACTTTATGAAGGCTTCGACGGTCTCTGGATCGTTCTCGTCGACGGGTGGGTCGGCTATCGATCGAATAATGACAAGCGAATAGCTCGAAAAGCCGATCAAGATCATGAAATAGCTGATCAGGAAGACGTTCGCAAACTTGTAGCCCATCTTCTGGGTGTATAGTATTCCACCAATGACCGAGACACCTATGAGTGCGAAGAAGACGATGGGGTGGATGAATCCGAAGGTGGCCTCATAAACCGAGAGAGCCATTGCGGCAATCGATTTCATCGTGAAGGGATAGATCAGAAGAAAGCTTGCAGAGGCGAGCACTGCCGCTATTCCCAGCGAGATGATGCTGAAGTCGTACTTCTTGAAATAGATGATCAATGCCACAAAGAAAATCACCAGCAAGTTGAGCAGGTGTACTCCCATCGCAAGACCGAACATGTAGGCGATGAGCACCAGCCAGCGTTCGTTGCCGGGTTGGTCGTGCACCTCGCTCCATTTGAGGGCAAGCCATACGGCGATGGCGGTGAAGAACATGGAAAGTGCGTACACTTCGGCTTCCACCGCGTTAAACCAGAAGGAATCGGTGACGGCAAATGTCGCGGCGCCTATGATCGCACCCCCATACATGCCGATGCAGTCGCCGATCGACCACTTGGATGTGTCGCTTGGCAGCCACTCCCGCACCAAGCGCACGACGATTAGATACAACAGCATGACCGTAAGTGCCGATGCAACGGCGCTCAGAAGGTTCACGCTCCACGATACCCATTCAGGACCGGCGAACATGGAAAATAGACGCCCAATGAGCAGGTAGAGAGGAGCCCCGGGTGGGTGCGTCACCTGAAGGCCGTGGGCTACGGCGATAAACTCGCCCGAATCCCAGAAGCTGGCCGTTGGCGCCAGCGTAAGCAGGTAGATGACCAGCGAGTACAGAAATACCAGGATGGCAAACAGCCTGTTCCGAGATGCGTGTGTTGTAAAATTCATTTTTGAGGTAATTACACTTGGCCGTTTATCATGTCAAGCTCCGCGAATCTTCGAGATATGCCTTGACATGATAGGTCAACATAAACTCATAACTTACGGGATTCGGATGATTTTTCACAGATCAGGACCACTGCAGCCACGCGAAATTTAATCGATGGTATTCTGACGGCAAGATTCTATATTCCGAACGATCGGTGGTCGTCAGATTAAACGCAAGTATATAATTTATTGTTGCCATGGCATATAAACATGATCAGCACGAAGGATTTGCGACACGGCTGGGCTTATTGTTGAGCGTGTTGGGGATAGCGGTCGGAACTGGGAATATTTGGAGGTTTCCGCGAATAGCCGCTCAAAATGGAGGCGAAGACGGCGCGGGCGCCTTTCTGGTTGCTTGGATCGTTTTCCTCCTCGTCTGGAGCATTCCGCTCATCATCGCCGAGTACGCCATAGGCCGACATGGCCGAAGAGGCACCGTCGGCTCCATCATGACCATTTTAGGTGAGAAATTTGCCTGGATGGGCGGTTTTGTGGGTTTTGTCGCTATGGCGATCATGTTCTACTACAGTGTGGTAACCGGATGGTGCTTCTATTATTTCGGGATCACGGTGAGTGGAGGCCTCCCGACCGACATAGCTTCCTCTACGGCTCTGTGGGATAACTTCCAAGGCAGCTCATGGCCTTTAATTTTGCATGCGACGGCCATTTTCGGCGGTGCCTTTGTGGTATGGAAGGGAATCCGCTTTATCGAGACCCTCAGTAAAATCTTGATCCCATCGCTCCTTGCGATTGTGCTTATCAGCCTTGTTCGGGCTGTGACGCTTGAGGGCAGTTTTGCCGGCATCCAGTATCTGTTCACGCCCGACTGGTCCACTCTCACCAATCCGACCATATGGCTTGAGGCGCTCACACAGAATGCATGGGACACTGGGGCAGGGTGGGGGCTCATCTTGACCTATGCTGCCTACATGAAGAAGACGGAATCAGTGACCAGAAGCGCCTTCATCACGGGTATAGGCAACAATACAATATCACTGATGGCGGCCATCATCATCTTTTCGACTGTGTTTGGAACACTAGGGTCATCAATGTCCAATTCGGAGATTCTGGAAGTGATGAAGACGTCGGGTCCAGCATCCACCGGACTTACCTTTATCTGGATGCCTCAGTTATTCTTTGAAATCCCTGCAGGACAAGTCTTTGCGGGTATATTCTTTCTCGGTCTTTCGTTTGCGGCCTTTACGTCGCTCATGTCAATGATCGCATTAACTACGAGAATCTTCGTAGATATGGGGGTTAACCGCACCGTAGCCGCCTGGTCGGTGGGAGCAGTCGGCTTCCTGATCGGGGTACCGTCAGCCATCAATCTGAACTTCTTTGCCAACCAGGACTTCGTCTGGGGTTTGGCGCTGATGATATCAGGTGCATTCATCGCTTATACGGTTATCAAATACGGCTTGCCGGCATTTCGCACAACCTTGGTCAACACCGACGCCGACGACATGCGTCTCGGTAAATGGTGGGACATCATCATAGGTAAATTGGTGCCTGTTCAGGTAGTCATTTTGTTTTCATGGTGGATTTGGAGAAGCGCGACTCAGTTTGCGCCTGATACGTGGTACAATCCGTTCGATCCGTACTCCGTTGCGACGGTTTTCGGACAAATAGGCATATTGATCGTTCTACTGGTGATGTTCAACAGACAGATAGCTAAGAGGACGAACTACCTGCGCTGGTAGGATTTTATGGCTTTCAATCCAATGTGGTTGCCACCGTCAATGGAAGGTTGAATCTCCTCGATCAATATATGTCACATAATATATATTATGTAAAGTTGTTATTTGCCACACCTGCCACAAATCAAATAACTGACCGCTTTTGGATGCATCATTATCCCCTGCCTGAACCGGGATCAACCCATCCAATTCAATAACCACAGAAAACACTGAAAAAGCGGAAAACAATCGACTAAAATCCTACCACTGATGACACAGATGATTAATTGTTACATCATCGGTGACATCAGTGCTATCTGTGGTTCAGCATTTCTGCTTTTTCAGTGTCATCTGTGGTTGTTCACTCCCATCAGTAACCTAACCCAGGTTGCGTAATCTTCGCGCCCGAGTCGGCCTTAGCCTTCGCAACAATGGCCTCCACGTCGCGCAGGAGCTGCTGGGCGTCGAACACAATTCCGTCCTTGATGGTGTATTTGATCCCGCCGTATCGCACAGCTTCGTTGTTCTCGTTCACCTTAATGGCGCCTGTACCGTAAAGCACCTTCAAGTTTTGCATCGGATTGGCATCAACCAATATGATGTCAGCCAACTTTCCTGGCTCAATTGTTCCCAACTGGTCGGCAACTCCAAGTTCCTCAGCTCCTTTGAGTGATGCCGCCATAAAGATCTCCAGTGGATGAAAGCCAGCCTCACGAAACAGTTCCATCTCTTGGATGTAACCAAATCCATAGATCTTGTAGATGAACCCGGCATCGGAGCCCAGTGTGACACGTCCGCCCCGATTTTTGTATTCGTTCACAAACTGCATCCAGATGCGGTAGTTTTCCTTCCAGGCCACTTCCTGTTCTGTTCCCCAATTGAACCAATAGGATCCATGGGCTACCCTGTTCGGATTGAAGAAACTCCACAGCGACGGAAGTGTGTACCTTTCGTGCCATTCTGCACGGCGTTGAGCCATGAGGTCTCTGCTTGCCTCATAGATGGTGAACGTCGGATTGATGGTGAAATCTAGAGTCAACAGTTCGTCCATAACACGATTCCAATGATCAGAACCGGGCTTTGCTGCCTGGCGCCAGAGCTTGCCGGCCTCCTCGAAGCGGTGCTGCTCGTCCTGGTAGTTGTAGTCGAGCGGATAATCCTGAACAATACGGTCTTCGAAGAGCGCTTCCGGCAGGCCATACCAATGTGTCATGCTTTTGAGTCCCCAGCGGGCCGACTGCAGCACGTTCGCATAGACGACTCTGGTTTGGGCGTGATGGGTCATCGATCCGAGCCCAAGTTTCTTGGCTTCGTCGAGCGAGGCCTTGTAGACTTCAGGATTCGCACCGAAGAACTTGATGCCGTCGGCCCCCTCAGCATGAATTTTCCGCACCCATTCCCTGGCATCATCGGCCGTGTTGACGGGGCGATTGAAACCGGAACCAAGGGTTGAGTAGGCGAAAATCCGTGGCGCGGTGATTTCATTTGCGGCGCTGCGCTTCTTGTGGCGGACAGTCCACTCGAGTCCGTTGCCAGATCCTGGCTCGCGGATGGTGGTGATGCCGTGTGCGAGCCACAGTTTATACACATACCCCGGACTGGTCCCCTGCGCCCCGCCGCCAGTGTGCGCGTGATTGTCGAAAAATCCAGGCAGCGCGTACATGCCCTCCGCGTCGATCACCTTGTCGTCGGGTCCGGCCTGAGGACGACGGTTTTGGTTGATCGGGACACCGGGGTACCCGACCATATTCACAGAAACGATCCGGTTGCCCTCGATTACGATATCGACTGGTCCAAGTGCCGGCGAACCAGTTCCGTCGATCAGGTTCACCCCGCGGATAATCATCCTCTTGAAAGGCCCCTCCCCTTCGGCACGAGCAGGAGCATCGGCCATTTGGGCGTGTGAAAACGTCGCTAAAACGGATATGACGATAAATGCGGCAAAGGAATACCTTAGAAACTTCATGATTGTTTACGAATTGTGTGGACAGCCCGATGTGGTCGATCAAAATGGATGGTACTGAATTTTCTGTCCATATTGAAGCAAAACAACAAAGGCGGCCCCAAACGGAGCCGCCTTCAAGTATAAGCGACGAATTGAAGGACTCTGGCGCGTTTTATGCCAGCTCTTTCAACACGCCTTGGATGGCCTCGAAATTCGGAATATCTCCAGCGCTTTCGAGCACTTCGGCGTAGCGCACCACGCCTTCTTTGTCGACCACAAATGCCGAGCGTTTTGCTACGCCGTCGTAATAGCCGATAAACTGATCATACAAACTTCCATAGGCCTTGGCGGTCGTTTTATTGAAATCGCTGAGGAGTGTAAAATTGAGACTGTTAGCCTCTGCAAATTTTGCCAGCGTAAATTGGCTGTCCACGCTGATGGCCAGAACCTTGGCGTTTGCATCATTGTAGAAGGCGATGCTGTCGCGTGTCTGGCATAGCTCCTTGGTGCATACCCCGGTAAACGCAAACGGGAAAAACAAGACCAGTACGTTTTGGTCCTTGAACGAAGACAATGTAACATCGTCTCCCTGGTGTGACTTAAGTGTGAAATCAGGTGCCGAATCGCCGACTTTGATTGCCATAGGTGTCAGGTATTTGTTTTTGGTTTGTTGTTTGCTCTGCCCAAAAAGGTTTTTGTTGCCACAATCATTCCCATAATGATGAAAATCGTGTACAACCATCGATGTGTGGCATGTGGTTGGACGATCCATCTGGTGACCCACGCAGCAGAGAAGAACGCCACAGAGACTAAAATGAGCAGGTAAGACTTGTCTTTGGACGCCATGAGCGCGAATAACAGTCCGGCAATGGTAAGTGCGCCGAACTGATACAGTGCCAGTACCCAGTTCTTGATCACGATAGTGTCGGATATGAACGGGTACACGGGTAACACGATGAGAGGCAGCAGGGTAAAAAAGAACGGATACCTCGCAAAGGGTGGCTTGTCTTCACGAAGGAAATTTGCCAGTGAAACCAGCAATATGGCAGCAACAAGTAACCATGTCAAATCGGACACACTCCGCACCAGTGTCGACTGAGTGTTTGTCAGCCTGGCCGCAAATTCGATG
>CAYZWQ010000034.1:10118-18863 GCA_964481355.1 uncultured Chitinophagales bacterium
AAACTGCTACCATAGTGACCGCCAAGGTTCCGAAGCCTGTGGATGCGTTCTTCAGGAACCCGTGCCGGGCTAGCACCGCTGCCACAACAACGCTGGCAAGAGCAGCTAGAAGGCTTTGCCAGTCAATTGTCATGTGTAATTTAGCCCCGCGTTCAGTTTCTGTTGAGCGTCATGACGCGTTCGGCCACGCGTTTAAGTTGGTCGCGTTCGAATCCGACCAATTCATTGAGCAATGCGAACACGGTAAAGCGCCTGCCGCTGATGAAACCGGAGCGTTCCCACTCGAGCGGTTTGATCTTGCTCATGAAGTTCAGGAAGGCTGCACGATGTTTGATGATACGGTTCAGTACGGTGTCGACCGTGTCGTTCTCGTCCTTGCGGAGTTTGAAGCTCTTTTCATAATCGGTGGGCACACTCACGTCGGGTGCCGAGTTGCGGATGATCTCTTCCATTGCAGGCCGATAGAATGCGACTTGTGCGTGGTCGATCATGCCCACCATTTCGAGGATGGAGTATTCGCCCGGTGCCGGTTTGTCGTCGTAAGGCACATCATGAATGACGTACTTGAGCGCCTCAATCTCATCCTGCAGATAGCGGGCGTCTTCCAATACCTGCCTTACATCATCAATCGTGAAGTCCATCTATATCAGATAATTTCTTATGTCAGGAATTGGCCTCAGGCCTGTCCTTCAATGCGCTGTGCGGCGTTCTTGGCCTCTAGCATTTCGACGAGACTGAGGCTGGTTTCCCAGCGCTTGTCCCGGTTGCGAACCGAGTGAATGTTGTTCTCCTCTTGGAAATCCCAAAACTGGCCGAACTGGCGGTTTTTGTACTCGCGCAGGAAGTCGAGGCGCTCCTTGAGCTCCTCCTTCGGAATCAGAAGCCGGTCTTTGCCGTAGATGGCCTCTTCGCGGGAGTCGAAGACCAGGTCGTAGTCCTTGCTCATGACAATGGCCTCTTCAGGGCAAACTTCCTCGCAGAAACCACAGTAGATGCAACGAAGCATGTTGATTTCGAAGAAATCGGGGAAGCGCTCCTTTGGGTCGTCGCTGTTTTCGGACGCCTGCATGCTGATCGCCAACGGTGGGCATGCACGTGCACACAGCCCGCAGGCGACGCAGCGCTCCTTGCCGTTGTCTTCAACCAAAACGGGACGGCCTCTGAATATCGAGGGCGGATCCCACCGTTCCTCCGGATACATCATCGTAACCGTTGGCTTAAACATTTGCTTGAACGAATACCACATGCCCTTGAAGACTTCTGGGAGGTACAGGCGCTCCATGAACGTGAGGTTCCTCTCGTTCTGGTAGTCCTTGTTCAGGGCGTTGAGTTTGGGTATATCCAGACGCTCGGGCATTCCGGGGTTCCTAAAATGTTTCGGTTTTGGTCACAAAAGTACAAAATAGCCTTTTCGTCACTTTCTATCAATCACTTTAACGCGAGCAGAAGTTTCGACCGTTCATTATTTCGCCTTGAACACCATCGTGATGGGCACGCCGACGAAACCGTACTCCTCGCGGATCCTGGACTCGAGGAACCGGCGGTAGTTTGCAGGCAGGTCGCTGGGTCTATTCATGAAGAAGCTGAACACGGGGGGATTGTTCTTCACCATGGTTCCGTACTTGATGCTGAGCACCGTTCCACGCACGGAAGGAGGCTTCACCATCGAAACCGTCCGCTCGATGAAGTTGTTGAGCTCCGATGTTGAAATCTTCTTGCGTCGCTCTTCGATTACGTGCTGCACGAGCTCCATGAGCTTGTTGAGGCGCTGCTTGGTGAGGGCCGATACCGATATGATTGGGACGTAGGTCAATGTAGGAAGCTTCTGCCGGATCTTTTCCTCAAATTCCTTGAGCGTGTTGGTCTCCTTCTCGACCAGATCCCACTTGTTCAGGGCGATGATGATCCCCTTGTTGAACTGCTCGGCTTCCTGGATGATTTTCGACTCCTGCGACTCGAGGCCGACAACGGCGTCGACCAGCACGATCACCACGTCGGCCTCACGAATGGCCTTGTGAGTGCGAATCGTGCTGTAGAACTCGATATCTTCGTTGACTTTCGTCTTTTTGCGGAGTCCTGCAGTGTCGACCAGGATGTAGTCTTTGCCGTCGTACGTGAACGGACTGTTGATGGAGTCGCGGGTGGTGCCGGCAATGTCGGTCACGATGCTGCGCTCGTGGTTGAGCAGCGCGTTGACGATGCTGCTTTTTCCAACGTTCGGCCTCCCGACAAAAGCCAGTTTGGGTATATCCTCACCCTCTTGTTCCTTCACCTTGTCGGGAAAAAGTTCCAAAACGCGGTCGAGCAGGTCGCCAGTTCCCAATCCGGACACTGAGGACACCGCAAAAACCTCGTCAAAACCGAGGCTGTAAAAAATGGGGGACTCCCAGATGCGTTGCTCGTTGTCCGACTTGTTGGCAACAACCAGTACGGGGCGGTTTTGAAGGCGCAGGAGCTGAGCCACCTCCAGGTCGTGGTCGGTTATGCCGATGGTGACATCCACAACGAAAAGGATGACATCCGACTCCGCTATCGCCATCCTTACCTGCTGCCTGATGCCGTTGACGATGGCATCTCCATCGTCGGGAAGGTAGCCGCCGGTGTCGATGATCGTGAAATCGACGCCGTTCCAAAAGGCCTCGCCGTAGTGACGGTCGCGGGTCACACCCGACGAATCGTGAACGATGGCCTTCCTCTCGCCAAGCAGGCGGTTGAACAGGGTGGATTTGCCGACATTCGGCCTTCCGACAATAGATACGACTGGTAGCATATGCGTGTGCTTGTTGCTGTAACAGCCTGCAGCCTTGATGAACGGTCACGCATGCGGTCCGTTCTGGAATGTGAACGAAAGGTATGTGAGGTTATCGCTGTCTTTGATAACTTAAAGCTGTTATCGCGCTCAAAATACGCAATTTTTGCCTCAACAGCATGTTGGAAAATTTATACCAGACGTTCGGCATCTTCGGATCGCTCATTGTGTCGTTGCTTGTTTTCGTGTTCATCATTTTCTGGATCGCGGGTATAGCAGGTCTGACCGACAGTTCCCACCGCACAATAAAGATGTGGCAGATCATACTATGCGTGGTCCTTCCCCCCTACCCTGTCGCGTGGCTTGTTTACGACATGGTGCGGCAGTATCGGGCGATGCACGTCGAATAAACATTTGTTCAAGCAAGCGCATTTCACTATCCTCACGAATCGTCGAACATAATCACCGATCCATCATATGATCCATGAGCCTAACTTGCATCACCCCGGAAGCGGGTGGATTGAGGTAATTTGCGGAAGCATGTTCAGCGGGAAAACGGAGGAGATGATTCGGAGGGCGAGACGCGCGCTCATCGCAGGCCAGAATGTGCAGCTTTTCAAGCCAAAGCTCGACGATCGATACCAAGTCGAGGAAATCACCTCGCACAATGCCACGATGATACCTGCCCACCCCGTAGAGACCGCCGATCAGATTACGTTGCTCAGTGGATCGGCCGACGTAGTGTGTGTGGACGAGGCCCAATTTTTTGACAACCGGCTTGTGGACGTGGTGAACGATTTGGCGAACGAGGGGAAAAGAGTCATCTTGGCAGGCCTGGACATGGATTACCTTGGCAAGCCGTTCGAGCCTATGCCTTCGTTGATGGCCGTTGCCGAGTATGTGACCAAATTGCATGCCATTTGCACGGTGACAGGCACAATGGCGCACTATTCGCAGAGGGTGGTCGAGAGCGACTCGAAAGTGCTGCTTGGTGAGTATGATTCCTACGAGCCACGTTCACGCCACGCCTACAGACCGCCTGTCGACAAGCCTACTCCCCGAAATGTAAACGCCCGCTCCGCCGTGCAAAAACCGGAACATTCTAACACAGACCAATAATGGATATTTTACGCGGTGTGATCGGCATGCTGGCGATTGTTGCCATCGCATGGATGCTCAGCAACAACAAGAAGGCCATCAAGTGGGACATTGTGGCCAAGGGTCTGCTCATCCAGTTTGTGCTGGCGGTGTTCATTTTGAAGGGGCGCGTGATGGAGCAGTGGTTCACCCCCCTGGGTTGGCCCAAGGAATTCTTCAGCTGGGTTTCGGGCTTCTTCGTGGCAGTGATCGAATACACGACGGCAGGTGCGACATTTATATTCGGCGACTTGGCCAAAGGCCCCGGAACAGAGGCTTCTCTGGGATTCTTTTTTGCCTTTCAAGTGCTTCCGACGATCGTATTCTTCGCCTCGCTCACCTCGCTGCTCTATCATTATGGCATCCTGCAGTGGATTGTGAAAATGATGGCCATCGGCATGCAAAAGGTTCTTGGAACCTCGGGTGCGGAGTCGCTCTCGGTGGTTGCGAACATCTTTGTGGGCCAGACGGAGGCGCCGCTCGTAGTGAAGCCCTACGTTGAGCGCATGACGAATTCAGAACTGCTGGCCATCATGACGGGTGGAATGGCAACCATCGCGGGAGGAGTGATGGCTGCATACATTCAAATGCTCGGCGATTCGTATGCACTCACCTACAACATTCCGCTTGATCAGGCCCGACTTTTGTTCGCGGAGCAGCTTCTCGGCGCAAGCCTCATGGCCGCACCCGCTGCGTTGATTATTGCCAAGATGTTGGTTCCGGAGGTAGACGAGCCTCTCACGAAGGGAGAAGTGAAGATGAGCATCGAAAAGGCGGACGCCAACGGGATCGATGCAGCGGCCTCGGGCGCAGCTGAAGGCCTGAAACTTGCCCTCAATGTCGGAGCCATGTTGCTTGCGTTCATTGCGTTGCTCGCAATGGGTAACGCATTGCTCACCAAGATCGGCGACTGGACCATGCTCAACCAACTTTATCCCGACTTCGAGCTCAGCATCCAATCGATCTTGGGACTCATCTTCTCTCCGGTTGCATTCATCATTGGAGTGCCGTTTCAAGATGCTCTGAATGTGGGCACGCTGCTTGGCACGAAAGTCGTGCTCACCGAGTTCATTGCTTACTTGGACCTGTCGACGCTGGTAGCCGCAGAGACGCTCGACCCGAAGACGATCGTCATGGCCACATTCGCTCTGTGCGGATTTGCCAACTTTTCGTCCATCGCCATACAGATCGGCGGTATTGGTGGACTGGCACCGTCACGCAAATCAGATTTGGCTCGTTTCGGAGTGAAGGCCGTGCTTGCGGGCTCACTTGCAAACCTGATGACTGCCACCATAGCCGGCATGCTCTATTGATCGATTTATTTGGTGGTTCATGTATTAATTCTTGCCAGTCTGCGTTATTTAAGCGATTTTTAAGGCTGCTTGATTTTAATGTTCACTAAACTGTTTTACATGCGTCGCATCCTAGCTACACTGGTTCTTTCATCTGTCATCGCCGCGTTCGGTTGCGGAACCGGAAACAACATGGTAAGCAACGACACGCCAAGAGGCGCAGTTTCTTCGGACGTTGTGGGAATGGTGGGAGGAAACCCCGTTTACTTCGACGAACTTCTCACCCAATACGAGCGTAACAATATATCCGGCGAAAAGGCTGACACAACCAGAATCCGAGAGCTCAACGAATTCCTTGACTTATACCTTCTCTATCGCGCCAAACTGATGGAGGCAGAAGAACAGGGGCTTTTTGATTCACAGGAGATCATTCAGGAATTGCGCCAATATGAATTGCAGTATGCAATTCCGTACTGGATCGAAAACGAAATTCAGGACAAACTCATAGACGAATATATTTTCCGGTCAAAGCGGGAAATTGATGCGACGCACATTTTGATCGCGATCCCGGAGGGCGCCTCCCCCTCCGATACTGTCCACGCTTGGAACCAACTCATCGAAGCACGCAACAAATTCCTTGCGGGTGAGGATTTCGAGAAGTTGTCGAACGAGTACTCGACTATCTATGAGGGACGCAGCATGGGTGGTCCACTAGGTTATTTTTCTGCCGGCTGGGCGGTGAAACCTTTTGAGGACGCGGCATTCTCCCTCGATGTTGGCCAAGTGTCCATGCCGTTCAGGACCCAATTCGGTTACCACATCGTTCTCGTCAAAGACATTCGGGAGAGATTGATGGACCGGTTCGTCAGCCATATCTACCTGAACGCGCGAGGTGGAACACAGGACTATGGCGATTCGCTCTACAACGTAGCCAACGATGTCTATCGACAGCTTGAGAACGGCGCCGACTGGGCCAAGATGGTGCAAAAATATTCACACGATCAAAGATCCATAGAATTCGACGGGCAGATAGGCTGGATCAACTATGGTGCTTACGACAATTCGTTCACTGATCCTGTATTTGCTGTCCAAACGGAACAGTTGGGGAAACCACGTCCACCCGTTCAGACCGTCTATGGCATACATGTGATCAAGGTCGACTCTATTCGCACCTACAGTGACCCTGAGGTGGAGCGTGCCGAAGCACTGGCAGCTCTCCGAAACCTTCCATCATTTCGCGATCAGCGTGGGCTGGTTCTGAACAGAATACGTCAAGAAGTACGCGAGTATGTGGCCCTAGACAACATGAAGATATTCCAGGGGCTTCGTTTTGGAAAAGATTCAGTCAAGGTTGCCGAGACCGCTATCCCTACGGATATCTCCCAATTGGTCATTTATGAGCTTGGCGAAGACACCTACTCCATTGCGGACTACCAAGCGTTCATTATGTCAAATTCTCCGTCCATCACTTGGTCTGGTGTAAACGACCTGCTGTTTGACGCCTTCAAAGACAAGATGGTCGAGCAAAAGCTCCTCGAAATCACCAACGAGAGGTATGAAGACTACAGAAACACCATCCAAAACTACTTGGAAGGCCTGGCTGTCTTCAAATTGACAGAAGATGAGGTTTGGAACTACGCCCGGACCGACACGGCAGCCCTGTTGTCACTTTTTGAATCGAACAAAGGCACATACCAATTTCCAAGAAGGTATGACATCGTCAGGATGGCCGCGCGCAACGACTCGCTTCTCACCACAGCCAAGGATCGCATCATCTCCGGCATGAGCCCAGACTCGCTACGAAATGACACACCCGTTCTGAGCGTCGTGCGTGAAACGATCAGCGACCTGTCGAACGAGCCGTTCGACAAGCTCAATGGCCTGAGCGGCGGGGAGTTCACCGACATCTTCGATTTCAGGAGTACGCGGAACTTGCTGTATCTCGAAAGAGTCCGCGATCCGGAGCCTATGACATTCGACGATGCCTTCTTCAGGCTGGTGTCTGAATACCAACCCATCCGCGAAAATGAGTGGAATGAGAAGCTCAGGCAGAAGTTCAGGATTCAATCGTTTCCCGCCAACATCAGGTAAAACGTACAGGCACCCCACTGTTCCGATTCAATAAATATGGTTGCATCTTCGCATGTTTGCTGACGGCAACCTTGATACAGTGCGGTGGTTCCGGCAAGACCGAGAACACCGTGCTTTCCAGGGTTGGAAGCAGGATCCTATTGCTTGAAGAGGCGGTGGCCGCAATACCGTCGGCTGAATTACGTGCTGACAGCGCCCGAGCCGTAAATGGCTATGTCGAAGCCTGGGAACGAAGAGCCATTCTGAGCATGGAAGCCGAGCGAAACGGTTTGACCGACAGTCCCGATGTGAAGCGCCAACTAGATCGTTCACGCGATCAAGTGCTCAGCGACGCCATGTTACGGCTCTTACAGTCAAGGCTCGACACAGTGAGGCTGACCCCGTCAGACTGGGTCGAACTCTTTGATTCGAATCCATCTTTAGTCAAGGTCTCTGAGCCTTCCCTGCAATTGTACCACTTTTGGGACTCAAATTACGACAGCGTATATGCCCTTCATGGTGCGATGTCTAGTCGCCTCCGTAGAGAAGATGTGCTTCTTGGATTCCAAGAGTCGAATCCTGAATGGTGGAAACTGCAACAAATGCCGCGCCCCACGAGGCAGCTTGATGACGAATTCCCCTCACTCCGGCAGTTCTGGCGCTCAACAAACGCAAACCGTCTGTCGGAAGTGATCTCCGACGATGGGAATTGGCATTTTTTTTGGGTCGTGGGACCTGTAGCCGCAGGAACGACGCTCGATACCTCGCTCGTTCGTCCGTATATTGAAGATTGGTTGCTCGTTCAGAAAAAGAACCGGCGATTACGTGCGTTAGAACAGAGCATCATCATAAATGCACGACAGTCAAACCTGTTGCAACGACAGTAGTAAATACATTAGCCGAATGAAAAAACTTATTATCACACTGGTATTGTCAGTCGCCGGATTTTCGTCAGCAGTTGCCCAAAGCGGCAACGTGCTCGACCGCATCGTGGCTCAAGTCAACGACCATGTCATTTTGAAGTCAGACATCGACAGCTTGGTCAAAGACATCATGTTGCGCGACCCTAGCATTTCATATGAAGAATCGATCTGGTATGAAATTCTTGAGACCCAGATCGATAAGTATGTCCTGATCGAACAGGCTGCCATCGATTCAGTGGTTGTTGAGGACGACCAGATCGAACGCCAGATCGACGACTACATCAGACAGCTCACTGCACAGTTCGGGAGTGAACAGGCATTGGAAGAGGCCCTGGGAAAGACAATCTTCGATTACAAGAATGAATGGCGTCCGAGGTTGAGGGAAAATGAACTTGCCAACAAGGTCAGAGAGAACTTTCGCGCCAGAGTCACGATTACAAGACGGGAGGTTGAGGAATTCTTCGGCAGCATACCGCCCGATTCGATACCGACCATACCTGAGCAAGTGCAGATGGCGCATATCGTTGCTATTCCGCCACTCAGCACCGATGCCAAGGAAAGGGCCTTCAAATAT
>CAYZWQ010000035.1:0-18596 GCA_964481355.1 uncultured Chitinophagales bacterium
CCTCCAACTCAGCCTGACGCGCAGCCTTGTCCTCGGCTTTGCCAATCTCCTTCCGGAAGATGATCTCGACCGCACCCTTCACACCCATGACCGCAATTTCAGCGGTCGGCCACGCCACGTTGTAATCGGCTCTGATGTGCTTTGAGTTCATCACATCATAGGCACCTCCGTACGCTTTGCGGGTGATGACCGTAACCTTCGGAACCGTGGCCTCACAGAAGGCATAGAGCAGCTTCGCACCGTGCTTGATGATACCTCCCCACTCCTGGTCGGTACCCGGCAAGAAGCCGGGAACGTCTTCGAACACCACTAACGGGATGTTGAACGCGTCGCAGAAGCGCACAAAACGCGCACCTTTAATCGAGGCGTCAATGTCGAGGCAACCCGCCAACGACAACGGCTGATTGGCCACGATACCAACGCTTCGTCCATTCAGACGGGCAAAACCTACGACGATGTTGTCGGCATAGTCGGGATGGATCTCAAAGAAGGAATCAGAGTCCATGATACCGTTAATGACGTCCTTGATGTCGTAAGGCTTGTTCGGACTGTCCGGAATGATGGAGTCAAGACCATCGGCTCGTGAAATGTCAGGCTCTGATGCAGACTGTGACGGTGTCTTTTCCTCGCAATTTTGAGGCAGATAACTCATCAACTTTCGAATCTGCATCAGGCAGTCGACATCATGGTCACAAGCCCGGTGTGCCACGCCCGATTTCGTGCTGTGAGTCATCGCACCGCCCAGTTCCTCGGATGTGACCTCCTCGTGTGTGACCGTCTTCACCACGTTCGGACCCGTCACGAACATGAAACTGGTTCCCTTCACCATAAAGGTAAAATCGGTGATGGCGGGGCTGTACACCGCACCACCGGCACATGGACCCATGATGGCTGATATCTGCGGTATCACACCAGATGCCATGCTGTTGCGCCAAAACACCTCGGCATAGCCGCCCAATGATGCCACACCCTCCTGGATGCGAGCGCCACCCGAGTCGTTCAAGCCGATGATCGGAACACCGTTCTTCATGGCAAGATCCATGATCTTGACGATTTTCTCCGCATGAGTCTCCGATAGTGACCCGCCAAAGACCGTGAAGTCTTGGCTGAACACATATACTGGACGTCCGTCTATTGTTCCAAAGCCAGTGATGACGCCATCACCCAAATAGGACTCGTTTTCCAACCCGAAATCCCTCGCCCTGTGCTTTACAAAGGCTCCAATTTCTTCAAAACTGCCCTTGTCCAGCAGGATTTCGACTCGCTCGCGCGCCGTCAGCTTTCCAGAATCGTGTTGTTTCTTGATGCGAGCCTCACCGCCACCCAACAGGGTCTCTTTGCGGAGTTCGAGAAGTCGGTCTACTTTTGGTGACGACATGGTTAATTGCGTTAGCTATCGTTCGTAGAAAAATAAAGTTGTAATTGATCGACCAACTGTGCCAGGACAGCATTGTGCAAGTCAACATCTGCCGACCGGACCCATTCCTTGAGTATCGGCTGAACCTCATCCCAATCAGAGCAGGACTCAAGCTTCGACACCGTGCGGAAATAAGACATCTCGTTGCCATCGAACAGTCCTTCAATATAGGTTTTTTCGCCTATTTTCAACCAGTCAACAAGCTTTGCTTTCGGTAATCCCACCGATTGGAGCGGCTTGGCAACCATGGCCGGCTGTGGTTCCGAATCGGGTAAAAACCCTGTGAGAGGCATCGTTCCATCCTCAGCATCCGCAAAGTCCTCTTCGGGAATATCGCTCAGAAACTGTTGCCAAATCGGCACGATCGGTGATATAGGATGGTCCTCGCCGCTTTCGGCCTCGTTAAAGTCTGGCGCAACTTGTGGCTCGGTCACATCATCATCACCCAAAGTGGCCAACAAAGTCGGCACCTCTTCAACCACATCCTCTTGCTCTTGCCGTTGCTCTTGTTCTTGCTCTCGCTCTCGCTCTTGTTCTTGTTCTTGCCGTTGCTCCTGCTCTCGCTTCTCCTGTCTCGTCACCGGACCAATCGTGAGCCGTTCGATCAGTTGTGAGCGATCGATGCGCGACGCTGTCTCAGGGAACAGATCTGCCAACGCTTCGAAACCTTTGTCAATAAAAAAATCGTGCACCAACTCCGAATCTACCCGGTTTCGTGTGATTTGGAAGAGCGGGTCTATCAACTGGCCCCAATTCAGCGGGGTGAAGCCGTACACATATCGCTCATCTACCGTTCGGATAACTTCGCTGGCTGCCGTCTTTGTGATGTTTTCAAGATCTTTGCGATCCATGTAGCGAATGAGCGCATCGGTGAGGTACCGGTTCACGGTTACGTATTGCGCACGTTCACGCACGTGTGCGATAGATAGCTCGGGCGAGGGGCCAAAAAGCCACTCAATCACCCTTCTACGTGGTGCAATGATCAACTCCACCGTCTCGATGACAGCGTTGTCAATAATGTCGGCCGCATGCTTTCGGGGCAGATAGGCGTCGGCCTTGACAGCGGCGACAAATTGACTCCAAGCTAACCTCACATTAGCTCGCTCCGTGTCCATCCATTCGCAGGAGGGCGGCGAAAGCGATTTGACCAACCTGTCGGCGACATCTAACATGATGCGTCGCACGATGAAGTCGGGCATGCCCAACTTCAGCAAATCGTCGCCGGTGTAATGATGGGAGTCTGGAGGCAAAAGCCCTGAAAGGTAGGTGCTGGCCTCCCTGATGGTTTTGTTCATGGGTTTAATTTACGGTAAAATGGGGATGAACGCCCGACTTAGGTACACTGCAATTGGTGGATTGGAGCTCTTATTCGTACTTTTAGCGCATGCCAAACCTGAAGGTTACGACTCTCACAAAACGATTTGGATCCCGTGTTGTTATCGACAAACTGTCGTTTGAGGTCGGCAATTCGACGCTGGCCATTTCCGGAAGGAATGGGTCGGGCAAAACAACCCTGATGCGCTGTTTGGCCGGGCTCATTCGTCCAAGCGGTGGTGCCGTCGAGTGGACTTTTGACGAACACAAGGCAGACCGGGAAATGATACGCCGCAACGTCGGGCTTGCCGGACCCTGGCTTCAATTGTACAGGGAAATGACCTGTACCGAAAACTTGGCATTTCTTGGCAAACTGCATCGTCTGAACGACGCACACCTTCGCATTTCGGAGACGATCGATCTTGTTGGGCTAGCTGGCCAAGCAAACATGCTGTACGGCAACCTCTCGTCGGGTCAACA
This sequence comes from uncultured Chitinophagales bacterium, assembly GCA_964481355.1. Classification (GTDB taxonomy): domain Bacteria; phylum Bacteroidota; class Rhodothermia; order Balneolales; family CAYWCV01; genus CAYWCV01. The sequence continues at coordinate 3,212 of CAYZWQ010000035.1, forward strand.
GCAGCGCCTGAAAATCGCCTCAGCCATACTGCATCAACCCGCAGCCTTGCTTCTTGACGAGCCCGGGTCCAACTTGGATGAGGCAGGCTCCATCATGATATCCGAGATCGTCTCCAAGTGGCGCAAACCCGGCCGACTTCTCATCCTTGCCAGCAACGATGCACGGGAACTTGACCTGTGCGACCGCACCATCAGCGTAACACAATCTCAATAATTACGAATCCATGTCACTTTTTGTTTCGGAATACGATCGTCAGCTCGCCCACAAATTGGCCCACTTCAGCCTTGAGCTGAAATCGGACGAAAATGTGATGCTCCATCTCATCGGACTCAACGGAATTGGCTTGTTACAGTCCTTGGTCGAGGTGGTGCGCGAAATGGGCGCCAATCCGTTCGTTCGCATCGACGACACCGAGATCAACCGAATGCTCATCGAAAAGGGTGATGCCGATTTTTGGCAGCGCCAAGCAAACGTCGAACAGCTGCCATTGATGAATCAGATGGACGCCTATGTCGGAATTCGTGCTTCCGAAAACATCTTCGAGACATCCCAGTCATCGAAAGAAGCCTACAAAGCCTACGGCGAACACTTGCTCACTCCCGTTCATTTCGAGGAACGGGTCAACAACACCCGTTGGTGCGTGCTGCGATACCCCTCGCCTGCCTTTGCCATGAACGCTAAAATGCCCACGCGCGCCTTCACCGAATTCTATTACAAGGCCTGCTTGCTCGATTATGCCAAACTTCTGGAGAACATGAAGCCGCTCGAGGAACGCCTGCGTCGCGGCAACGAAATACGGTTGCATGGCGATGGCACCGACATATCGTTTTCGATATCAGGGCAGAACTGGATCCCATGCTATGGTCAGCGCAACATCCCCGACGGCGAGCTGTTCAGCAGCCCCATCCTCAATAGCGTAAATGGCACGATTCGGTATGCACCCAGCGTATACCAAGGCAAGCCCTTCGAATTCGTTGAGCTTTCTGTCAAGGATGGGGTCGTGGTGGACTTTAACTCAAGCGATAATGCCTCGCTCGAGGCCATCCTTGACACGGACCCCGGTGCGCGCAGGTTCGGCGAGTTCAGCTTCGGTTTGAATCCGGAGATAACCACGCCCATGTTCGACATACTGTTCGACGAGAAAATTTATGGGTCGAACCACCTCACCCTAGGCAACGACTATGAAATCGCGTCGAACGGCAACCAAAGCAGCATCCATTGGGACCTGGTCTGCATTGGTGCCGACGTGTACCTCGATGGCGAGATGATCCGCAAGGGGCGCCTCTTCGTCACCGACGATCTGCGCCCCCTCAACCCAGCCTAGTAACAGGCTCTTGTTCTTGCTCTTGCTCTTGCTCTTGTTCTTGCTCTTGCTCTTGCTCTTGCTCTTGCTATCGCTCACCCGCTCCAGGCCTCGGCGTTGTCGAACACCTCAATGAAGGTCAGCGCTTCGCCGTCTTTCGAAACTTGCACGTCATATTGAGCTGGTCCTTCAGAGGTCCTGCTGAGCAATATGGTGGCCAACTTGTTGGTGATCTCATTCTGAATGAGACGTTTAAGTGGGCGTGCACCGTAGCTCGTATGGTATCCACGGGCTGCAAGCCAGTCTTTGACCGAATCGGGAACGTGCAGCTTGATCTTGTTGTGCTCAAGCAGCTTGTGGACCCTCGCCAGCTGGATGTCGACGATTTTGCGGATATGCTCGCGTCCCAATGGGTGGAACACAATTGTGTCGTCCACGCGGTTGAGAAACTCAGGACGTATCACCTGCCGTAAGTTGTCCATCAGCATTTTCTGAAGGTCGACATAATCGTCCCAGTCGAGATCGCCACCGGTCGCATCGATCTTCTGTTGGATCAGATGGGAGCCGATGTTGCTCGTCATGATGATGACCGTGTTGGTGAAGTCGACCGTGACGCCCTTATTGTCGGTGAGGCGCCCGTCGTCGAGCACTTGCAACAGCACGTTGAACACGTCGGGATGGGCCTTCTCGATTTCGTCGAGCAGGATGACGCTGTAGGGTTTGCGGCGCACCGCCTCGGTAAGCTGTCCGCCCTCATCATAGCCGACATAGCCGGGAGGAGCCCCAATCAGACGGCTCACACTGTGCTTTTCCATGTATTCGCTCATGTCGATGCGCACCATGGCGTGTTCGTCGTTGAACAAATACTCGGCCAAGGACCGCGCCAGTTCGGTCTTACCAACACCGGTAGACCCCATAAAGATGAAGGAGCCGATAGGACGCGATGCATCCTGAAGGCCGGCCCTAGCCCTGCGCACGGCGTTGGAGACCGCCTCGATTGCTTGGCGTTGCCCGATCACACGTTTACCTAGTTCGTCTTCGAGATGCAACAGCTTGGCCCGCTCACCCTGAAGCATCTTCTTGACCGGTATGCCTGTCCAGCGCGACACGATGTCGGCCACATCCTCGGCATCGATTTCTTCCTTGAGCATGGAGCGATCTTTCTGGATTTCGGCGAGGCGCTGCTTCGTCTCTTCCAATTCCCTCGTCAATTGCGTGATAGTGCCGTACCGCAGCTCGGCGACACGTTCAAATTGACTTGCACGTTCCGCTTTGTCGGCCTCATAGCGGGCCGTCTCGATGGCCTGCTTCATGTCGCGGCTCTTTTGGATGAGCTCCTTCTCATTGGACCAGTGCGCTTTGAGCATGCTCTGCTTTTCGGTCAAATCGGCCAACTCGCGGGCAATTTGATCCAGTTTGGCCGTGTCGTTTTCACGTTTGAGCGCCTCACGCTCAATTTCGAGCTGTCGTATCTGCCGTTCTATGTCGTCGAGCTCCTCCGGCATGCTGTCAATCTCAATTCTGAGCCTCGATGCCGCCTCGTCGACCAGGTCGATCGCCTTGTCGGGCAAAAAGCGCCCCGAGATGTACCGGTGCGACAACTCGGCAGCCGCAACGATGGCCGCATCGGTGATGCGCACCCCATGGTGCACTTCGTAGCGCTCCTTGAGTCCACGCAAAATGGACACTGTGTCCTCGACCGAGGGTTCGCCGACAAGCACGGTCTGCATGCGCCGCTCGAGAGCTTTGTCTTTCTCGACATATTTGCGGTACTCTGCTAATGTCGTGGCTCCGATCACATGCAAATCGCCCCTGGCCATGCTCGGCTTGAGGATGTTCGCGGCGTCCATCGCACCTTCTGAAGCACCGGCACCCACCAACGTGTGAATTTCGTCGATGAACAATATGATCTCCCCGTCGGAGTCGGTCACCTCCTTGACGACCGCCTTCAGGCGATCCTCAAATTCACCACGGTACTTGGCACCGGCAACAAGCGAACCCATGTCGAGCGCTGCGATCCGCTTTGTGCGCAAGCCCTCGGGAACGTCTCCCTTCACGATGCGCAGCGCCAAACCTTCGGCAATGGCCGTCTTTCCAACACCGGGCTCGCCGATCAGTACCGGGTTGTTTTTGGTGCGGCGGCTCAAAATTTGCATCACACGGCGTATTTCGTTGTCACGGCCAATCACTGGATCCAGTTTATTCTTCTCGGCAAGCTCATTCAGGTCTCGGGCATAGCGCTTGAGCGCCTGGTAGCGGCTCTCTGCGTTCGGATCGTCGACTTTTTGCGAACCCCTCACCTCCTTGATGGCCTTGGTAAGACTTTCGGTCGTTACACCGTACGATTTCAAGGTCTTGGCAACCTCGGTGTTGGCATCAATCAACGACAGGAGCACATGCTCGGAGCTGATGTATTCGTCGCCCATTTTCGTTGCAATCTTTTGAGCTTTGTCGAAGGCCTCCTTCGTGGCGTTCGATAAGTACTGCCCACCCACCGAGGCTCCCGACACCATGGGCAACCTGCCAACTAACCGGTCGATGTCGCCGTCGAGCTGCGGCAGCTGAACACCGAGCTTTTTGAGCAAGGTCACTGCCACACTGTCTGAGTCCTGCAACATGGCACGTACAATGTGCTCCGGCTCCAATGCCTGATGGTTGCGGTTCGCCGCCAAATCGAGGGCAGCCTGAACAGCCTCCTGCGCCTTTACTGTAAACTTGTTGAAATTCATGATCTTCGATAAATGAAATTGCGTTTTTTTAGTCTGCAGGCATAAACCGTGCCAAGTACCCGATATGCCAAAAAACCTGACGAAATTGCAGGATTCTATGCAAGTGTGCCCATCGTCGCCATACCTTGTGTTGCCCATGGCACGCTGTGCTTCGCCAACCAAAAAACGCGCTCGCCGAATGGGGTGCAACTCAATGCGTCATGTTATTCTTGATCTGCTCGAGTGAGTAAGTCGATACCGGATCAAGGTTCTCAATAAAAAAAAGGCCTTCTCAGATTCACTGGAAGGCCTTTATTTTCATGCGACGAGGCTTTAGACCTCGAACGCCATGTACATGGAGAAATTTCCGCGCACAACCTGCAGGAGGGCAACACTGCCTTTCGCCTTGCGGCTCATCGCGGCATTAAAACGGTCGACATCAGGAGTCGACGTCCGATCGACAGAGACAATAATGTCGTTGTCGCGCAGCCCATTGGCATAGGCTTCGGAATTGGTGTCAACATTGGTTACAACCACTCCCTTAGTGGCAGGGTTTACATTGAGGCGACGCGCCGTTTGTTCATCGAGGGCAGACACACGGAATCCGAAGTTGATACTGCTTTTGCCCGCATCGCTATCGGAAGTGACCGCTGCCACCTCGTTTGGAAACTCAGCAAGCGTGACAGTAAGGCTACGCTCGCGCCCGTCCCTGATCACCTTCAACGATGCCTTGTCGCCGGGTTTCATGGCACCCAGTTTCAACCGAAAGCGTGACGCGTTCGTCACCTTGTCACCGTTGATTTCAACGACAACATCGCCACTTTCGAGGCCACCTTTGGCAGCCGGCGTCTCAGGTTCCACATTGGCAATGAGAACGCCTTCGGTGCCCTCCAGATCAAGCGCCTTCGCCAAATTTTGGTCGATGTCCTGCGGGAACACACCCAAATAGGCGCGTATGACGCGTCCCTCAGAAATGAGGTCGTCCATGACCCTTTGAGCCATGTTTGCCGGGATGGCGAGACCGATACCTTGGAATCCGCCAGACCGCGTCACGATGGCGGAGTTGATGCCGATCAGCTCGCCATTCAGGTTCACCAATGCTCCGCCCGAGTTGCCCGGATTGATGGCGGCATCGGTTTGGATGAAATCTTCATACGTCGGCCCACCATCCTGAGTCTGTGGCTGCGACAGGTTGTATCTGCCCTTGCCACTGATGATGCCCATCGTTACCGTTGTAGCCAGGTTGGTCGCCAATGGCGAACCGATGGCCATCACCATTTCGCCGACGCGAACGTTGTCGCTGTTACCCAAGGTGATGGCGGTCAGATTATCGGCTTCAACCACCTTGATGACGGCAATGTCGGTGGCTGGATCGGAACCGATGAGCTTGGCTGCCAGTTGACGGTTGTCGTTGGTAGTGACATAGATCGTGTCGGAATTGGCCACCACGTGGTGGTTGGTCAGAATGTAACCGTCCGTGCTTACGATCACGCCGGAACCGAGACCCTCCTGGGTGAACTCACGCTGATTTTGGCGTGGATTCGGGTTTCCAAAGAAGAAGTCGAACATGTTGACCCCGGCATTCACCCGTACCGTTTTCTTGGTCGACACCGTCACGACGGTCGGACTGGTCTTTTCGGCGATGTCGGCAAGGGCATTGTTGAGGTCGCTGAGGCTGGAGACGGCCACCGAGCCCGATGGGCTCACATCCGCGATGGTGGAATTGTTGGTGGCAGAGAAGACGCTGGCGATGTCGGTGCCAGACACGGTGTAACGCATTGCGATAACGGCGAGCACTACGAGGGCTATGACGCCGATGCGTGAAAAAAGTTTATCCATTGGTTTCATGTTTCGGTTGCTGCTTTCTGCAAATCATACGTCTGTTGAGAATAGCAGCGGGACAAACCCGTTGAGGATTGTCCCGCTTTGGCAGTCTAACGCAATTAGACCCTTTTTTGTTATACGAAGGGTTTCGTCGGAAGCATTTTATTGAATGGTGATGCTCTTGCTGATGCCGTCCTCGGTTTTGTTCAAGGTCACGACTAGGATTCCGTTTTCGAAGCGAGCCTGGATGCCGTCGCGCTGAATTTCGTTGCTCAGTGTGAAGCTTCGCTTGAACGATCCGTAACCCGATTCGATGCGGTGGTAACGTGGTTTTGCACCTTCCTCGCTTTTTTCCTCGAACCGGTACTTGCGCTCGCCGCTGATTACGAGGCGGTTGTCTTCGAGCTGAATTTGAATGTCGTCCTTGCTCATTCCAGGAAGGTTGACATGCAGTTCATAGTTGCTGTCGTTCTCTACAATGTCGACGGCTGGATTGAAGCCCTCACGAACAGGGTTTCTGTTCCAGGAATCCGTAAAAAGCTCCTCGATCAAGTCGGAGAAGTTGCGGTTTACGACGGGGGTGTGAATCCTTTTGACTGGCGTGATACGTGTCATGGCTGTGTTGGTTTGTTGATTGTGATTTGTTGTTACATAAACTCAACCGGCAAAACCCATGCCAATCGCCACGTGGTGATAAAATGACATCCGGAATCTGACGAAAGGGCACAGTGGCAGAAAAAATGACATTGGGGATATTTACCTCGAACTACTCAATGATATACCACCATTGCCCGATCGCCTCGCTCACAGTGGCTTCGCCACTTAAAAGCGCTTCCAATCTATTGGCATCCATTGCATATTTCTCTATTCTTCCGTTTCGCTTCTAATTTTACTTTTCAAATTCAGTTCCATGGTTAGCGACACCCAAAATTGGGCACCCGACAGCTGGGCGACCAAGACGATTAAGCAGATTCCGGTTTACGACGACCAAGCAGAGCTTGGCAAGGTTCTCGACGAGATCAGCCAGTATCCACCGCTGGTCACATCCTGGGAGGTTGAGGGTCTCAAGCAGCAGCTCAAACTGGCTGAGACGGGCGAGGCTTTCCTGCTCCAGGGAGGCGACTGTGCCGAAACCTACGACATGGTGACGTCCACCAAGATTGTGAACATCCTGAAGGTGTTGCTCCAAATGAGCCTCGTGCTGATCCACGAAATGAAGGTGCCTGTGATACGGGTCGGCCGTTTGGCGGGCCAATATGCCAAGCCCCGATCGAATGAGTCGGAGACCATAAATGGACAGGAGATTCCCATCTATCGCGGGGATTTGTTCAACCGCATCGAAGCGACGGCAAGCGCACGCAGGGCCGACCCCAGACGCCTGCTCGAGGGGTACCAAAAATCGGCGCTCACCCTCAACTTTGTGCGTGCATTGACGGAGGGCGGGGGCTTTGCAGACCTGCACCATCCCGAGTACTGGGAGCTCAACTTCATGAAGAGCAACCCCTACTATGAGGAATACCGCTCGCTGGCGCACAGCATTTCGAACGCCGTTCAGTTTGTCGAGTCGATCAGCCCCGGCAAGATGGTGACCCTTAAAAAGGTGCGCATCTACACGTCGCACGAGGCCCTGAATCTGTACTACGAAACGGCACAGACGCGTAAAGTGCCGCACAGAACAGGGTACTACAACCTGAGCGGACACATGGTATGGGTCGGGAACCGCACGCGCGATCTCGATGGGGCGCACATCGAGTACCTCAGGGGCATCGAAAACCCGATAGGCATCAAGGTGGGGCCGCCATTCGACATCGACACGATCCTCAAAATCATCGAGCGGATCAATCCCGAAAATGAGCACGGCAAAATCGTGATGATCACCCGCTTCGGGATGAAGAACGTAGAGGGCGGTCTGCCGCCATTGGTGCGTGCCGTGCGAGATGCCGGCCTGAATGTGGTATGGAGCTGCGATCCGATGCACGGAAACACCTTCTCGACCACCAACAGCTACAAGAGCCGCAAATTCGACGACATCCTCAGCGAAATCAGGGCGACCTTTGCCATCCACCGCTCGGAGGGCACCCATCTCGGCGGTGTTCACCTCGAGCTCACAGGCGACAACGTGACCGAATGTGTTGGAGGATCGATGGGCCTAGGCGAAGACCAGCTCGACTTGAACTACGAAACCTACTGCGACCCACGCCTCAACTACGAGCAAAGCCTTGAGATGGCCTTCGAGCTGGCAAGGGAGTGGAAGCATAGGGGGTGATGCCACAGGCTTGGGGTAGTGACCTGAACGATGACATATTCGCTTGATTTGGTTATCTTTCCGAATTGACCTTACCAACTCATTTCGATCAACGATCATATATGAAACGCTTCCACTACCTCGCCCTTTCTCTTTTTGTTGGATTTGGAATGATGGCCTGCAACCAGGCTCAAGACACCGGAAACGCAGATCCTATGGCTTCAGAGGCCACATCTGAATCCGATCTGCCAAGCACGGGCAATTTTGGCAAAACCATCACGGAGGATGGTGCCGTTATGCTGGCCTCCATCGAAGCCGACGTGGTTCCTGGCGAGGAGTACTCCGCTAAAGTTGAAGGCGAAATCGTCGAAGTATGTCAGAAAAAGGGCTGCTGGATGACCGTCAAGAAAGACGACGGCTCCGTGGTGCGTGTGACGTTCAAAGACTATGGCTTCTTCGTTCCTAAAGACGCGGCCGGCAAATGGGTCGTGATGGATGGCATCGCGTTTTACGACACGCTGAGTGTGGCCACCCTTCAGCATTACGCCGAAGATGCCGGCAAACCAGCCGAAGAGATTGCCAAGATCACCGAGCCAGAATACAAGATGACATTCGAGGCCGAAGGTGTGATCATCAAGGAAAAGAACTGATCCATGTTGCGCATCGTCGGGATCATTGCCGTCGCCTTCCTGGTGTCGTACTGCGGCACCAGGACCGAGGCTGAGCCAGAGGAGAACCTGACGCTTGTGGCAATGATGAGGGTTCAGGAGGCAGACGTGCTGTCCCTAAGGCAACGGATCCTCGACGGCGACACGCTTCTTGCCGGCATCCACCTAAAGCACGACTTCCTTGATGGTGTGCCGTCGTCGCCCGACAAGAACGACCGGAACTTTCCGGAGCTGTCTGCTGCTTTCGTAGAGGCATTCAACGAACTCAAAACGAACCCGGCCAAGACCGAGCAGTTCAATCTGATGATCGCGTCCTGCGTCGATTGCCATGAACAGTTCTGCCCGGGCCCCATCCGGCAAATCAAGAAGCTTCAGATCGAGCAGTGACCAACGCGATCGTAATCCGTGGTGCCCGCGAGCACAATCTCAAAAATATTGACATCGACATCCCTCGCGACCGGTTGGTGGTGATCACGGGTTTGTCGGGATCCGGAAAATCCTCCCTGGCCTTCGACACGATCTATGCCGAAGGCCAGCGTCGTTTTATGGAGTCGCTTTCGGCTTATGCCAGGCAGTTCCTGGGCATGATGGAGCGCCCTGAGGTTGATTTCATCGACGGTCTTTCGCCGGTGATATCCATCGACCAAAAGACGACCAGCCGGAATCCTCGATCCACCGTTGGTACCATTACAGAGATCTACGATTTTTTACGCCTCCTGTACGCGCGTGTCGGCATACCTTACTCCTACGTCACTGGCAACAAGATGGAGAAGCAGTCGACCGACCAAGTGGTCGACTCCATCCTTTCGCTGCCGGAGGGTACACGGGCCTACTGCCTTGCACCCGTAGTGAGGGGACGCAAAGGCCACTACCGCGAGCTATTTGAGCAGACGCTTCGCCAGGGATTTATCCGCGCCCGGGTCAACGGCGAGTTTGTCGAGATCGAGCCCGGCTACCAAGTCGACCGTTACAAGACGCACGACATCGAAGTGGTGATCGACCGCTTCGTCATCAGCGAGAACAGCCGGTCGCGCATAGCCCAAAGCGTGCAGTTGGCCCTCGAAATGGCCGACGGCACGGTGGTGCTTGCATTTGAGCAGCAAGGCGGCGGTTACCGAGACCGCCTGTACTCGCAAAAGCTGTTCGATCCCGAGAGCAACCTCGCTTACGATGATCCTGCCCCGAATTTATTCTCGTTCAACTCGCCGTATGGTGCATGCCAAGACTGCGACGGACTTGGCTACCGCTATGATGTCGACATGGACCTGCTGTTTCCAAACAAAAACCAGTCGATAAACGAGGGTGGTATACGTTGGCTCGGTGAGCCCCGGTCGACATTTGCCTTCAAGCAGCTGAAATCCGTGCTGGCGGCGTGCAAGCATACCTTCGATACTCCAATACGCGAGTTTTCCGACGAGTTGCTCCATCTGCTGGTGCACGGGAGCGACCAGGAGAAATTCGACGTCCAATACGAGTTCAAGTCGCAGCAGGTAACCTACAGGCACGCCTACGAGGGATTGGCCACCATGATTCGGTCTGACTACGAGGCCAAAGGTAAGGCGAAGTCGAGGGAGAAGGCCCAAAGTTTCATGAACAAGGTGGTATGTTCATCATGCGGTGGGGGCAGGCTCAACCGTGAGGCCCGATCCTACAAAGTGGGCTCGTATGGCATCGATGCCTTGGTGAAGATGGACATCCGCACCCTGCGCGACACCATTGACCGACTGGAGCTGACCGAGCGCCAACGGTTGATTGGCAACCAGATCTTGAAGGAAATCCGCGACCGCCTCGACTTCCTGCTCAATGTCGGTCTCGATTACCTTGCACTCGACCGCGAATCGCTCACCCTAAGCGGCGGCGAGGCACAACGCATACGCCTGGCCACGCAGATAGGAACACAGCTAACGGGAGTTCTGTATATCCTTGACGAACCGAGCATCGGCCTGCACCAGCGCGACAACCTGAAGTTGATCCGTTCCCTCGAAACGCTGCGTGACCTCGGGAATAGCGTCATCGTTGTGGAACATGATCGCGAAACGATCGAACACGCCGACTTTGTGGCCGATCTGGGTCCGGGGGCCGGCGTGCACGGCGGGCATCTGGTGAGCAGAGGCGGACCCAATGACCTTGATCCGGCATCTCTGACGGCAAAGTACTTGCGCGGCGAACTGGATGTGCCCATGCCGGAGAAGCGAAGAGAGGGAAGCGGCAAATATATCACGCTACATCAGGCGCGTGGCCACAATTTGCAAGATGTAACTCTGAAACTGCCCTTGGGTACGTTTGTGGTGGTCACTGGGGTGAGCGGAAGCGGAAAGAGCTCACTGATCAACCACACGTTGGTGCCCATCTTGAACAATCATGTCTACACGGCAAAAAGTGCCGTGCTTCCCTATGGATCCATTGATGGACTGGAGCATATCGACAAGATCATCAGCATCGATCAGAGCCCCATCGGACGCACCCCCAGGTCAAATCCAGGCACATACACCAAGCTCTTCGACATCATCCGCCAACTGTTCTCGGATACCCCCGAGGCGAAGATACGCGGTTATGACCAAGGCAGGTTTTCCTTCAACGTCAAGGGCGGCAGATGTGAAACCTGCGAGGGCGACGGGCTCCGAAAAATTGAGATGAACTTTCTTCCGGATGTGTACGTCACGTGCGAGACCTGCAACGGAAACCGCTACAACCGTGAAACGCTCGAAATACGCTACAAAGGCAAGAACATATCGGACGTTCTCAACATGCCCGTGAGCGATGCGCTTGAGTTCTTCGCGGCGGTACCCCGTGCACGGCGCATCCTCGAAACGCTCGACTCCGTGGGCTTAGGTTACCTCACCATAGGCCAATCGAGCACGACGCTGAGCGGAGGCGAGGCACAGCGCATCAAATTGGCGAGGGAACTCTCAAAGATCGGAACGGGCGACACCGTCTACGTGATGGACGAGCCCACCACTGGCCTGCATTTCCACGATGTCAAGATGTTGGTCGACGTGATCCAGAAACTGGTAGACAAAGGGAACACCGTCGTGGTGATCGAGCATAACCTCGACCTCATCAAAGTGGCCGACTGGGTGATCGACCTTGGCCCCGAAGGCGGCGCCAGAGGCGGGGAAATCATCGCCGAAGGCCCACCAGAGCACGTGGCGTCCATTGATGGCAGCCATACGGGGAGATACTTGCGGATCGAACTCGACCGCGCATCAACACCACGAATCGAAGGATGAGCGCGGATCGTTATGATCACGTGGATACTAAGATGAGGATAACGAGCGCGGATCTGTTAGATCATGTAGATCTTTTGATGGGACACGAGGCGGTGCGATCTTAGTGCGTTGAACAATTGAGCTTTGATGAAGAACAATCAGGGGTAGGTTTTGAAGTTATTTCCTGGTTTTCCGTGCCGTGAGTTTGACACCCTCTTGATATGTAGATCGGGATATGTTCCGAAGTTAACTAAGTATCCCAGTTTCAAATTGAGGCATCTTAAATACGACAACGTTTGACCTAGATGTCGATCGTCGAGCTCGGCCACAGCTTTGATTTCAACCAAAACTTGGTTAAAACAAACAAAGTCTGGACGTATATATGCTACCAATGCCTGACCACGATAATTCAGACGAATTTGTGGTTCGGCTGTAAAAGGTATTCCGCTTTTGGCGAGCTCAATTTCGAGACACTCTTGGTATACTTTTTCGGGAAGTCCTGATCCGACTTCGTTGTAAACTTTGTACAACACGCCACGAACGGCGTATGTCATCTGGTCGATTGTGGGGTTTTCCATGTCAAATCTGCTTTAAAGTTGGAGTACGACAGTATTTGAATGGGTAAGAAATGATACATTTTTTCACATTTGTCGGCAATAGTTGAGCAAACTTGATCGATCCGCGCTCCCACGTCCATTCCCTTGATCCGCTTGATCCGATCGATCCGCGCTCCCTCGTTCATTCACATGATCCGCGGTCTTTGTCAATTTCAGATAAAATCATCATCTTTTGAGATCTATCAACGTGTCGGAGGTGTCATGTTCTATTTTATAGCATTGATATTCTTGGCGGTTCTGGTTCTCGCCTGGGTCATCTTCATCTACAACGGGCTCGTGAGGGGTCGCAATTTGGTGAGGGAAGCGTGGTCGGGCATTGACGTCCAGCTCAAGCGCCGATACGACCTTATCCCAAATTTGGTCGAGACGGTGAAAGGTTACACCAAACACGAGGAGGGCGTGTTCACGGAGGTCACACGCCTGCGCAGTGCTGCAATCAACGCAAGTTCGCCGGAGGCGAAGGGCCACGCTGAGGCTGCTTTGACCGCCGGGCTGCGGTCTGTTTTTGCCGTTGCCGAAGGCTACCCCGAGCTGAAGGCCAACGATAACTTCCGCGACCTCCAGCAGAGTCTACAAAAGGTGGAAGACGAGCTGCAGTTGGCCCGGCGTTATTACAATGGCACCACGCGCGAATACAACACCTCGATTGAGAGCTTTCCCAATGTGCTCATCGCTGGTGCCATGGGCTTCAAGCAGGCTGGCTATTTTGAGTTGGACGACGTTACGGAGCGAAATACACCTAAAGTGGCATTCTGAGGACTCATTATGGGTGCACGTGGCTTAGTGTCGGTGTTACTGGCCGGTCTGGTTTATCTTTTTGGGTGGAGCGCGTATGCACAGGAGCGGGTCATCCAATTCGATTCCTTCATCGAGGTGTTCGAGGACAACAGCCTCGTCGTCACCGAAACCATCACGATTCGTGCTGAAGGCAATATTTTCAAACGGGGAATCGTCCGCAACTTCCCTCTCACACGAAATCTGCCCAACGCAACGAGGCCCATCCGAGTTGGATTCGAAATATTGGAAGTGAAGCGTGATGGTCGTGACGAGCCGTATCACACTTCGTCAGGCGTGCATCAAATCGACATCTATGTAGGTCAAGAGGATGTGTTTCTGGATTTCGGCAAAGAATACACCTACACCCTGAAATACCGCACCACAAAGCAGGTCGGTTTTTTTGACGATTTCGACGAGCTCTATTGGAACGTTAACGGCAACGGGTGGGACCTTGTGTTCGACCGAACGACTGCAACCGTAAAACTGCCCGGCGACTTGAACCAGCAGGTATTGTCGACCGCTGTCTATACCGGCAGTTATGGAGAATCGGAGTCTGATGCGCGCATGACCCGCACGCCGGAGGGCTACTACCGCTGGCAGACAACCAAGGCCCTACAACCTTACGAAGGTCTTACGATCGCCCTAAGCTGGCCTGTAGGTGTGATTCAGCGTCCAACGGCCGAAGAGCTTGCACGTGAGGAATTCTACAGGCAGTCGGGTTACAACCTGATGCAGTATGGTGCCATACTAATCATGCTCTATTACGCCTTCTTTTGGTTCAAGGTCGGCGTTGACCCAAAGGGCGGCATCATCTTCCCCTTGTTCACACCTCCTCAGGGGCTGTCGCCGGCAGCCATTCGTTACGTGCGGAAAATGGCCTGGGACAACAAAGTGTTCAGTGCCTCGATCCTTGGAGCAGCCGTTAAGGGATGGCTCACGATATCGAAGGAAGGCAAGACCTTCACGCTAGAACGAGCTGATAGTGGATCCACGCCGCTTTCTCCCGACGAGAAGGCGGGATTTGACAAGCTCCTTGGATCCCGATCCAGCTTGGAAATGGATCAGAAGTATCACTCCACGTTTTCGGGTGCACAGAAGGCCATCCAAAAATCGCTCGATTCCAAGCATCATAAAGTACATTTCCACCGAAATACAGGCTACATCGTGATTGGAGTCATCCTGAGTTTGCTGGTGAGTGCCGGAAGTCTGTTTTTGATCGCGATGTTTGCCGACATCTACCCGGACGATATGTTTCCGATGATCATGTTGACGTTTGCCGGTTTTTTCGTGATTCCGTTTCAGGTTACTATGATCAAGCTGTTTCGGGATGCCTGGAATGCTCCAACGTGGCAATCGATCTTGGGTGCCGTGTTAGTTTCCATCATTGTTCTGCCCATTGGCATAGGATACCTCGTAGCGCTGTTTTGGTTCAGTTGGGAGCTATCGCAGACACTGTTCATCGGCTTGTTGATCATTTTTTTAGCGAATGCCATTTTTGGGATGCTGATGAAGGCCCCAACCAAGGCGGGACGCAAGTTACTTGACGAAATTGAAGGCTTTCGGATGTTCCTCAGGGCAACCGAGAGGGAGCGACTCGAATTCTTGCACCCTCCCGAAAAAACCCCCGAGCTGTTCGAGCAGTACCTTCCGTACGCTGTGGCTCTCGACGTCGAAAACAAATGGGCCGACCAGTTCAGCGACGTATTTGCCCGCATTCAGCAGACCGAAAACCGCGACTACAGCCCGAGTTTCTACAGGGGCGGCTACGCCCATTTCAATGCGGCCAGTTTCACCAACGACATCGGTAACCGGATGGCGAGCAGCTTGTCTTCGGCCTCGACATCGCCCAGCAGCAGTTCGTCGGGAAGCGGTGGCGGCGGATCAAGCGGCGGGGGTGGTGGCGGTGGCGGCGGAGGAGGATGGTGATCTTGGTGATCCGTGATCCGTAATCGGAGATCGGGTTATGTGATCAGTTGCGTGTTATCTGTTATCTTTGTGGGACTCGGACGGCAGCCCCCTCAATGACGCGTGTC
>CAYZWQ010000036.1:0-17849 GCA_964481355.1 uncultured Chitinophagales bacterium
TTCATTTTATTGAAAAAATATTTCAACTATTAATCGCCACCACTCCCGCCTACAGTTGGGCATTACGCTCGTGTTTTTCAAAAAAAGGCACCAATTGGACCAATATTGCAAGATCACATCCAATTTATTTGGGAGTGATGAAAAAATTTTCAGATATTCAGAAATAATATTTCACAATTGGATGATTGACGATGTTGAAGAAGGTCACACTTAAGGACATAGCCCTCGATTCGGGCCTGTCCATATCTACCGTCTCCAGAATCCTCTCCGGAAGCGGCAGCGTCAACAGCGAGAAGACCAGGCGCGTGTTCGAGAGCGCCAACAAGCTCAACTACCCCCTTTCTTCGCAGAAAACCCCGTTGGAACTGCGCAGCAGCATCAACGTCGCCCTCGTGATAAGGCATTACACCGGCGAATTTTTTGCATCCTTGTTCGAGGGCTTCGACAGGGCCACCAACGACAGCAAAATGAGGGTGAACCTGGTGAGCGTGAGCCATGCACCATCCGCTCCCGAAGCATTGGCCATGTACCTCGACCAGTCGCAATTCGATGCGGCGATCATTTTTTTGCCCGACTACAAGCCTGCCGACTATCAGGCCATCATGGACTTCCTACCACCCGATTTCCCGATCGTGTCGGTGGCGCCCATAGCAAATCCGGTGATGGACACCGTCACCTTCGACAACTACAGGGGCGGATACTTGGTGGCAAGCCATTTCGAGGAGCTGGGCCACACAAAAGTCGGCATGATTCAAGGGCCCGGCAACAAATCGGAGGCTATGCTCCGCAAAAACGGGTTTATGGACTACATCCAAATGTCGGAAAGCCTCAGCTTGGTCTGGGAGTTCAATGGCGACTATTCGTTTGAGCTGGGAAAAGAGGCCTACAATCATTACAAACATTCCGAAATCAAGCCGGACGCCATTTTCTGCAGCAACGACAGCACGACGATAGGCTTCGTCCACAGTGCCATTCGGGATGGATTGCACATACCGGATGATCTGGCCGTGGCCGGTTACGACGACCTCCCCATCTGCAACCTTTACACGCCCACAATTACTTCGGTGCACACACCCTACGAGCTTTTGGGCAAGAAAACCCTAGAACTCATTCTCGACAGGCTTCACGAAAAGAATGGCACCCATCATACGGGCTACACCAGCCTAGTCCCGGTCACGCTCTCGCTCAGGGAGAGCACGACGACGCTTTCCGAGTCGTTCAGGAATTACTACAAGTAGCCACCGCGTCAGCCCGCATGCTTTTCCGTTCACCGGATAAATGGATCTGACCATTTTTTGTCGACATACACGCTGTTGCCTGTGAGCGTCTTCAGGAAAGCGACCACTGCATCGACTTCCTGTTGGGTCATGTTCAGCTTCTGAGGGTTTCCGGCGGGACGAAGCCTGGGATCCAGTTGAGGGTTCAAGTTTGAAGACAGGTCATCATAGTGTAAGACCGCCGATTCCAACGAAGCAAAAGCCCCGTTGTGCATAAGTGGGCCATTCATGGCGCCTTCGGGTCCGACCATGTCCCGCAAGGATGGTGCCCTCGTGTTAGTGAGGTCCTGCTGCCCCGATATCGACTGTATCACACCATTGTTACGGCTGCCGGGATCAATGTCGAACTCGGGCGCCTGATGGCACCGTTGGCAGCCCAATCCACCCGACACTCTGTTGCCGATCGGATTGAACGTCGGACCCATCGTAAACAGCATTTTCCCCATGTTCTCCTGGGCGGTGAAGTTCGGGAAATTGGCCAAATTGTTCTGAACTTGGGCCCTGCCGACATCGTATTTTGAGTCGAACGACTGGATGCTTCTCACAAAATGGGCTAGGCTTTCTTGGATGCGCCCCTCGCTGATGGCGACATCGCCGTAGACGAAGCTGAACAGCTGCCGATAGTAGTCGAGTCCCGATAGCCTGACCACCAAATCATTAAATGACGCGTTTGCGCCGTTTCCGCTGAAGCCCATTTCAACATGGTCTTTGATGGGCTCCGTCACTTGAAGTTCCAGAGTTGTAGCACGCTCGTCCCAGAAGAATCGTGCTTCCTGGGCAAATCGAACGTTTATCAACCGCATCGAGTGACGGCCGGTTGTGCCGGCAACACCTTCACTGGCCACTTTGACATCGCTGAATGCAAACTGCTGCTGGTGGCAACTTGCACACGATATGGTCCGGTCTATCGAAAGCTCTTTATCATAGAAAAGGACACGCCCCAAGGTCGCCTTCTCATTCGATATGGGTATGTTTGGCGCATTGTCTTTCGTAATGTAAGCAGGAACGGGCTGTGCGGCGTAATTCTCCAGTTGAGCGAGGTCAATGTTATTTCCAAAGGTGCGTGCGATCGAACCGGCATCGTCTGCTTCCGGGCTGATAGCCGAATCACAGCTTGCCAAAGTGAACAAGAGCGCCATGTAAATAAATGAAGTAATTGTCATGTGTCGCATAGTTGCCTCCTGTTTCAGATAAGAGCTTATATTGTTGACGCCCGAGAGGCATCTTTGTTCGATCCGATCAACGTCAACACACCGATCATGTCTGAGGAATTGCGGCAGTCCAACTTTTGGCGAATTTGCACCATCAACTGGTTGCTCGTGGGACCAGTACTGCTGATTTTTGGACTGCCCTATTATGTGTTGGCCCAAGCGTTGATCGGCAACCATTACCTGTGGCTGCCGGGATCCCTGCTGTTTGCCATGCCCTTCATGCTTACCGTGCTTCATGGCCACGTCACGATCGCAGTGGGTAGATCACACAGAAACCACTACTATGAATGGCTACAGAACAGGCCATACACGGCCGGCCTTGGGTATCATCCTTTGTTGCTGACCACCCGATTCCGGTTTGGAATGGTAGTCATGGCGATGCTGATCCTCATATTGGGGTGAGACGAGAAGCGAGACGCGAGACACGAGAAACGAGACACGAGACACGAGACAATTTTTCGTGATCCCTGATCCCTGATCACCGATCCCCGACTACAGCCCGCTGGCGATGAGCATTTCGATGTCCCTATAGGGGAGCTTCACCATTTGATGCAGCATTTTCTTGGCCAGGTGCTTTTTATAGAGATAGGTGCCCTTACGGAGGGCGATGCTGGTCCATAGCGCGCCATGTATGCCTCCTGCATCACCGATTTCCATCAGATAGGGAACCAGCACATTATTGAGGGCATAGGTCCCGGTTCGTGCCACACGGGCCGGCATGTTGGGCACACAGTAATGCACCACATCATGCATCCGATAGGTGGGTTTGGAGTGCGTGGTTGCCCGGCTTGTGGCCAGGCAGCCACCCTGGTCGATCACGGTGTCGACGATCACGCTGCCAGCTTTCATTTGGGCCACCATGGGCTCGGTGACCCAGCATGGGGCCTTGTCTCCCTCCTCCATGACGGCACCGATCACGACGTCGGCAAACTTGAGGGAGTTGGAGAGGTACTGCTGGTTCGCCATGGCGGTTACGATCCTGCGGTCGAGCGCATTTTCGAGGTGTCTTAGTGCCGTGAGATTGTTGTCGAGCACAAAAACCTGAGCACCGTAGCCGAGGGCTGTCCGAGCCGCATATTCGCCGATGATGCCCGCTCCAAGTATCACAACCGTGGCCGGAGGCACCCCCGATATCCCGCCGAGCAAGATACCCTGGCCCTCGTGGAAGCTCTCGAGGTAGTGGGCGGCAACCTGGATGGCCAAAGAACCTGTGATCTCGTGCAACATACGCACAATAGGGTAAGAGTCATCGGCGTCCTGGATGAATTCAAACCCAATACCGGTGATATTCTTTTCGTACAGCTGATGAAACATGCTTTCGTTCGCCGAGCCAAGATGCAGGGCCGATATAAGGATGGCCTGATCGCGCATCATGGAAATCTCTTCCTTGTCGGGCGGTGCTACCTTCACTACGACTTCCGACCGTTGGTACAGCTCGCGTGCGCCGTATGCAATTTGAGCACCCGCATCGGCATATGCCTGGTCGCTGAAGTGGGATTGTTCTCCGGCTTTGGATTCGACGAAAACTTCATGACCGTTTGCCACCAAGGTGCTCACACCCGATGGGGTCATGCAGATGCGCGTCTCGTCGTTGGTGCGTTCGCGGGGAAGCCCAATTTTTAACGAGATCTGACCCTTGCTTCTCGTTGCCGTTTTCTCAAGGGTCTTCAGTCCAATCGAAGTAATTCCGGCGGGGTTCAATATCTCCATCAGGTTCCCGCATTGTGTATCTTAGGGGATGTTAAGGGCAAAATACGCCAACGTCCATCCTAATACAAGAAAGGCGCGGTTTGCAGCATTCCATCAAGCCCAAGAAGAGCCTGGGCCAAAACTTCCTGACAGTCCACAGCATCATCGAGCAGATCGTCGACAGCCTGAAAGCAGGCAGGGACAGCCGTGTAGTTGAGATCGGTCCCGGCACAGGGGCACTTACAGCCATTCTTGCTACCCGATACGACGATTTTAGGGCCATCGAGCTCGACTCGAGGGCCGTTGAGCTGCTCAGGCAAAAACACCGGGGCATTAAAATCCTTCAGATGGACGTGCTTGACAGGTCGTGGCTCGACGGGATCCCCGAAGACGAGAAGATAGCCGTGATCGGCAACTTGCCCTACTACATAACAAGCCCGATCCTGTTCTTGCTCATCGACAACCGAGCTCGTTTCTCGGAGGCTGTGATCATGGTTCAAAAGGAGGTGGCCGACCGCCTTGTGGCCACGCCCGGAAATAAGACGTACGGAATCCTCAGCGTGCAAGTTCAGCTGGCTGCATCGGTCGAATATATGTTCACGGTGCCGCGCACGGCCTTCCACCCCCAGCCCAATGTCGACAGTGCCATCGTTCGTCTGACGTTCGACAAGCCCGTGCCGGATGTTGACGGAGAGCATCTGCGCAGAGTGATCCGTCAAGCATTCAGCCAGAAGAGAAAAATGTTACGAAATACACTCTCACCCCTCATGATGGGTAATACTCTGAGTGGCTGGGATCTTACCCGACGGGCCGAGACCCTGACGCTGGATGAATTTGTGCAGCTGGCAAAGGACCTGCGAAACTAGCCGAGAAACTCAGGCGTGTTGGCGGCCCGACAGGTATGGCGCGCGTCCTACCTCTTCAGACGCGGGTAGTACAGAAACGGCTGATCGACGGCGGACGATTTTTCGGATACGGTTACATACCCAGATTGTGGCTTACGGCTGAAACCGATCGACTCGCCCTGTGTTTCTGGCACGTAAGGCTGTGGTTTTCCATCCTGAGCCAACAGATTTGGGAGGGACATTGTGGTATTGTCACGACTCCAGTAGAAAACCTGGATATAGCTCTTGATCAGAACCTCCGTCCCGTCACTCGATATGTCGCCGGCAACTGCCCCAGTAAATGGAAGCGTGAGGTGAAACTTGAGGGTGTCGACAGGTATCGTTCCGACTGAGCTTGATGCATTGTCACCCTCCATGTAATGTCGATCCATTTGGTTGATATATGCATCATTGAACTGATACAGACGCACCTCTTCTTCACGTTTCGACACGATGTACCATGTATGATCGAAGGGATCGACCATTAGCGTTTCGGCATCACGGTCTCCGTCGGGATAAACGAACGAGTACGTGCTTGCTTGAACTGGTTCTGGCTCACTGGTCAGATTGAACTCGAGTTGAGTGGGTTCGTCGACGGCATAAACATGCTTTACTCCATAAACGGCCCTGTTATCGCCAATTTCAGCGATCAACACTTGCGGTTTTCCCGTTACGGGGTGTATTCGTATGGCGAGGTCTTCCCAGTCTCTGTTGGCTACCCCTTCGACGCGGTAACGGGCGGCAGCGGCGCCTGTTGAATCCACAAGGAAAAGCATGGGTGGGTGCCCACTGTCGTTGATGACCCACCACATGCCAGGGTGTTGGACGGAAGCCACAATGCCCGAAGCTTCCGTCATGTCGGCTCCACTGAGTGTGCCGATGCGTAATGGCGATGAGAACACCGAGTCCGCAACCGCCATATACGTATCGGATTTCGCTGCACAACCACCCAGGTTGAGCAGCAAAACGAATAACAGGACGGCTGTCACTTATTCCAGCGACTTCAACCGGGCCGCTTCAAATTCGTCGCCGGGTCTCCACATACGCTTGGCGTCGGCATTGGCAAGATTTTTGCCCAAAAGGAAGTAGAGGCGTACGTCGTCGACGGCTCCGCTCATGTCCCAGTCGGGGGTGACTTCGTCAGTCACGGTATGGTAGTTGAGACGGTTGTACGTTTCTACCACCTCATTGAAATACCCTTCGGGTTTGCCGATGAAATTACTGCCCATGCCGCCGTAAAATGCAGGAACACCGATTCGCGCGAACGCAAAATGGTCGGACCGATAGAAGAAGCCCTGCTCGGGTTGCAGATCGGGATTCACCGTTTTGCCAAGTGATTCAGCCAGAGGTAAAAGGATGTCGTCGATATCGGATCGACCCAAACCGACGTAAGTGATATCGGTCGTCTTGCCAAACACGTTCAAGCCGTCGATGTTGACATTTGCAGCAATCATGCCAGGTTCGATGGTTGGGTTAGCCGCGTAGTATTTTGCGCCGAGCAATCCTTTTTCTTCGGCTCCAACTGCAAGGAACAACAGGCTGCGGCGTGGCTTCATATTCAATTCAGAATAAGCTTTTGCCAGATTCAAAAAAGCACTTGTGCCGCTGGCGTTGTCGCGAGCGCCATTGTAAATGGAGTCCCCCTCCACCGGAGTGCCGACACCAAGGTGATCGTGGTGCGCAGTAAAGACGATGTATTCGTCACGCAAATCTGTCCCTTCGATGATGCCACCTACATTTTTGACGGTAAGATCTCTGAACTCGCTTGTTAAGCTGAGATCCATGGTCACGCCTTTGAGCGGTACCGGCTGAAAGTCTTGGCTTTCGGCGGCATCCATCAGGGCAGGCAAATCGAGTCCGGCGGACTCGAATAGTTTGACAGCCAAGTCGGAAGTGATCCATCCCTGCACAACCGACGTTGATTCAACGTTGCCGTCTGCAAGCTTAAACTGACCGGCACCCCAGCTGTTGGCGACTACAGACCATGGATAACCGGCTGTGCCAAGTGTGTGGATGATCAGCACTCCCTTTGCACCGACGGTTTTGGCCATCTCAAATTTATAATCCCATCTTCCGTAATAGAGGCGTGCCTTACCTCCGAATTTTGTACTGTCCTGGCCTGGGTCGGAATTCTTGATGACGATGATTTTGTCCGTCATGTCCATGCCCTTGTAATCATCCCAGTTCTCTTCGGGGGCCTGAATTCCGTAACCAACGAAAACAAGCTCTGCTCCCTGCAAGGTGTTCAGGACTTCGCTGTTGGCAGGTGTGACCACAAAATCCTTGGCAAACGTAAGATCTCCTGTATTTGCCCCGTTAAACTTCAAAGAAGTCTGTTCTGGCACGGTACGATAACTTACAACCGGCACATCTTGCACAAAGCTTGTTCCAAAAGCCGGTTTGAGTCCGTACGACCGGTATTCCTCCAGCAGGTAGTTGACCGTCTTTTCCTCGCCGATGGTAGCCGGGCCACGGCCCATAAAATCGTCTGACGACAAAACCTGAATGTGCTCCATCAGGCTTTCTTCCGTAATGGTTTCAAGCACGGCATCGGTGTTGTCGGTTGCAGAGCAGCCACCAATGGCAATGGCAGCAACAATTGCGAGACAGTTAAATTTCATGATGAGCGAAATTGTGTATTTAGTGTCAAGCTTCAAATCTACGAAAAAATTGTGAGTAGTGACTCGCCAGAGAGATTTACAGCAACGACAACGAGTTACTAATTACCATAAGGCTTCGAGAAACCCGCTATACGTGTATCGTGTCACATCAAGAAGGTTGTTCACCGACACCTCGCTACGCATCGGTGTGTCAGTTCACAATGACAGCAGCATTTTTTCCACGAGTAGGAGAAAGCCACGGGCGGCTGCGCCGCCCGTGGCTTTCTCCGCACATCATCATCACAACATCTGTCATTCTGAGCTGACACACTGAGGGCGAAGCCCGAAGTGTCGGCGAAGGACCTTCTTGATCAACCCTGCGACAAATGCCACTAAAAAAATCCCTAGATTTCAAGTAACCTTTAAAGGCTCCTATTAGATACTAGTCGCTCTACAAAAAAAAGCCGACCCCGAATGAACGGAGCCGGCTTTTGTCGTAATTGGCAGAAGCCCTCTTACTTACGGATCTTCAGCGTAATACGGTGCGTATTGTCGAGAAGGTCCATCTGTGTGAAGGCGTAGTCGATGGCGATGTTGTAACCGCTCAGCGAGTGCTGGATACCGCCGCCGAAGGAAATGCCTTCGATCGAGGTGTTCACAGCATCGCGGAGACTGTTGCCACCGTCGTCGTTGCCGCTATAGTTGAACTTGTAGCCGCCACGGAGGAAGAGCAGGTCGTAGAACGACAGTTCTGCTCCACCGTACACGAGCTGCTGGCTGTCCATAGGCTTCACAGCATCAACGGCAAGCATAAGACGCGTTGTCTCATTGCTGACCGGGTAAATGCTGGTGCCTACGGCAAATGTTAGAGGAAGCGGGTTCTTCTGGTTGTAGAACGACATCTTCGATCCGAGGTTGTTAAGACGTGCACCGATGGTCCAGTCTTTGACACCGATATGGTAGATCGAGCCGAAGTCGAACGCAAAAGCGGTGCCGCTCACGTCGTCGATGCGTTGGCTAACGAACTTGGCCGTCGCACCGAGCGACAGGTTTTCAGTGATGTACTTCGAGTACGATCCGCTGAATGCCACGTCCATGTAGTCGTAGGTATCCGATGTGTTCGGATCGGTCACCAATTCGTTCAGGAACGGATCTGTGTATCCGTTCTGACGGTTGGCGCTGATGTCGGACAGGCCGAAGACCTGAACGCCGAACGACACGGTTCCGGTGTTGCCCGTGTTGTACGAAACGGCGGCAGCACTGTAATTGATGTCAGCGATCCACTTGTTATATGAGAAGGATGCGCTGAGTGTCTGATCCTGTGCCAGTGCAGTACCGGCAGGATTCCAGAACAACATGTTGGCATCGTAGGCCATGGTGGTGACCGCCGATCCCAATGCCACTTCACGGGCACCTACCCCGACCTCGAGGAATGCGGCGCCGCTACGGCCTGCTTTGCGTTGTGCAAGTGCGTCGGATGCTATCAAGCCAACACCGATGCACAAGAGAAGGATGATTTTTTTCATTGTGAACTCCTGGTTTGGGTTGGATGATTAGCGCAAAATGGAGAAGTGTCCTACGAACTTCCCACCATCGTGCTCAACCACGTAGATGTACAAGCCGGATGCAACCTCAATACCATCCTTGGAGAACATATCCCAAGTGAATTTACCGTCCACTGCGTTGACGGTCTTCTGTTGGAAGATGATCTGACCTGATACGTCGATGATCGTCAGCGTATAGTTTGCCGGTAAGGTGAGGAAGTCGATGTTGTGGCTAGCAGCATCGTTACGAACGTCGTTCAGACCGGTGATCTTATATGGGTTTGGAGTAACCGTGATAAGGTCGTTAGCCTGAGCTGGGTTCGAAGCAGGTGGGGTCACCGTAAAGGAGGTGCCCAAGTTCTTGAGCTTCGCCTGATCGTTGCGTGGATAGTTCGCGTTATTAATAGCCCATGGGTAAGTGCCACCCCAAGGTGAAGCAAGACCAATTTGGCCCGGTTGGGCGGAAGGGCTATTACGTCCGTTTCTGTTCAGGTTCGACGATTCAATGTGCCCGACGGGTACGGGACCCTGTGGACCAGTGAACTGGCCTTCACGATAGGCTGATACATAATACCAGTAGGTGAAACCCGTGATGGCTTCTGCGTCCTCGTAGGCATAGTTATAACCTTGGCCAGCACCGGCCGTGTATTGGCCCAACTGTCCGCTTGGGATTTTGGCGATCAACTCATAGTGACCCCATTCCTCAGGCTGGTACGATCCTTGAATATCGGTGACGAAGATGTCCCAATAATCAAAGTTAGGGTTGACCGCCCGCTTGAGCGCATCGGTGGAGGCGCCTACTTCGTGCTGACGATGGTAGTTGTCAACAATGCGAAGTCCGACATCCTCGTAACGTGTACGCTTGTACTGGGATGACTTCCAGACTTTGTAACCGCTGACGGTGGAGCCTGGGATGTTTGAGACATCCGTCCATTCGATGAGCGCCGTGCCGTTGGTCGTGCTGGAGACCCTGATGTCTGGAGTAGCAGGTACTGGCAGTGCGTTTGCCGCATTACCCATACCTTGTGCATAGCTCCATTCAGCTGCCTGCATGGTGCGAAGCAGACCATCGAGACGGAAACCTGCTGCCGACACCCATACGATGGTCAGTGACTCACCTGGATCAAGGCTGAACGGACCGTTGCCATGGCTGAGGAATTGTCCAAAGGTATATTCCTTCGTGAATCCCTGTGCACCGTAGAAGTCGCTGCCGTTGGCGGCACCTGGGTTCCAGAGGGGCTCCCATACCGGAACTTCGATAGCCGAGCGGCCAACATCCTGCGAGCCATATTTGAAGTCACCGTTCGGACGTGCATTTGGATTGCCGACCGTCCATGTGGTGATGTCGTCAGGTGTGCCACCCGAGAAGAACGCTGGGTTTGGCGCCAAATTAGCCGGCACTGAAGAACCGTTCGTCGTTTTACCATAGTCGGCATACCAAGTAGCTGTACTATTACGGAATGCAGTGGCCGAATTGTTACGGCTGCCGAGGGGTGACTGCCATTGGGCGGATGTGTACCAACCTTTACGGCTTCCTTCACCGATCGGGTGCGTGCCAAACGATGTCTGCTTGTTTGGCGAGCTTCCGTTGATCGCATTGAGGTTCGTGTCAGAGATGGAACCCTGCTTCACTGCGATCACATTCCAAGTGTTCCAGATGTCGGTGTAACCCATCAACTGGTTCAGGTTGTCGATACCGAAATAACGACGACCGGCAGGTGGCACGGTTTGATTGAGCGTCAGGGTTGTTGACGTGTTTGCCCACCAGAGCCACAGGTTCATCGGGTTGCCGTTGTCGTACGGGTTTGGTGCAAAACTGTAACCAAAGCTACGTCCGGCGGCAATACAGTTACACCCACGGTCGCCATTGGTACCAATCGCAATAGTCGGGGATACGTCGGCTGCACGGCCGATCGAAATTCCATCAATACGGTTGCCTGTGGCTTCGAACGTGCCGTCCGCATTACTGTCCACATTACCAGTGTTCGTCAGCGTCATCTCGATCAGAACAAAATCGTTCATATTTTGCTCGTTGACGGTGAACTGGTGTGCACGGATCTTGAAGTCGATACCAGCCGTGGTTGGCCAACCGGCTTCGTAGATCATGTGGCGGCGTGTTGCATCCGTGAAACGTGCGTCACGACGGTAGTTGCGATTTGGATCCTTGGCAGCTGCTAAGCCCTCACTGAACGTGGCAAACATGAAGCGGCTGGTGCCACCCTGTCCACCTGTGTCAGTGCTTTGGTCAACGGCACGGAAGGGATTACCCGGGCCATAGCCGGGCCATCCGCTGGCCTTGAACAAGGGGAAGAATATACGCGGTGAGTTACGGAAGTTGTTCACGTAACGGAAACCGCTCGGCCAGTTACCGGCCGGGTCTTGCCAGTTGCCGGATCCGCCCAACAACATGTAGATGTTGGACCCACCGGCCACGTTGGCGAAGGGGTTACCAGATAGTCGCCCATCATTCGGGGTGTTGGTCGGCTTGACCGTGACCCAATAGTCACCGGCGGTCATGTAACCATCACCCGGATTGAGCGCATTCACCTGATCTCCACCCACATTCTTAAAGATGCCTGAAGGCGTCTGATGCAGCTGCGCCTGTGCTGTCGAGATCCCAAGACCCGCAAGCAGCAACAGGGAAAGAGCAGATTTAAGTGTTCTTTTCATGATTTCATTCATTTTTCAAATTCCATGTTGATTAGAAGCGGGCACGGGTACCGAAGTAGATGTTGCGTGCCGGACCATACACGGTTGAACCATCAGGCAGCGTGAGGCGGTTGCCCGGGTTGTTGGTCTCCTGGAAGATGCCAGGGCCACTTGGGGTGTAGCTCTCGTATGCCACGATGTTGAAACGGTTCGTCAAGTTCACGACATCCATGTACACGTCGAGTCCGAAGCGGTCGCCAAAGGTGAAACGCTTCTCAAGACGCAGGTCAACCTGGGCGTTGGCAGGAGCTGTGAGAAGCTCACGGTCGCGTGGGTCGACGCCGATGGCACGTGGGTACAGGAAGCCCGATTCAGCCGAAGCGGCCAAACCTGCCGAAATGTTGTATGGCAACGCAGCCGTTGCACGAAGCACGCCACGGTGTGTACGGTCGAAACCAGAAGTCAGCGTCGACGATCCACCTGGCACGTTCTGAGCGAAGTTGCGGAAGTCGCGCACGTTGTCGAACGGCAGCTTTGGATCGCTTCCGTCGGTTGGGGCAACGTATTGGGTCTGGTTTGCGCCAGCACCGTAGGCCTGCTCAACGGCACCGAACGTGTACGAAGCGGTCATGCCAAGTGCCACTTGGTCAGACAGACGCAACGGACGACGACGAAGCACCAATTCAATACCGCGGATATCGGCGTAACCGAAAGCTGTACGGAACGAGTGGATCGGGATAGTGATACGGTTCGGATCCGTTGCCAGTTCGGCAGGGATGCGGTTCGTGGCAGACAGACCTGCAGAACCATAGTTATCGACGGCACGCATGAACGCGTTTACGTCAACACCCCAACCGTCAGAAACTTCCCACTGGATACCCAATTCGTAGTTGTTTGACGTGATCGGGCCTTGCTTCGGATTCTGGAACGTGAAGAACTGGCTGTTCGAGTTGTTGCCGTCATACTTCTCATACAAGACAGAGTATGGGGCCAACTGCTGGCTGCGGCTGTACGAGAAGTACATGGCGGCCGTCGTTCCAATTGGGTGGGACACACCGATGCTTGGGTTGAAGAAGACGTC
The DNA here is from genome assembly GCA_964481355.1 of uncultured Chitinophagales bacterium. Lineage (GTDB taxonomy): Bacteria > Bacteroidota > Rhodothermia > Balneolales > CAYWCV01 > CAYWCV01. The sequence goes on from CAYZWQ010000036.1 coordinate 12,936, forward strand.
AACAGGCACCTTCTCGTCGCGGTTGAAGTAATTACGGTTCAGCGTGCGGCCATCGTCGGTGGTGATTTGCTCGCGCTTGTATGGATAGAAGTAGTCGGAGATTTCATACATGTGGCGGTCGATGACGTCGACACGAAGACCCGCGTTCACAACCAGACCGGCATATTCCATACGGTCGGAGAGATAGAATGCCAATTCGGTTGGCGAACGTGACCAGTCGCTTGGAATGAAGGGCTCGTCGGCACCATTCAGCGTGAAGTTGATACCGTCAACACCATAGCGCTCCATGTAGTCGAAGTTCCTGAGTTTGAGCTCAGAACCCATCTGGAGGAAGTGGTTGTCAGCAATCTGGTTGGAGTAGTCAACCTTGAAGCCTGTGGTTGAGTTCTCAACACTCTCGAAGTAGGGAACCGGGCTGCTCAACTTGTAGCGGTTGCCAGCTGGCAAGAACACGCCCGAGTCAGAGCCGGGATCGGAGATGTTCGGGTTGAAGAAGCGGCTGTTCGGGTTGGCGGTCGGGCTGACGTATGCATCGATTTGCGCCTTTGTCGAGAAGTCGATGAACTTGCTGCCACCAATGTTCTGGGTGTTCAGGTATCCGTAGCGGGTAATCGCATACGTGCTGTAGGCTTGCACGTCGATGTAGGACTTCGGATTGAAAACGTGTGTCAACTTGACGGATCCAACGTAGCTGCCACCGTCGTTTTGTGCAACACCTTCAAGGTAGAAGCGCCAGAATTCCTGGTAGCCGCGGTTGGTCCAATCACCCCAGTAACCACGGTCCTCATAGATACCAAGCACGTTCAGTTTGGTCTTCGTGCTGAGGCTGTAGTTCAGCTTCAGCTGTCCGTTCAGACGCTTGCTGTACTGGTTTGGCATGAAACCGCTGGTCTCAAAGAATTGACCGGTAGCGAAGAAGCCGAGCTTGTCGGTGATGGAACCCTGGAGCGTGAAGCGGAAATCCATCTCTGGATCGTCGCTTGCATTGTACTTGTCGGGGGTCCATGTGTACAGGGCTGCCTTTGAGTTACCTTGTGACTGAAGGCTGGCTTTTTCAGCCAAGTACTCGTCAGCGTCGTAGTAAAAATCGAGCGAGTCGGGACCCGGGCGATTGATGCTTGGCGCAACACGGAAGGATGCGTTGCCACGAAGCGGGCCCCGGCCTTCGGCAAGCGTCACAGAGACGACACCACCCGATGCGGATGCATAGCGGGCTTCGTTTGCACCTGTGTTGACGGTAACTTCCTCAACAGCGTCCGGGTTGATGCTCAGCAACGAGTTGTTGGTGAGGTCGGCACGGTTCGTGCTCGAATAGACGAGACCGCGATAGCGGTTCAAGTCGTTTCCGGATGAGTTCGAAAGGTTGTTGATCTGTGCATAGCTGTCGGAGATGTCGATACCTTCAAGGATCGTCTTGGTCTCGAAACGGCGTGAGCCGCGGACGAAGCCGTTATACGAGTTGGAGGTTCTTGAGATGACATCCTGCAGGTTTCCGACCGGCAGCCTCGAAATCTCTTCGCCCGTGACGAGCGCACGAGAAGTGGTCTGGTTGGCATCCACCACAGGTCGAATGGCCTCGACAAGCACCTCAGCGCCTGCCACAACCTGTTCGGCAAGAGTTTGGTCCAGGGTCTGGGTACGCTCGGAAACGACACGGAAGCCCTCTACGATCTTCGTGGTATATCCAACAGAGGAGAACCTGACGTTGTAGGATCCGGGCGGGATACCAATGATCAGATAGCGCCCCTCGGCGTCGGTGGCCTGACCGATGGTCGTACCTTCTAGCAGAACGGTTGCCCCCGGAATCGGCGTCCCGGTGGCTGCATCCGTCACCTTACCAGTCAGACGACCGGTCTGGGCGAACGCCAGGATTGGGAGCGCTTCCATTATCAGGAATAACAAAAGCGTCACAAATATCCTTTTAGTATCTATGTATTTCATGTTTGGGAACTCCAAGTTATGGTTTTGACAGCACGAAGGCTCGCAAGCCTGTTTCTCGTGATTCGTTGCCACCCATGTCCCTTTCAGATCTCAAGTCAGACCCAGGGTGATCCATCTCGCAGTTGCTACGTGCATCTTTGATGCTTCGGATGGCTTTTTTGTTATCACTCCAGTACTTCATTGATATCCGGCGGGTACATGAACTTTCGACACACGCTTCAGCATCTGGGAGTTGGCGGGGCAACATGAACTTGAACCGTTTGTCCCTTCAACCGAAGCACCTACGTTATTGTGTGCAAAAGCGTTGATATGCAATGCACACATTCTTGAATGTATCAATTGCTTTTTTGATCTGCAAACAAGCTTGGATAAAAAAAAGTGAGGTTTTTTTTCAATGGGTTTCATTCTTGCCCTATGTATTGATTACTTAATCGATACTGCCGTCATTTTAGCGCTAAAACGGGGGGGCGCGCGGTTGCTTTCCGTCGCAAATCCATCTATACTTGATCTACCAGCAGTCTATATTGCATGTGAAAGCATGGTCACGGCCATTAAAAAGGGCTTTCACCCCGTTCATGTCATATGCTAAAAAATACTTATTAACACGTACAACAGGAGTTACGTTTTGAAATCGCTTACCCCGATCCGCAAGGTGCTATACCCTGCAGGAAGCGCCAATGCCGTGCAGTATGCGGCATCGGCAATGTGCGCCGCAACTGGTGCCATCGCATCCGCATCATCATCCCCTGAGGCCGACGCCCTAAACATCGGCCTGGCCGAGGGCAATTGGAACCTCAAACCTGCCGAGGCAAAGCCGACATCCGACAAGTGGATGTGGCTGCTCGTCAATTCCGACGGAACCGGTGCCATCGTCGCATCGCACCCGCACCTTCTCATCCAAGGCGTGACGTTGGTCCGCGATGGACTGCTCACCGAGGTTCAGGAATCATCGTTGGCGAACGGCATCCTCATCGAGCCGGCATTCGACGTGAACCGAGCCCACTTCGACTTCACGCTCACGCAGACCTACCGCCACATCCGCGACCTCGACCCCGAGCAGCACATCCGTACGATGGCCGAAAACGGGTTCACGCACATCGAGGTGAACGGCCTTGCCACGTTCATCCCATTCGAGCCCGGTGTGCCAAACGAGTACTACAACCAGTTCTACTCTTACTGTGCGGCGCTCTCGCAATTCGTGAACAGCGACATCAGCAACGACTTCTACCCGCCTGAATACTTGTCCGCGAACTTGAACAGGCTCAAGAAACTCTCGGCAATCGGTCGCGACTACGGCCTCAAGCCAGGCATCCTGTGCTTCGAGCCACGTTCAATGCCGAGCATCTTCTTTGACAAGTACCCGACGCTCCGCGGTGCGCGCATCGACCACCCATTGCGTTCACACCTGCCGCGTTACACCATGGCTCAGGACCATCCGATGACCCGCGAGCACTACCGCCAAATGATGGAGAAGCTCATGAACCAAGTCCCGGACCTCGATTACATGAGCGTCTGGACCAATGACTCCGGCTCTGGCTTCGAGTACACCGCATCGTTGTATGTTGGCCGCAACGGTGGTCCTTACATGATCCGCGAGTGGCGCAGCCACGACAAGATCGCCGAGGCCGCCGCCAACAGCGCCGTGCGCTGGCTCAAGCTGCTCCAGGAGACAGCCGCCGCCGTGAACCCCGACTTCAACGTGATCCTGCGCCTTGAGCCGTTCAAGGTCGAACACGAACACATCATGAACGGCATCGGCGGAAACGTGACCATCGAGGCACCGTCGCTTCTGGTGAAGGGCTACCACCTGCCCTACAACCATCCGAAGTACCCTGAACAGGCAAGCGCCGCAGGAACCATCATGCACACCACGATGGATCCCGAAGAAAAGGAAAAGCTGGCCTGGTTCCGCTCGAAGGGTTGCGAACCGTATTTGAATTACTCAACCTCCGCCGGCTACAACATGGAACCGCTGCTGGGCATCCCCTTCCCGTTCATGCTCGCCGCAAAGATGAAGGCGTTGAAGGACGTCGACATCAAACGCGTTAGCGCCTACGGCGGCCTTATGAATACGGCGAAAACTCCTTACTGGCCACACCCGGAGGTGATCCGCCATGGCTATCTCAACCCTGAAATGGACTTGGTGACCTGGCTCGAGCGCGTGGCCACCGGCTACACGGGCAACGAGGACCTTGGCAAGAAACTGGTCGGACTTTGGAAGCAGATCGACGAAGCCATCAGCTGGCTGCCGGTCGTACCGCTGTACTCCAGCCTCGGCTTTGTGTGGTACCGCCTGTGGATCCGTCCGATGGTGCCAAATCTCGAGGCCATCCCGATGAAAGACCGCGAGTACTGCGAGAAGTTCATCGTCACCATCCCGAACAACCCGAACAATGTGGATTTGGGTCGTGACGTGCTCTTCGATCTCGTCACGGAAGAGAGCGGCGGACTCATGGCGTCGCAGTTCGACACCAACGTCGTACCGCGCCTCGACGCCATCATGGCCGAAATCAAGGGCTTGATGGTCGGCATCGACGACCAGGCCGCCGACGTCTTCACAGACCTGTACGACCGTGTGCGCGCCTTCCGCAACTGGAGCCTCACACAGCGCCACCTCTGTGCCTGGGTGCATGGCGTCCACGGCTACATCAACAGCGACGATCCGACCAAGAAAGCCACGTGCAAAGCCTACCTGGCCGATGCGATGGATCGCGAAATCGCTAACGCCAAAGACCTCCTCGACCTGTGGAACACTTCGACCACCGAGTTCATGGCTGTGTCGGATGTGACCGAAACTGCCTACATCCACGGCGAAAACCTCGGAGAGCAAATCCAGCGTAAGATCGACCTCATGGAGCAGTACAAGGACGTCGAGCCTTACATCGATCCTGAGATCCTCTGGCGTTTGGAGTATAAATAGTAGATCGGTTATCGGTTATCGGTTATCGGTTATCGGTTATCGGTTATCGGTTA
>CAYZWQ010000036.1:17859-18165 GCA_964481355.1 uncultured Chitinophagales bacterium
ATCTGATGAGAACCGATAACTGGTAGCAGATAGCTTTTCAGTTCAAGAAGTTGAATCGAATTTCGGTATGCACCATATCACCAGGTTGTCGAATGCAGTGACCCGCTCGATATCGCCCGAGAACTTTACGGGTGAGTCGGGGCGGGGTGGCATGGCAACGGACGGATTTGGAGCCAAGGCGGCGCGCGATTTGGGAATCGGATGGAAGGTGAGTCCGGCGGTGACCATACCAGCCGGCGAAACCTTCACGATGGCTGACATTTCGGGGCCTGGCGTCATCCAGCACATCTGGATGACCGCCACGTT
>CAYZWQ010000036.1:18175-18395 GCA_964481355.1 uncultured Chitinophagales bacterium
GCGCATGTACTGGGACGGGCAGGATCATCCGTCGGTGGAATGTCCGCTTGGCGACTTCTTCGCCAACGGATGGAACCAGTTCGCCCACGTGTCGAGCCAGGTCGTATGCGTCAACCCCAGAAATGCCTACAACTGCTACTGGGAGATGCCGTTTCGGTCGGGTGCGAAGATCACGCTCACCAACCAGTCGGATTCCGAGCTGGTCCTATTCTACCAGATC
>CAYZWQ010000037.1:0-18196 GCA_964481355.1 uncultured Chitinophagales bacterium
TCCCCCTCGCATCCAGCATTTTTTTGATGGCTTCTTTGAGAGGGTATCCGGCGTGGTCACTACCTATTGGAATCATGATGGCATGGAATCGAAATTTTCAGAATGCCCAAATTTACGCTTTTTTAACGGAAAGCTACGAACCAATCAAGGCAACGGTGAGAATATTGACGCCCATCTGCAACGCCTTTTCGCGCACACTCTCCGGGTTGCCGTGCGATGCAGCGTCTGCCCAGCCGTCTCCCAAATTAGACTCGTAGGTATAATAAATCACCAGCCTGCCTTCACGGAATATGCCGAAGCCCTGCGGGGCCTTGTTGTCATGTTCGTGCACCTTGGGCAGGCCATCCGCAAAATTGAAAACGACCGAATAGATGGGATGGGAGAGGGGCAATTCGACGATTTCCTCGTTGGGGTACAGGCGCGTCATCAACTGGCGAGCCGCCTCGTCGAAGCCATAGTCGTCGTCGATGTATAGAAACCCGCCGTTGTCGAGCCAAGTACGCACATTCTCAAGTTCTGCCTCATTGAAGACGATGTTGCCATGTCCCGTCATGAACGCGAAGGGATATCGGTGCAAGTCCCTGGAACCGAGGGCTATGTCATCGTATTGTTCCCGAAAACTGACCGGTATGAAACGCCGGGCGTACGTCATCAGGTTGCGCAGGGCGCTAGGGTCGTTGTACCAGTCGCCGCCGCCACGGTATTGGATTCTGGCAAGGCCGACCCGGGTGTCGGCTTGGGCGAGCGAGTCGGTGACGGCAAGGGTAGCCGACAGCAGCAAGAGCATAAGAAGACGTATCATGGTTCAAGATAACAATTGCGAACTCCTAAAGAACATCATGTTCTGATAACATAAAAGTCGAAACATTTAGTGCCCGACGTTCGTCTAACAAAGTATGTGATAGGGGGACCCGGCGATAACCGACACATCTTCCGCCTAACCAACGGACCATATTCTGATCTTCATAGAAACCTCAGGATGCTGGGTCACCCCACCTTTTTGGCTGCTTCGAGTCGGTTCCAGTAAAAGTAGACCGAACCTCTGGGGTTGTCATTCAGGTCTTCCAGTTCGGTTATAGCAGCGGCAAATTCCGCCTCTGCGAGATATTTGTCAGATATGATGTGGGATTTTGCTCCCATCAGCAAGGCGATCAGGTTCTTTACCCAAAGCGAATATCCGGGTTCGTTGAACCCGTGCATTTCGGGCTGGAGGCTGATCTGTATCCCATCGAAACCTGCATCGTAGGCCATCGCATAGAGTTTCTTCCCAATGAGTGCGTCCCCTCCCAAATCTGCCTGGAGGTATTCAAATACCTTCCATGCGTGCAGAAACGCCGGGCAATCGGGCCAGGTGTGCTGTATCTCGTTATTGTTCTCCTGGTTGTAGAAGCGTCCGCCGGGCTTGAGCACCCGAAGGGCCTCACGCATCACCTGCATTGGATCCCCGACGTGCTCGAGGATGTAGCGGCCGTAGACCACATCGAAGCTGGCGTCATCAAAGGGTAGATGGTGCACGTCGCCATGAACCCAATGCACTTGGTCAGATACCGTCCTTGCGATGGCAAGCTGATCGTGGCTGATTTCGACGCCTGTCACATGGGCGCCCGACGCTTGTGCCACATCGCGGGCCAGAAGCCCCAACCCCGATCCGATTTCGAGTACCCGCTGTTCCGGGCGGATCTTCATGAACGCCACGAACTGCGGATTCGAAAGCCTGTTCAAGGCCGCGAGCCGTTCCTGCTCATCGGGAGTTGTGCCGTGAATGTAGGTCGCTTCCTTCATGTGTGAAGACATTCTTGTGGTTTACAACGCATTCATGGGTTGCAGCATGGCATCCTCAGGCCGTCTTTCGATCAGTGACATGATGAGATATGTCGTGAAGGACACGCCAAGCGATATGATGTATGCGAATTCAATTTCGTAGACGTAGGTCATCAAGAGCCAGGAGCTCATGGCCATGATCAGCGTGGCCATCGCCGTTTTCGAATGCCCCAGTTTTGTGAAGAGACCAAATACAACCACGGTGAAGATGCCTGCTGTGCCGAAGGCCGAGGCGTCGACCACCAAGTCATAGATTCCGGTTGCAAAGACGGCGATCAGATAGGCGATGACTCCGAACACGACAACGCCGATACGCGCCGATTTTACCTTGCTCGCCTCGGTCATTCCCGGTCTGAACCGTTGCACCACGTTGTGCGACACCAGGGATGATGCCACCAACAGGGCGGAGTCGACCGTAGAGAGAATGGCGGATACAAGAGCGCCCGCAAAGATCACATACATAAACGTAGGCAGGTATTTTTGGGCCATTGACGGAAGGATCTGCTCCGGGACCGACAGGTCGGGAATCAGCGAAAATCCGACCAAACCGATCATGGCGGGAATCAATCCCACCAGCAAATACATGGAACCCGCCTGAAGTGAAGCGCGGCGGGCAACTTCGGGCGACTTGGTTGCGATCACACGTGCCACAAGTTCCTGTGCTACAACTGACCCGCACAGCGGTATGGCCCAGGTGTCGATCTTAAGCCAGATGGACTCGTCCGCCGGGCCCCACAGGTTCCACCGCTCAGCGGGGATGCCCGCCACAATGGCGTGCAGATCGGGCTCCTTCAGGAACACGAAGACGGCAACGGCAATCAATCCGAGTATGAGGATGACACCCTGAACCGAGTCGGTGATGGCGTCGGCCAGCAGTCCCCCCGCAACGGTGTAGATCACCACGATGAGGGCGGCGATGGTGATCGCGATGGTCACATCGAGTTCCGAGGAAGCCGACAGCACCTGGCCGAAGGCGCGGATTTGTGCGGCGGCCCACATCACCGTGGTGGGGAGCATGAAGAGCACGGCGATCTTTTCGACGGATCCGGAGTAGCGCTCACGAAACAGGTCGGCCAAGGTGGTCATGTTGCGCTTCCACAAGGGGACCGCGAACACAAGACCCATCAGAATGAGGCAGAGGCCGAAACCGAAGGGGTCGGCCGAGCCGCCGGATAGCCCCCCCGAATAGATGGCGCCCGCCGAACCGATGCAGCTCTCAGCGCCGAACCAGGTGGCGAAAATGGTGAATGTGCCCAGCCAAGGCCCCAATTGTCGACCCGCCAGCAGGTAATCCTGCTCGGTCTGGATGAAACGGGACACCCAGAATCCGATGATGAGCTGAACGGCGATATAGGCTAGAATTCCCGCAAAAACCCAGGACATGGCAATCGGCTACGATTCAAAAGCGGAAAGATACTAACCTTGCGCTGAAATCAATCGATTGAAAAGACCAACCCCGGGAGTTCGAGCAGCATCGAGAGGAAAGAACCACTGAAAACACTCAAAAAACAGAAAAAAGCAAGCAAGCTGAAACCATGAATGACGGAACACCAGATAAAGCGAATAGTTTTAACCACAGATGTCACAGATAGCACAGATGGGGGTAATCAGTTGCCATACATCATTGTCATCAGTGTGATCTGTGGTTCATTTTAGCACTGCTCTTTTGCATTACGGTAGGTACTTTCATCCCGATTTCAGTTTTTTCAGTGTTTTCAGTGGTTCATATCCGTAGCAATTTGCGCATTAGGTGCGCTTTTTTATTGGTACACGTAGTTGTATTATATCCGCAATATCAATGACTTGGGGGTATGTACTCGCAGTCGCAATTCATTAACACCTGCGCCGGGCCAAAGTAGCCGTCCACTGCGGCATGGCGCCACAAGAGCACACGTTCATGAGCCAGGATAACCAGTTAGAAATCACCTTCCCCGAAGTTGACATCAACGTAGTAAAAGTCAAAAATCCGGTGGAGGTGACCATTCAGGAGAGCAGGATATGCACTCACACATCGAGTCCGAATTTTATCAGACACATAACGTTCGACCTTACGGGCACTGAGCTGGTGGGCAAGTTTGTGGCTGGACAGAGCATCGGCGTGTTGGCCCCGGGGCTCGACGAGAACGGTAAACCCCATAAATTGCGCCTCTATTCGGTGAGCTCGCCGACCGGCGGAGAGGGCGGTCAGCCGCATTTGGTGTCAACCACGGTCAAGCGCGTGATAGACGAAAACTGGGAGACCCAGGAGCTGTTCACGGGCATATGCTCGAACTATCTGTGCTCGCTCAAGCCGGGCGACAAGGTGCTGGTCACGGGTCCAAGCGGCAAGAACTTCATCCTGCCTGAGCATCCTGATAACTACAATTACGTGTTCTTCGCCACCGGTACGGGCATCGCGCCGTTCCGGGCCATGGTGCTCGATCTGCTCAAGCTGGAAAACAAGCCCGATGTCGCCCTCGTGTTCGGATCGCCCTACCGCACCGACCTGCTCTATTACAAGGACATGCTCACGCTCGACCAGCTCAACGACAACTTCCATTACATCACCGCCATCTCAAGGGAGGCGGCGCGTCCCGACGGCACCAAGCCATATGTGCAGACCATGATCGAAGACCGCGCCGACGTGCTGCATCCGATTCTATCGAAACCGAACACGCTGATTTACATCTGCGGACTCAAGGGCATGGAGACCGGCATCTACACCATGCTTGTCAAGCACGGCCTGCACGGCTACTGTAAAGTCGCTCCCGAACTCGAGGGCAGGGATCCGTCCACTTGGACCCGCGAAGAAATCAAATCGGGCCTCAAGCCGGGCGTTCGTGCTTTCGAGGAGGTTTACTAGGGGGCGTCTCTTAGTTGCCGCTTCGCATGGTTTGAAGCTGTATGCAGCCTAGTTTTGACTGCGACGGCTGGAAAATCATTGCGCAATAAGCATATGTCATAAAAAAAGGGCTGCGCCCTTCCGAGCGCAACCCTTTTGGAGGATTTGTATATGTTGCTCTATTCAACGTACATGCTTACACGTTCGTTCCAGAAATCATCAAAAACCATAAAAATGATTTCGGAACAAATGGATAACGCCAGGGCTCGCCAGATATTGTTGTTGTGACCAACAATTTTAAACTTTATTCCTCTAAATAGGCGAACCGTTTCGGCTGTATGGGCCGGTTTCTCATGGTCATGTACACCTGGATGGTTTCGGCGCCAAGGTAGACGACCAGCGCATTATAATAGATCCAGATGAGCAGGATCACGAAGGTGCCGGCAGCGCCGAACACATCGTAGCTACCGAAATTCTTCAGGTACCAGCCAATTACAAATTTCCCGAGCATGAACATGAGCGTGGTTACGAACGCGCCCAGGCCGACATCGCGCCAGCGCACATAGACATCGGGCAGCATTTTGAAAACAACCACGAACAGGATGTACGTCGAAACCCACAGAAGCGACGTGTTGAAGATGTCGGCGACTCCCAGGTTCAGTTCGGTGATGGCCTCGATGCGGGGGGCGATCGTGTAGAGGATGGTGTCGAAAATTACCGACAACACCAGCACCAAGGTCAGGCTGAAGATAAGCAGCAGCGCAAGCAGGCGGTCGACCACGAACTGGATGGCGCCCTTTCCGTCGCGGGTCTTGACGCCCCAAACGGTGTTCAGCGTGTATTTGAGTTGCGCAATTGCCGTCGTGGATGCAAAAAGAAGCACAAGGCCGCTGATGATGGGCATGGCCACGCTCGTCTGTCCTTCCGCTTGCCTGAGGATGTCCGTCACCGTGCTCGCCATCTGTGGGTCGAGGTATTCTCCCAGCATGCGCTCGAGCTCGTACATGGCGGTGTAGTCGCCCCACAGCCAACCGACGATGGAAGCCACTATGATCAGAACTGGGGCGATGGAGAATATGGTATAAAACGCCAGAGCTGCCCCATGCATGGGGATGTCGTCGGACACCCACTTGTTCACGGTGTTGACCGCAATCCTGAACAGGAACGTCAGTCTTCGCTTCTTTGGATCGCTGCTCGTCATAAGGTCAAGATAACACTCTCGGGTGAATGGGTTTGCCTGATATGGGCATCATCATGCCTGCAAATTCCGTATATTGCAAGCTTATTAGGCCGATATCCGGCAGAATCTGGCACATCATCTTCAGACACTATATGCAATTTCGCACTTCCGAGCAGATCCGAAACGATTTTCTTGAATTTTTCCGTGAAAAGGGCCACGCCATTGTCCCAAGCGCGCCTGTCGTGCCCCTCGAAGACCCCACATTGCTGTTCACCAATGCGGGCATGAACCAGTTCAAGCCGATCTTCCTCGGCGAGGAGCCCGGCTATTCCGACCAAGGCAAACTATGGCTGCGCGCTGCCGACACGCAGAAGTGCATCCGTGTGAGCGGCAAGCACAACGACCTCGAGGAAGTCGGCCACGACACCTACCACCACACCCTCTTCGAAATGCTCGGTAACTGGAGCTTCGGCGACTATTTCAAGGAAGAGGCCATCCGTTGGGCCTGGGAGCTGCTGGTCGACAAGTGGGGGCTTGATTCCTCGCGTCTGTATGCCACGGTGTTCGGTGGTGACGAGCACGACGGACTTCCAGCTGACGAGGAGGCCGAAGAGCTTTGGAAGAAGGTGACTAAGATCAACCCGGACCACGTGCTCCGATTCGGCCGAAAAGACAATTTTTGGGAGATGGGAGAAACGGGTCCATGTGGGCCTTGCTCCGAGATTCACATCGACCTGCGCAGCGAGGAAGAGCGTGCCGCGCAGCCTGGCAGCGAGCTCGTGAATGCCGGCGATCCGAGGGTTATGGAAATCTGGAACCTGGTGTTCATCCAGTTTAACAGAACTTCCGACGGAAGCTTAAAGACCCTGCCTGCCAAGCACGTGGATACGGGCATGGGTTTCGAGCGCATCTGCGCCGTGATCCAGCAGAAGACGTCGAACTACGATTCGGATGTCTTCACGCCGATCATCAAGCACATCTCCAAGCTCGCCGGCAAACCATACGGCGAGCATGAGCAGGTCGACATCGCCATGCGCGTTATTGCCGACCATATCCGTGCTGTTTCTTTCTCTATTGCCGACGGAGCTTCGCCCTCGAACGACGGACGCGGCTACGTGGTGCGTCGCATTCTGCGTCGGGCCATCCGCTACGGCTGGGACAAGCTCGGCTTAAAGGAGCCGTTCATGAACCAGCTCGTCTCGACGCTGGCCAAGCAGTTTGCAGGCGTATTCCCGGAGCTTCAAGCCCAGATGTCGTATGTGCAGGGTGTGATTGAAGCAGAGGAGAAGGGATTCCTGCGCACGTTAGGCCAGGGCATCGAAATCTTCAACAAGATGACCGAGGGCAAGGCGACCCTCAGCGGCGAGGATGCCTTCCGCCTGCACGACACGTACGGGTTCCCGATCGACCTCACGGCTCTCATGGCCCGTGAAAAAGGCCTTGCCGTAGATGAAAAGGGTTTTGCCGAGCGCATGCAGGAGCAGAAGGACCGTGCACGGGCTTCGGGCAAGTTCAAGGTTGATCTGTCGGCAACGAACGAATGGGTGGTAGTGAACGAGGTTTCCGATTCCCATTTCGTGGGGTACGATTTCATAGAGTCGGAATCTAAGATCATGGCAGCCCGCAAGGAGGGAGACCGCAATGCCGTGTTGCTCGACCATACGCCCTTCTATGCCGAAAGCGGTGGACAGGTAGCCGACTACGGGATCCTCACGAACGGCGAGGTTCACGTTCGCGTCGTCGACGTTCAGAAGCATCAGGGCAAAATCGTGCACTACATAGACCACATGCCAGAGGATCTTTCAGGCACGTGGACCGCCCGCGTCGACGCTGTTCGTCGTCTCGAGGTAAGCAAGCACCATAGCGCCACCCACTTGTTGCATGCAGCTTTGCGCCAAGTTTTGGGCACCCACGTCGCCCAGAAGGGATCGCTCGTCGAAGAGACGCGCCTTCGTTTCGACTTCTCTCACTTCAAGTCCATCGAGCAGAGCGAGTTGGACGACATTGAGTCGATCGTGAACCGCCGCATCCAGGAGAACATCCACCTGCTTGAAGAGCGTGACGTGCCCATCGATGTGGCGCGTGCCAAGGGTGCCATGATGCTCTTCGGCGAGAAGTACGGCGACCATGTGAGGGTGATCACCTTTGATCCGGAGTGGTCGGTAGAGCTTTGTGGCGGAACCCACGTGAATGCCACCGGAAAAATCGGATACTTCCGCTTCGTGAGCGAAGGATCGGTGGCCAGCGGCGTGCGACGTGTGGAGGCTGTTGCCGGCCACGCCGCCGACGACCTGCTTCGCGACGAGAAGCGCGCCTACAGCCAGCTTCTTTCCCAGTTGGGGCAGACCTCCAATCCCGTCGAGGCGCTGCAATCGCTCATCGAAGACCGTAAGCGCATGGAGAAGGAGCTTGAGACCATCCGTCTTCAGCGGTCCATCTCCGAGCTGGCGGGTCATCTTTCAAACGCCACAACCCACGATGGCATCAAGGTTGTGACAGGCGAAATTACGGGAGCCGACACCGAAGTGCTCAAACAGCTTGGATATGAGTCCCTCAAACGCAGTGCGGTTTCGACTGTAACCGTGCTCGGATCGCGCGACGACGCCAACGGCAAGGTGTACCTCGTAGCCACGGTCACCGACGACCTCATCGCATCGAAGTCGCTGAAGGCCGGCCAGTTGGTTGGCGCGCTTGCCAAGGAGCTTGGCGGCGGCGGCGGTGGACAGCCAAACCTTGCCACAGCCGGAGGCCGTCAGCCCGAGAAACTCTCCGAGGTTCTGGCGTCCGTCGCGGGGCGTCTGAACGGCTGATAGCGTTTCCAAATGCTGCGAAATATGGGTATATTCCCAATTCTGTGCAGTACGTGTTAACTGGCACGCCAGATAGGTGCGCCACCTCTACGACCGATTATCCAATTATAGAGATTTCAATTTATATCTATGTCCAAGACCGCTGAAATCGTCGGTTTCACGCCAACAGGATCTGTGCTGAAAAGCACTGTTCTTCCCAAGGCGACGACGAAGACCCACAAACAGCTTGGCCTGACGGAAGAGCAGGTCCTCGAAATGTATGAATCCATGCAACTGCAGCGCCGTTTTGAGGAGCGTGCGGCCCAGATGTACCAGAAGGGCAAGTTTGGTGGATTTCTCCATTTGTACATAGGTCAGGAGGCGGTTTCGACGGGCACCGTCACCGCTCTTAACGACGACGACGACCTCATCACGGCCTACCGCGACCATGGTCATGCCCTTGCGCGGGGAGTGTCTCCTGACCAGTGTATGGCGGAGCTCTTTGGCAAGGCGACGGGAATGAGCAAGGGCAAGGGCGGCTCGATGCACTACTTCAGTGTCGAGAAGCACATGTGGGGCGGACACGGAATCGTGGGTGGACAAATTCCGCTCGGCGCCGGACTTGCCATGGCCAACAAGTACAACGAAAACGGGCGCATCGCCGTCTGCTTTTTCGGTGACGGAGCCATCGACCAGGGATCGGTCAACGAAACCTTCAACATGGCCCAGCTGTGGAAGCTGCCGGTGATCTTCGTTGTAGAGAACAACGGATACTCGATGGGAACGGCCGTGAATCGCCATAGCGCCACCGACCTGTACAAGCGTGCCTGCGGCTACGACATGAAATCGGACGTGGTCAATGGCATGGACGTGTTCACGGTGTACGAAAAGTTCAAGGAAGTGGCGGCTGACGTGCGCGAGAACAACAATCCGTGGTTCCTCGAAGTGCGCACCTACCGTTACCGCGGCCACTCGATGAGCGACCCTCAGAACTACCGCACGAAAGAGGAGATGGAAGACTTCAGGAGCTTCGATCCTATTGAACGCCTCAAGGACTACATGCTCAAGAAGAAGATCGCCAAACAGGAGGATATCGATGCCATCGATGAGAGGATCGAGAAGACGGTTCTCGACAGCATCGATTTTGCGGAAAACAGTCCATTCCCCGACCTCACCGACCTCTACAAAGATGTGTACGTCGAGGACGATTTCCCGTGGACGACCTGATCCATCCTGAAACTCAATTAGAAATTTATATCCGGAGTAGATAGAAAATGGCAGTTCTTCAATTTAGAGAGGCGATTCGCGAGGCATTGTCGGAAGAGATGCGCACTGACGCGTCCATTATCATCATGGGCGAAGAGGTGGCCGAGTATAATGGCGCCTATAAAGTAACCCAGGGAATGTTGGACGAATTTGGGCCGAAGCGCGTGATCGACACCCCCATTTCCGAGCTTGGATTTGCCGGCATCGGTGTCGGCGCGGCCATGAACGGCCTGCGTCCGATCGTCGAGTTCATGACCTTCAACTTTGCGTTGGTAGGGATTGACCAGATTCTTAACAACGCCGCCAAACTGCGCTACATGAGCGGCGGACAGGTGAGCGTGCCCATGGTGTTTCGTGGACCAAACGCATCGGCCGGCCAGCTGGGTGCGACCCACTCCGTTGCCTTCGAAAGCATCTACGCCCACTTTCCTGGCCTGAAGGTGATCTATCCGTCCGAGCCGGCCGACGCCAAGGGCTTGCTCAAGTCCGCCATCCGCGACGACAATCCTGTAATCTTCCTGGAGTCGGAGCAAATGTACGGCATGAAGGGCGAAGTGCCCGATGGTGAATACACCATCCCCATCGGTGAAGGCAAGGTGAAGCGCGAAGGCAAGGATGTGACCCTTGTCGCACACGGCAAGATGTACCACGTTGCGGTCCAGGCAGCCCAGGAGTTGGCCAAAGATGGCATCGACTGCGAAATCATCGATCCCCGCACCATGAAGCCGTTCGACTTCCAGATGGTGTTCAACTCGGTGCGCAAGACCAACCGCTGCGTGATCGTCGACGAGTCGCATCCGTTCGGTGGCATGGCAGCAGAAGTCGGTTTCCAGATTCAGCGCGATTCCTTCGATTACCTCGACGCACCCGTTCTGCGCGTCACGTTACCCGACGTGCCTGCACCTTTTGCGAAAAACCTCTTTGATGCTTGGTTGCCGGGTCCAAAGCAAGTGATAGATGCAGTGAAAGCTGTAACTTACCGGTAATCATGTTCCCCAACTTCAAACTAGAAGACCATGGCCATAGTAATTGATATGCCCAAACTCAGCGACACCATGCAGGAAGGTGTGATCGCGAAATGGAATGTAAAGGAAGGCGACAAAGTCAGCTCCGGCGATGTGATCGCCGAAGTCGAGACCGACAAGGCCACCATGGATGTCGAGGTTTTCGATGCAGGTACGGTGCTCAAGATTCTTGCGAAGGAAGGTGATGCTGTACCTCTCGGTGGCATCATGGCCATCATCGGCAAGCCCGGCGAGGACATCAGCGGCCTTTTGGGGGGCAAGTCGGCTTCGGCTCCTGTTGCCGAATCGAAATCTGAAGCGAAGGAGGCTCCTGCAGAATCGAACGGCAAACTGGAGAAGTCGTTCGACCCGATCTTGGGCGACTTGGAGACGAAATCTGCTCCTGCGGCTTCCGACGACCGTGTGAAGGCGTCGCCCTTGGCTCGCAAGATGGCCGAAGAGCAGGGCCTGGATCTCGGCAAGATAAAGGGAAGCGGACCTGAAGGACGCATCGTCAAGGTGGATGTGCTTGCGGCCGAGGCGGCTCCTGCCAAAGCGGCGCCGGCCCCTGCAGTCAAGGTGCCTGTAATGGCGGCATCCGTGCAGGACGAAGACATTCGCATCACCCAGATGCGCAAGACCATCGCCCGCCGTCTCGCCGAGAGCAAGTTTACGAGTCCGCACTTCTACGAGACCATCGACATCGACATGAAGCAGGCCGTTGTTGCCCGCGAGCAGCTCAACGCCATCAGCGATGTCAAGATCAGTTTCAACGATTTTGTGGTGAAGGCATGCGCGGTCGCGCTGCGTCGCCATCCGAAAGTCAACACGTCGTGGCTTGATGACGTCATTCGCGTCAACGGATCCGTCAACATAGCCGTTGCCGTGGCCGTCGAGGACGGTTTGCTCACCCCCGTTATTCGCAATACCGACATGAAGGGTTTGCGTCAAATTTCGGCCGAGACCAAAGATCTGGCCACACGTGCACGCGACAAAAAACTGCAGCCCGAAGAGTGGGAGGGAAGTACCTTCACCATTTCGAACCTGGGCATGTACGGCATTGAAGAATTCACGGCGATCATCAACCCACCCAATGCCGCCATCTTGGCAGTTGGTGCCATCCGTGATGTGCCGGTGGTCGAGAACGGCCAAGTCGTACCCGGCAAGCGCATGAAGGTCACCCTGTCGAGCGACCACCGTGTTCTTGACGGTGCCACTGCGGCAGAATTCCTCAGCACCCTGCGTCACATCCTCGAGAACCCAAGCAGCATGCTGCTTTAATTTCACTCCTATGAAGGGCATCGTTCTTGCCGGAGGAACCGGCTCACGTCTGTTCCCGTTGACCAAAGTCACCAACAAGCATTTGCTGCCGATTGGGACGAAGCCCATGATCTACTACCCCATCGAAAAGCTCATCGATGCGGGAATCGAGGAAATTCTGATCGTGACGGGCACGGAGCACATGGGCGATGTAGTGGGCCTTTTGGGGTCTGGTCATGAATTCAACTGTCGGTTCACCTACAAGGTGCAAGATCAGGCCGGAGGTATTGCCCAGGCATTGGGTCTCGCCGAGAATTTCTGCGGCAATGACCCTATGACCGTTATTTTGGGCGACAATATATTTGAGGCATCGCTCAAAGATGGTGTGAACTCTTGGAACGGCATCGGTGCAAAGATTTTCATCAAAGAAGTGCACGATCCACAGCGCTATGGCGTCGCAGAGATTGAAGGAGACAAGATCGTCGGCATCGAGGAGAAACCGAAGAATCCAAAATCCAACTATTGCGTCACGGGCATTTATATGTACGACGCCGGGGTTTTTGAGGTGATCAAGACCCTGAAGCCCTCGGGTAGAGGGGAGCTTGAAATCACCGACGTGAACAACCACTACATTGCGCAGGGCAAGATGGGATTTGCCATGCTCGACGGGTGGTGGACCGATGCTGGCACACCCGACTCGTATCGTCTGGCCAATGAGTTGGCCTACTCAGGAAACGAATGATCCAAAACCGATATCTGATCACTGGCGCGGGTGGACAGTTGGGCCGAGAGTGGGTGAACAAGCTCACCATGGCGGATCACGACGTGTACGCCTACGCCTTCGAGGATTTGGACGTCACCGATATGGAGGCTGTCGGTCGCATCGTCTCGAACGTGCAACCGACGGTGATCATCAACTGTGCGGCATACACTGCTGTCGACAAGGCCGAATCCGAGCCGGAACAGGCCAGGTTGCTCAATGCGATCGTTCCCGGCAGGCTCGCGTCGCTGTGCGCACGCAAATCGATCAAACTGGTTCATTTCTCCACCGATTACATCTTTGGCGGCTCCAAGAAGGATGCAGTTGATTTCCCGGAAGGGTTTCTTGAAGATCACACTCCAAACCCTCAAAACGTGTATGGCCAGACGAAGTGGGATGGAGAGCGTGCGATCATCGCCTCGGGCTGCGAGCACCTGACCGTTAGGGTATCGTGGTTGTGCGGGCGGTTTGGCAACAATTTCGTCAAGACGATGCTGCGTCTGGGAAAGGAACGTGACATCATCAGGGTTGTGGACGACCAGGTTGGTTGTCCCAGCTTTACCGACGATGTGGTAGCCAATACCTTGGCAATCATCGAAGGTGGTCATAACGGAACCTTCCATTTGGCAAGTATGGGTAAGATATCGTGGGCCGACTTTGCCGTTGAGATCCTACAACAAGCGGGTATCGACACCATCGTCGAACGCATATCTACCGAGGAGTACCCAACCCCGGCAAGGCGCCCCTATTACTCGCTGTTGAACACATCTAAAGCACAGACTGAAAACGGAGTTGTAATCCAAGATTGGAAGCTTGGATTGGAGAAGTTGCTGCATCATTCTACCGGTTTGCTCTCTTCTGATTGATGTGTTGATGTTGACTGTTAGCCTTCCGAATGCTATTCTGTGGGCTACGGAGGAATAACATAACGATCAATTTATATATGGAGTTTATACCAACGGCCATTGAGGGCGTCATACGAATTCGGCCCACTGTTTTCGAGGATGCGCGTGGCAGTTTCAGGGAGCAATACAGGAGCGACTTGTTTGAAATGCACGGCCTCCACGCACATTTTCTGCAGGATAATGTTTCGACCTCGTCGCGTGGTGTGCTTCGTGGCTTGCACTACCAAATCGTCAACCCCCAGATAAAACTGGTTACGGTACTTAGGGGATCGGTTGTTGACGTCGCGGTGGATGTTCGAAAGGGATCACCCACTTTTGGAAAGCATGTGAGCGTGTTGCTCAGCGACCGCAACAAGGAAATGCTGTATATCCCTGCGGGATTCGCACACGGCTTTCAAGCCATCGAGGACGACACGGTTTTTCACTACAAATGCTCTGATTACTATAATCGGGACGGCGAGAGGTCACTGGTTTGGAACGACCCACAAATTGGAATTAAGTGGCCGATTGATTCGCCGCTTCTTTCTGCGAAAGACCTTCAAAATCCTGCCCTAAATCAAATTCGAGAACAAGATTTACCCTGATTCTATGTAACTTCCTAGTCCACTAACCGACATAGAAACATGCGTATCATTGTTACTGGCGGCTCTGGATTTATCGGATCCAACCTCATTTTATACTTGCATGAGAAGTACCCAACCATCCAGATCATGAACCTGGACAAGTTGACGTATGCATCGGATCCCAAATATTTGTCGGACTTAAAAGGCAGCAGCAGGTATTACTTTAAAAAATTGGATTTGGTGAATCGTGACGCCGTGCAGGATGCCGTGCAGACCTTTAAACCTGACGGTGTGATCCATCTGGCCGCTGAGTCGCATGTGGATAATTCGATCAAGGGGCCGGAGCCCTTCGTGCAGTCGAACGTGGTTGGCACATTCAACATTTTGGACGAGTGCCGCCGTTTTTGGGCCGAATCGAAAGAAGGGCTTGCTAAGTACCGTTTTCATCATGTGTCCACCGACGAAGTATACGGTTCGCTGGGCGCCGAGGGGCTCTTCACCGAAGAGACTCCCTATGCTCCAAATTCACCTTACAGCGCCACAAAGGCAGCCTCCGACATGCTGGTAAGGGCGTACTTTCACACCTATGGCATGAACGTGGTCACAACCAACTGCTCGAACAACTACGGGCGGTTTCAGCACGACGAAAAGCTCATCCCGACGGTGATCCGAAACGCTTTCAATCGCAAGCCCATACCAGTGTACGGAAAAGGCGAAAACGTGCGCGACTGGTTGCATGTGTCGGATCATTGTTCTGCCATCGACGTCGTCTTTCACCATGGCAAAGCAGGGGAGACCTACAACGTGGGCGGGCACAATGAGTGGATGAACATCGATCTCGTCAAGTCGATCTGCGCCATCATGAACGACATGATCGGTGATGGTCCTGATGGTGATTATGCGAACCTGATATCATATGTGACCGATCGTCCAGGTCACGACCTCCGCTATGCCATCGATCCGACCAAAATCGAAACGAGCCTCGGTTGGAAGCATGTTGGCAGCTTCGACGAGCATCTGCGCGAAACGGTTGCCTGGTATGTCGACAAGTACCGCAACTCGGACGAATGAGACCCATGAAGCATGTCTAACAGGACCTCTCGTCAGTACTGGCTCATGAAATCGGAACCCGACGTATTCGGATTGGACGATCTCGTGAACGCGGAAAATAAGACGACCACATGGGAGGGAGTGCGCAATTACGAAGCCCGAAACTTCATGCGCGACCAGATGCGCGTTGGAGATGGGATTTTGTTCTATCATTCCAACTCGAAGCCCCCTCACATAGCTGGAACGGCGACGGTTGCCTCAAAGTCCTATCCTGATCCCACCCAGTTTGATGCAGACTCCGACTATTTCGATAAGAAGTCGACTAAGGAACTGCCTATCTGGTATCTGGTGGACGTCAAATACGAATCCACCTTTCCTCAACCAATCGACCGGTCGACGCTTCAGAACGACCCCATCTGCGGGGAGATGATGCTCTTTAAGCGCAACCGTCTGTCCATCACACCTGTCACATCCGAAGAGTGGCTGGCTGTGCATCAGCTTGCAGGAGTTAAACCAAAGCGGTGATCTTATGACCCCCACATTGCGCACATCCGGGATACTGCCCGTACAGCGCATCCGCCAGATGGTGGATGCCGGGATCATTGCATCAGATGCCGACCATCCCATTCTTCCCGACCAGTATCAGCCCAACTCGCTCGACCTGAGGCTGGGCACCATCGCGCACCGTGTGCGTTGCAGCTTTCTGCCGGAAAACGAGCGCGTGAGCGACAAGCTGAACAAGCTTACGCAGCACAGCTTTTCTATCGAGAACGGTGCCATCCTCGAGCCGAACTGCACCTATATCATTCCGCTGCTCGAGCGAGTTCATTTGCCGTTGCCGGGTCCGCAGCCCTTTTCGGGCGCTAACGGTACGAAGGGGATCGAGGTGCCGTTCTTTACCAACGAAATGCTGACGGCCCGCACGAACCCGAAATCCTCCACGGGACGACTCGATATCTTCACCCGCGTCATAACCGATTTTTCGCACCGATTCGAGGAGATCGGCGCTGGCTATTCCGGCATGCTCTATCTCGAGGTTGTCCCAAAATCCTTCCCTGTGCGTGTGCGCACGGGCCAGCGCCTGAACCAGCTGCGCATCCGTCACGGCAACCAGATGCTCAGCGACCACGACATCATGCGCCACCATCAGCTCGATCCGATCTTGTTTGATGAGGAGGGTCCGTTGCCCGTCGACAGGCTCAAACTGGGCAATGGACTGTTCATGAGCGTGAGCATGGCCGCCGAAGAGGGCGCCATCATCGGGTACAAGGCCCGCAAGAACCGCGACATCGTCGACCTCGACAAGATCGGCCATTACCAGGTGCAGGATTTTTGGGATACCCTCTACGCCCGTAAGGACGATTTCATGATATTGGAGCCCGAGGCGTTCTACATTTTCGCATCGCGCGAACGCGTTCGAATTCCGGGCTCGTTGGCCGCCGAAATGGTGCCGTACGATACCGGTTCGGGCGAGCTCCGCACCCACTATGCCGGGTTCTTCGACAGCGGCTTCGGAGGCGATGCCGGCGACGGCGGAGCCAAGGCCGTGCTTGAGGTGCGCATCCACGACGTTCCCTTCCTCGTCGAGGATGGGCAGACGGTATTCCGGATGGTGTTTGAGCCCAACACGGAGTTGCCCGAGGCGCTGTACGGGCAGCACATCCGCAGCAACTACCAGGGGCAGGAACTGAAGCTGAGCAAGCATTTTGCAGATGGTTGATCGGGATCCGCTCAAGACGGTCACGCACTGTGTGTGTCACTGGCGCACCTTCACTGAAATACTGGAGTATGCCAGGGAGAGGGATTTCGACAGCCTGGACGAGCTTATCCAGATGCGGTTTTGCGGCTGCAGCTGCCGCACGTGCCACCCGTATGTCGAGAAGGCCCTGCGCACCGGCGAAACGGCCTTCCGTCCGGGGGATGTGCATTGAACCTCTTCTACGCACTAAATCTATCACAGTCGGATTCCACAGTCGTTCTTCCTGCCGACGAGGCCATGCACGCCGTGAAGGTATTGCGTACCAAAGTGGGCGACACGGTTCATGTGACAGATGGCAAGGGCAGCTTTTATGATACAACCGTGGTTGCCGTAGGCAAGAAGGATGTGCAACTACGGGTCGACAGCAGGCGGTATGTGCCCCGCGAGCCGCTTCCTGTCTTGGCCGTCGGCATGATCAAGAGCCGCGAACGCCTTGAGTGGCTCGTCGAGAAGTCGGTTGAGCTGGGCGTGTCGAAGCTCATCCTGATGCAGACCGAGCGCAGCGAGCGCTCGCATGTGCGTGAGGACCGGCTTCGCGCCATCCAGGTCAGCGCCATGAAGCAGTGCTTTACCAGCTGGCTGCCCGAATTGGTGACGGGCGTGTCATTTGAGGCTGTGCTTGATGAGGGCAGGTTAGCGCATCAGCCCATGTACATCGCCCACGAAAAGGCATCATCCGAAAGCAGGATGCCACCTACCGACACTCCAGCCGCACCATTGCTTCTGGTGGGCCCCGAAGGAGGCTTCAGTGACCGCGAAGTGCAACTCGCCCTCGATTCCGGGGCCACAATGGTGTCGCTGGGACCCAGACGCCTCAGGGCCGAAACGGCGGCATTGGCTGTTTTGGTGACGGTACTAGAGAAATAAGGATCAAAAATTAAGTGGAAGCTGACAGGAGCCTTTGAAAAACTTCCTTGTTATTATGGAATTGAGCTTAGGCATTTATAATGCGTTACAGCTGGAAGGTCCTTCGCCGACATTTCGGGCTTCGCCCTCAATGTGTCAGCTCAGGATGACA
>CAYZWQ010000038.1:0-5472 GCA_964481355.1 uncultured Chitinophagales bacterium
AATAGAGCAAGGCACGGGCGGCGCCGCCGCCCGTGCCTTGCTCCCACCCCCGCCCAACAGCGCTGCAATGTCATCCTGAGCTGACACACCGAAACGAAGTGAGGTGTCGGCGAAGGACCTGGCAGAATAACATAGGACATAGGACATAGGACATAGGACATAAGACATAAGACATAGGACATAGGACATATGAAGTGACCTTCTTCATCATTGACCTCGACCCTCGCTTTCATTACATTGACCCAATCGTATATGTAATCCCTCAAGACGCATCATGGGTCTATCTGAAATTGCCAAAGAAACCGCCACGATCCGATTTGCCGGCGACTCGGGCGACGGTATGCAGCTCACCGGTTCACAGTTCACCAACACCACCGCCCTGCAGGGCAACGACCTGAGCACCCTGCCCGACTTCCCCGCCGAGATCCGCGCCCCTGCCGGCACCGTCGCGGGGGTCTCCGGGTTCCAGATCCAGTTCGGAAGCCGCGCCGTCTACTCGCCCGGCGACGCCTGCGACGTGCTGGTGGCCATGAACGCCGCAGCGCTAAAGGCCAACATCAAGCACCTGCGCGCCGGCGGCATCATCATCGCCAATGTGGACGGCTTCGGCAAGAAGGACCTCTCGTTGGCGAAGTACGCACCCGAGGAAGATCCCCTCGAGGCGGTGCAGACCACGGGCTACACGGTGATCCGCGTCGACATCACCAAGCTCACGCGGGCCAGCCTGGCCGATTCGGGCCTGTCGGTGAAGGACATCGACCGCTGCAAGAACATGTTCGTGCTGGGCATCGTGTACTGGCTGTTCAGCCGGACGATGGATCCCACCATCGACTTCCTGCGCAAGAAATTCTCGAAATCGCCCGAAGTGGCCGAGGCCAACATCAAGGCGCTGCAGGACGGCTACACCTTTGGTGCCGCCACCCAGCTCTTTTCGGAGCGTTACATGCTCAAGCCGGCGACGATCCAGCCCGGCACGTACCGCAACATCACCGGCAACGAGGCCACCGCCCTGGGTGTGGTGGCCGCCGGCCAGAAGTCGGGCCTGAAGGTATTTTTTGGGTCGTACCCCATCACGCCGGCATCCGACATCCTGCACACGCTCTCCAAGATGAAGCACTTCGGGGTGATGACCTATCAGGCCGAGGACGAGATCGCCGCCGTCACATCCGCCATCGGCGCCGCCTTCGGAGGCAGCCTGGCCGTGACCAGCAGCTCGGGACCGGGCATCGCCCTCAAGACCGAGGCCATCGCCTTGGCCACCATCTACGAGCTGCCCCTGGTCATCATCAACGTGCAGCGTGCGGGTCCATCGACCGGTATGCCCACCAAGACCGAGCAGTCCGACCTGCTGCAGGCCGTCTATGGCCGTGCCGGCGAGTGTCCGATCGTGGTGGTAGCTCCCGCATCGCCCGCCGACTGCTTTGCGAGCATCTACGAGGCCTGCAAAATCGCCGCGGAGCACATGATTCCGGTGATGTTCCTCTCCGACGGCTACATCGCCAACGGGGCCGAGCCGTGGATGTTCCCGCAGTCGGACACCCTCGATCCGATCATGGTCGAGTTCGCCAAGCCCCGCGAGGACGAAGATCCCGCCTTTCTGCCCTACGACCGAAACGAACAATATGTGCGACCATGGGCCATCCCCGGCACGAAGGGACTCGAACACCGCATCGGCGGACTCGAGAAGGAAAACAAGACCGGCAACATATCGTACGACCCCGACAACCACCAGCTGATGACCGACATCCGCGAGGCCAAGCGCAACGCCGTGGCCGACAGCATCCCGCTGTTGAAGATCGAGGAGGGCGACGAAACCGGCGACGTGCTCGTGGTGGGCTGGGGAGGCACCTTCGGAGCCATCAAGCAGGCCGTGCTCGAGGCACGTGCCGAGGGAGTCAGCGTCAGCCAGGTGCATCTGCGCCATCTGGCGCCGTTCCCGCGCAACTTCGGCGACATCCTGAAGCGGTTCAAGAAGGTGATTGTGCCCGAAATCAACAACGGGCAGCTCATCCGACTGATCCACGACCAATTTTTGATCCCTGCCGTGGGCTACAACCGCGTGCGCGGCGTGCCCTTCACCGTCGAGGAGCTGAAGAAAGTGATTAGTGACCAGCAATGAAAAGGACCCTCCTATGTCCTACGTCCTACGTCCTTCTGTCCTACGTCCTACGTCCTACGTCCTACGTCCTTCTGTCAGGTCCTTCTGCCAGGTCCTTCGCCGACACCTCACCGCTCCCTCACTTCGTTCGGGACTTCGGCTCGGTGTGTCAGCTCAGGATGACAACGCCTTCTCTAGTGTTGTGAAAAGGTACCTCGCTTCGCTCGGTACTTAGGTGAATAATCTTCAATCTGCAATTTTCAATTTTCAATCTTCAATCTTCAATCTCCATGGAAGCTCTCACCTCAAAAGATTTCTCGTCCGACCAGGATGTGCGCTGGTGCCCCGGTTGCGGCGATTACACCATCCTCAAGCAGGTGCAGAACACGATGCCGGACTTGGGCATTGCCCGAGAGAACATCGTGTTCGTGGCGGGCATCGGGTGTTCGTCGCGCTTCCCGTACTACATGAACACCTACGGGATGCACACCATCCACGGGCGGGGTCCGGCGGTGGCGAGCGGCTTGAAGATATCGCGTCCAGATCTGAGCGTGTGGCTGGTGACCGGCGACGGCGACGCGCTGTCGATCGGCGGCAACCACATCATCCATGCGTTGCGGCGCAATGTGGACATCAACATCTTGCTGTTCAACAATGAGATCTACGGCCTCACGAAGGGGCAATACAGTCCGACCAGCCAGGAGGGATCGGTTACCAAGAGTACGCCGTTGGGGTCGATCGACCATCCGTTCAATCCGATCGCATTGGCGCTGGGGGCCGACGGAAGCTTCATCGGCAGGGCGATGGATCGTGATCCCAAGCACCTGAACACCATGCTGATGCGCGCCGCCAAGCATAAGGGCGCCTCCTTCCTGGAGATCTACCAAAATTGCGTGGTGTTCAACGACGGCGCCTTCGAGCTGTACACCGACAAGGCGAGCCGTCCGGCAAGCGCCCTCTACCTCGAGCATGGGATGCCGCTGATCTTCGGAGAGGGCGACA
The DNA here is from genome assembly GCA_964481355.1 of uncultured Chitinophagales bacterium. Taxonomy (GTDB): domain Bacteria; phylum Bacteroidota; class Rhodothermia; order Balneolales; family CAYWCV01; genus CAYWCV01. Next base: position 3,101 of record CAYZWQ010000038.1, read on the forward strand.
GCAAGGGCATCCGCCTCGACGGCATGACCCCCGAGGTCGTCGACCTGGCTGCGGGTTACAGCGCCGACGACCTGTGGATCCACGACGAGAACGACGCCATGAAGGCTTACATCCTCAGCCGCTTCTTTGCCACGGGCAACTCCGACGGCTTTCCGCGTCCGTTTGGCGTGTTCTACGAGTCGAGGCGTCCAAGCTATGAGCAGCTCGTGGCCGACCAGATGGCCGCCGCCGTGAAGCGTTACGGCGCGCCCGACCTCGACAAGCTGCTCGAGGGCGGCGAGACCTGGGTGGTGAGGTAGGTACTTAGGTCCTTCGCCGACATCTCGGCTGCGCGTCGGTGTGAACCGGAACTGCAGGTCCTTCGCTGACATCTCGCTTCGCGTTGGAGTGAACTTACACTGCAGGTCCTTCGCCGACACCTCATTTCATTCGGTGTGTCAGCTCAGGATGACAACCACGCCTTTCTTGGGAGGAGGTGACCTCGAAGTCACCCCTCCACTGCGGGTCCCGACTGCGTCGGGATAAACTCTGGAGGGGCAGGGGGAGGTGGCATTTATCACTGCAGGTCCTTCGCCGACATCTCGCTCGGTCCTTCGCTTCGCTCAGGATCTTCGACTCGATGTGTCAGCTCAGGATGACGGCCTGGTGCACTTTTAGTGGGGGGCAAGGCGCCTCGTTGCACTCGGCGCTTGTCATGGTGGTAACAGGGTCTTAAGGGTAGGGTTCGTCTTGGATATTAGTTCCATCTTTTTGGCTCGGCGCCATCGCTTGAGCTCCTTCTCCCGGCTGATGGCGTCGACGATGCGGTCGAATTGCTCAAAATATATGATTTGGTGGCAGTAGTACTTCGAGGCGAAGTGCTCCCTGGAGCCGCGTGAGATGTAATGCTCGGCTATTCGAGCGTGCAGGTTGTTCGTCACCCCGATGTACAGCGTGGTGCGGCCGGGGTTTGTCACGATGTAAATGTAGAACATGATGCGGTGCTGGTTTTAGTTTGCCCTTACCTATAAGAGACACGCCAAAGCCATTCCTTACACCCTCCGTGAAAATTTATCTATGTCGAGCGCAGCGAGACATCTCCCCCCCACGTAACGCGAGACGTTCGTCATCCTGAGCTGACACATCGAGTCGAAGATCCTGAGCGAAGCGAAGGACCGAGCGAGATGTCGGCGAAGGACCTGCAGTGTAAGTTCACACCAACGCGAAGCGATATGTCGGTGAGGGACCTGCAGTGGAGGGGTGACTTCGAGGTCACCTCCTCCCAAAAAAGGTGTCGTTGTCATCCTGAGCTGACACATCGAATGAAATGAGGTGTCGGCGAAGGACCTGCAGTTCCGGTTCACACCGACGCGCAGCGAGGTGCCTACGAAGGACTTTCCTCCATATTTAAAAATGTCGGCACGTCATCCTGAGCTGACACACTGAATGAAATGAGGTGTCGGCGAAGGACCTGCAGTTCCGATTCATACCGTCGCGCAGCGAAATGCCTACGAAGGACCCTCCTCCTAAAACACCCTTCTCGACTCGACGTAGCGCTTGCTCCAGTAGTCTTCGGTGATGCCCGAGATCATCACGCCGTTCGAGGTGCTGGCGTGCAGGAAGCGGTTGCTGCCCATGTAGATGCCCACGTGCATGGTGCGCCGTCCCGTCTTGAAGAAGACCAGGTCGCCGGTTTGCAGCTCTGACTTCTTGATCTTGCGTCCCTCGCGCATCTGTTCGCCCGTGGTGCGGGGGAGTTCGACCGAAAACTCGGTGGTGTAGATGTTCTGCACGAGGCCGGAGCAGTCGACTCCCTTCTGGGTTGTACCACCCAGGCGGTAGGGGGTGCCGTACCACTCCGAGTATGCCTTCATGAGTCCGGCTTCGACATTCTTCTTGTTGTCGACCGCCGTGCGGGTGGATCCACAGGCACTCACGTACACCATCACCATGGCCAATAAGCCAAGGCGGAAGAGGTGTAACCTATTCGATAGTTGAGTGGACTGCACGCTAGATACGTATTTCTTGGTATATCCGACACGGATTAATCGTGAAAGATACACCCAAAGGCCATTTGAGAAAAGAAAATCGATTCAAAATACGTGGAAACACGGAGAGCATTGAACATCGAGCATCGAGCATCGAAATTGACCTTCGCAGGGCCTGTCTCTCCCCCCCAAGTGATAGGGTGTCATCCTGAGCGGACACATCGAGTCGAAGATCCTGAGTCGTAGATCCTGAGCGTAGCGAAGGACCAAGCGAAGGATCGAGCGAGATGTCCGCGAAGGACCTTCCTCCATATTTAAAAATGTCGGCCCGTCATCCTGAGCTGACACACCGAAGCGAAGCGAGGTGTCGGCGAAGGACCTGCAGTTCTGGTTCATATCGAAGCG
>CAYZWQ010000038.1:5572-18096 GCA_964481355.1 uncultured Chitinophagales bacterium
CGAAGCGAAGCGAGGTGTCGGCGAAGGACCTGCAGTTCTGGTTCATATCGAAGCGCAGCGAGGTGTCGGCGAAGGACCTGCAGCTCTTGCTCACACCGACGCGCAGCGAGGTTTCGGCGAAGTACCTACCCCACCACTCCCAACGGCAGGCGGTCGATCACGTCGACGACCGCGCTGGGGTTGGCCATGATGTAGTAGTGCAGGCCGGGCACGCCGTTGTCGAGCAGCTCGAGGCACTGCCGGTAGCCCCATTCGATGCCGATGTCGCGGGCATGCTGCGGGTTTTCAGTCATCTCGCGGGCGAGGTCCTCGGGGATGTCAACGTAGAACGACCGCGGGATGGAGGTGAGCTGCTTGGCCGATGTCAACACCTTGATGCCGGGGATGATGGGCACCTGGATGCCGGCTTCGCGGCACTTCTTGACGAAGGTGAAATAGGCGCTGTTGTCGAAGAACATCTGGGTGACGATGTAATCGGCGCCTGCTTCGACTTTCTCCTTGAGACGGCGCACGTCCCAGTCGAGGTTGGGTGCCTCGAAGTGCTTCTCGGGGTAACCGGACACGCCCACGCAGAAGTCGGTGGGGGCGGCGTCGATGAGCTCTTCGAGATACACTCCCTGGTTCATGCCATGGATCTGACGAACCAGGTCCACGCTGTACTCATTGACGCCCCGGTTGCGGTTGTGGGGCTTCGGCGCGGCATGGTCGTCGCCGCGGATGGCCAGCACGTTGTCGATGCCCAGGTAGTTGAGCTCGATGAGGGCGTCTTCGGTCTCCTCCTTGGTGAAGCCCTTGCAGATGATGTGCGGCACCGGATCCACCCCGTAGCGGTGCTTGATGGCGGCACACAGGCCGATGGTGCCGGGGCGCTTGCGCTTCACGTTGCGACGGATGGTGCCGTCGGCCTGCTCCTCGTAGGTGGCCTCGGCGGCGTGGGAGGTCACGTCGATGAAGGGCGGACGAAACCGCATGATGGCGTCGATGGCGTCGAACACCCCCTTCACATAGCTTCCGCGTTTCGGTGGGATGACCTCGAACGATATGAGGGGTTCGGTGGCTTGGGCGTAGTGTTCCGTTACTTTCATTGCCGCTGCGGACGCGATCCGTTATATTAGACCACGCCAGTCCGTATTTTGTAAGTGGGTAGATGCAAACAGGTCGTATGCCTGAAAAACATCAGTAAATATAGAACCGTTTCACGAAAAAACAATGTCAGCCCTTCTAGTTAACATAGACCACATCGCCACCTTGAGGAACGCCCGGGGCGAGGGGGTGCCCGATCCCGCCGAGGGCGCACGCGTGTGCGAGGCCAACGGTGCGCGCGGCATCGTGTTTCACTTGCGCGAAGACCGACGCCACATCAAGGATGCCGACGTGTGGAAACTGAAGGAGGTGGTGACCGGCGTGCTCGACTTCGAAATGGCCGCCACCGACGAGATGATCGGAATCTCCCTCGAGGTGCATCCCCATCTGGTTACGCTGGTCCCCGAGAAGCGGATGGAGCTCACAACCGAGGGCGGCCTGAATCTGGCGGTTGCGGGCGACGACCTTCGCCGCCGGGTGGTGCCGCAGTATAAAGGTACCGGCATCATCATCAGCCTGTTCGTCGATCCTGAAATCCGTGACATGGAGATGTCGGCCGACCTTGGCGTCGAAGCCGTCGAACTGCACACAGGCACCTATGCGCACGCTTTTTTGCGAGGCGACTACCAGCACGAACTCGACCGCCTCGCCGCCGCCGCCGAGCGCGCCTATGCCCTGGGCCTGTTGGTCAACGCCGGACACGGACTCAATTTCGCGAACATGCCCGCCTTCATGGCGCATGTTCCGCACACCAACGACATCAGCATCGGCCACGCGCTCATGTGCGACGCTCTGTTCGAGGGGCTTCCTACTGTGGTGCGCCGTATGGCCGACCTGATCGAAGGGTACAACACCTAATGGATGCATCCGATATGATGGACAATGCCATGCAGGTCCCTGCCGGACACCGTTCCGGCTTTGTTGCCATCATGGGCAAGCCCAACGCGGGAAAGAGCACCCTCATGAACGCCCTCGTGGGCGAAAAGCTCTCCATCGCCACACCCAAGGCACAGACCACGCGCCACCGTGTGATCGGCATCTTCAGCGATGACGACTGTCAGGTCATCTTTCTGGACACCCCGGGGCTCATCAATCCCAAGTACGCGCTGCAGCGGTCAATGGTGCAAAGTGCCGAGAAGGCTGGGCGCGATGCCGACATCATCCTCTTTTTAGTCGAGACGGGCGAAGACCGACTGCCCGACGAGGCTTTCGAAAGCTTCAAGAAAAGCGGCAAACCGGTCATCCTGGGCATCAACAAAATCGACCGTGATCCCGACAAAGGCTACGAGAAGCTCATCGAGGAGCTGCAAGCCAGGTTCCCGTTCAAGGAGGTGTTCCGGCTCTCGGCCCTCACCGGCGAGGGCACCGACCAGCTCATGGGGTGGATCAAGGCGAACATCCCCCTGGGTCCGGCCTTCTACCCGAAGGAGAACCTCAGCGAGCACCCCGAGCGCTTTTTCGTGGAGGAGCTCATCCGTGAGCAGATTTTCCTTCAATACCGCCAGGAGATACCCTACAACGCCACGGTGAACGTCATCCAGTTCGACGACCAGCCCGACCTGGCCACCATCGAGGCCGACATCGTGGTGGGGCGCGACGGACACAAGGGCATCATCATCGGCAAGGGCGGCTCGGCGCTGAAAAAGCTGGGGACGGCTGCGCGCCTCGAAATTGAGCAGTTCATCGGCAAGCAGGTGCACCTCAAGCTGTTTGTGAAGGTGCGCTCCGACTGGCGCGACCACGAGGGCTTCGTGCGGAGCTATGGGTATTGACAGTCATTAGCAGTCATTAACAATGACCATCAATCACCATCAATGATGAGCAGTGATTGTATGTAAAGAAGGTCCTTCGCTTCACTCAGGATCTGTGACTCGCGATGGTATACGCCGTTCATAAAATAAAAGGAGGAGGGGCGGCCTCGCCGCCCCTCCTCCTTTTACCCTCCCCCTAAGTCGGCGCTGTCATTGTGAGCCTATCTCCGAGCCGAAGGCGAGGAGTCAGTCGAACAACCTTGTATTCGCTGCCAATGTCGAGGAGTCAGTCGAACAACCTTGTATTCGCTGCCAATGTCGAGGAGTCAGTCGAACAACCTTGTATGTGTAGCACTACAAATGCCACAGCAATATCCTCATATAAAAGAAGGTAATTCAAAGGCTCCTACCAATTACTGCTAATCCTTACCCACGGGCGAGAAAATCCCGGCAAATGCGCCGAGTCCTGAAAACCACCACCACGTCTCCTTGATGCCGTCGATGAGTTCGGGTCCGCCATGAAGCATGGACGCCACTGTTGCGAAGAAGACGCCGAAAAGGGCGCCACCCAGGGCGCCCTTCACGGTGTTCTTAATGCGGATTGCCATTGGATTAGGCAGCTTTGAGCTCGAAGCCCTCGGCCATCGACTTCTCGCGGGCAATGGCGTAGATCATGACGCCGTAGCCAGCCTTGGCAAGCACGTCGGCGATGGCATAACCCACCTGGATGCCGACGACGGCCTGGGTCGGATCAAGGCCGAAGAATGGGAAGCAATAAACGATCGGGTAAAAGCCCCAGGTCGCAAGCAACAGCAGACGCATGTTGCCGAAGAGGAGTTTCACTCGGTCGGGCTGGGTGCCCATTGCCGTTCCCAGCTCCGTCCAAAGCACATAGAGGATGTAGGCAAACGGGATGGAGCTCAGCGTTCCCCACAGGCCGTAGGCACCAAAGAGGGTTTTGTCGCTGTAGGCCATCACCTCGCCGGGATATCCGAGCGCGATCATGAGGACGGCAGCGATCGACAGCTTGGTGAGCATCGGGCCGCTCTTCTCGCGGGCAATGCTCAACACGAGCACCAGCTCCACAAGCAGGAGGGGTACAGTGAGCAACCAGTCAACGTAACGGTACGCATCGTTGAAGGGGATGCCCGATGCGACGTAGGTGTCGCCAGCCATCACGTAGGCCGTCTCCCAGCTGTGGAAGATGCGGAAGTAGTGGTAGGCCGCGATGCCGACCACCAATGCCGACACCATCAACGAGATGCGGTACTTGGGAGCCACGCGCTGCTGGCCCATGATGAAGAACGCGAATGCGGCCATCATGGCAGCAATCGTGAACGACAACATGTTGTACACCAACATGTAATCTGCCGCTGAAATTGTTGGAAGGGACATATCTGTTTTTTTGATTGGTTTATGGTTTAGGTCAGATGCGAAATAGGGACAAAAAAGTCTGACATTTCGGGAAAGCGCTTCCATTCTGCGAGCGTTCCCAAATAAACTTGATAAAAACATCAAAAATTTTATAATATTCACACATATAATATTTTATTCCGTTGTAGCTCAATTGGTTGTACCGATTTAGGATTATTTATATTTAATTAAGGAAGATATTTTTTGCGTTAAGGGAATTATTTGATTTATCAATCAATTCCCCTTGGCATTGTAAATTTCACATCCATTTCATGTCGCTGAGCAGGGTCGTTATTGTTGGTGCCGGTGCCGGCGGTCTGTCGCTTTTGTGGCAGATCAAGAAATCAACGCTTGATCCGATGGAGATCGTCGTCATCGATGCCGACCCGGGTGCCGTAGAGCACCGGAACTGGTGCCAGTGGGTACCATCCGGTCAGGTTTCGGGCCACCACACATCGGCTTGGAAGACCATCCTGACGCGCACGCCGCACGGTGCATACACATCGAAGGCTGCGGCGTGGACCTATGCGAGGACCACCGGAGGCGCTTACCGCAGCGAGGTGGAACAAGCCCCGAGCTGGCATCACGTGAAATGGCTGCAGGCGCGCGTGTTCGGCATCGATTACGACGATCAGACGCGCAAGGTGCTGGTGGCCACAGAGAACGGGGTGATCGAGGCCGATTTCGTATTCACATCCGCACAGGAGAAGCAGGTGGATTCGCCGCTGTGGCAGCACTTCCATGGATGGGAGGTGGAGTCCGACCAAGACGTCTTCAATCCAGAGTGCGCAACCCTCATGGATTTTGACGTCCCACAGGTAAGCGATGGCGTCGTGTTCATGTACGTGTTGCCCCACACGGCGCGGAGGGCGCTCGTCGAGTGCACGGCATTCTCGCCTGCCGCATGGGACGTGTCTGCATACGAGCATCACCTGGAAGCGTATCTCCAGGGCATGTTCGGGCTTCGCAAAGGCGGCTTCCGGGTGCTGCTCGAGGAGACAGGACGCATCCCGATGCAGAAAGGTGTGCCTGCCGCACCGATAAATCCGCGCACGTGGCCGATAGGATCGCTGGCGAACACCATCAAGCCGACCACGGGATACGCCTTTACCCGTATCCAGCAATCATGCCAGCACATGGTGCGCACATGGGAGCAGACCGGGGTGCCGGAACTCCCTGGGTCAGCCGCCGGACGGTTTGCCTGGTACGACAGGCTCATGCTCGACATCATTGACAAGGAGCCGGCGAGGATGGTCGCCGTCTTCGACCGGCTATTCCGTCGTAACGCGATCGACGACATCTTCACCTTCCTGGATGAGAAGTCGAATGTGGCTCAGGAAGCCCTTATGTTCATGAAACTGCCACAGAAACCCTTTCTGAAAGCTGTATGGCGTACCGTTATGTCGTGAGTGGCGTGCTCGTTCTGCTCGCCCTTTTTGTTCCCAACTGGATATCGGCCATTGAAATCCCACTGTTCATCGCATTGGTGGGTTCCATCGGCATCATGCATGGGGCGCTCGACCACCATGTGGCCTTCCGGTATTTCGGAATGCGCACCGACACTGAGGGATGGGTGAAGTTCCTGGGCGGTTACCTCGGCGTGATGGTGCTGTACGGCATCTTCTGGTATGTGATGCCCGTGCTCGCGCTGCTTGTTTTCATGGCGATGTCGGTCTGGCACTTCGGGCAGAGCGACATGCACGGCTTCAGGATCAGGTTGGGCGAAAACGTCCTGAACATCACCCGGAGTGTTGCCGTGCTCGGCGTGATGTTCGGGTTGCATGTCGGCGAAGTCCAACAGATTCTTGACACTGTCATTAACTTGCAGGTGTCTGCCGAAGCCGGCTATGTTGCAGCCGCGGGCAGTCTCATGGTGCATCTTGTCGCCCTTTTCCGATACAAGCCCAAGCCGTTGACCCTTGCGTTGCTCGATACGGTCTGGCTCGCGGTGGTGTCGGCCTTTTTGCCGTTGCTTCTCGCATTTGCAGTCTATTTCGCGCTGTGGCACTCGGCCAACCACCTCTCGGAGCTGCGTGGCTACCTGCGGTACGAGCGCTGGTCCCTCCTCGTGAAGAACGGCCTGCCGTTCACCGTTGTGGCGTTGGCCATCATTGCGGCCTTTGTCTTCCTGCTTCCGCATGGTGGAAACCCGATGGAATGGGTGCTGTTTCTGTTCGTCGCCATCAGCTTGATGACCATGCCCCACATGCTGCTGGTCGACAAGATGATGAGACGCTGAATCTTTTTTTGCAAATTCCAAAGGCTACATGTAACTTTGCAGAACGATGCAACACATCCACTTCCAAAACCTCATTTGCAATTCGATGGCACACTGTATGTGCCGAATGCAGATGCTGTGACCGGAAGGCTGTGCGAATCGTAGGTATTGCAGACAATCGTGCCCTTCCGTCCTAATCGATCGAAGGGTTTTTTGTTTGTGAGTGATAGGTGAGCTAAAGCTCTTATCGAGAAAGGCGGAGGGACCAGGCCCTGCGATGCCTTAGCAACCGACCGGAGGCGAAAGCCAAGGGTGCCAGGTGCTAAATCCTGCCCCGGTGTGAACACCGCATTGGGGGAAAGATAAGAGAAGAAGGTTCGGAGCTTGTGCCCCCGGCCTCTTCTGATGTCTTTCGGAAGAGGTGATCGATCAACAAGCTGTGGAAAGGAACGAATGGAATCCACATTCCGAACCTGGTACGAAGAAAAGATGTTCGCCACTCCTGAACTCACGGAGGAGACGCACGTCATCGACGCCCTGTTGCGCGACGTGCAGACCATTGCCGTGGTGGGCATCTCGAAAAACACCTCCCGCGACAGCCATTTCGTGGGTCGTTACCTGAAGAATGCGGGCTACACCATCGTTCCGGTCAATCCGACGGCCACCGATATCCTTGGCCTCGAGACCTACCCCGACTTGGGATCCATCCCTATTCCGGTCGACATTGTCGACATATTCCGCAAACCCGAAGACATCCCCGCCACGGTCGTGGAGGCGCTCAAACTGCGTCCCAAGGCCATTTGGATCCAACTGGGGACCGGCACCCATCCGGAGTTGAAGGAGCGCGTTGAGAGCGAGGGAATCCAATTTGTGCAAAACAGATGCATCAAAGTGGATCATCAATTTTTAATCAGAGAACAAGCGTAGGCAATTCGAACGATCAACATCTATACCCATGAGCACTAAAAAACTCCGTTTTGAAACACTGCAACTGCATGCCGGCCAGACGGTCGACAAGACCACCAATTCGCGTGCGGTACCCATTTACCAGACCACATCCTACACGTTCAACAGCACCGAGCATGCTGCCACGCTGTTTGCGTTGAAGGATTTTGGGAACATCTACTCACGTATCATGAACCCGACCAACGATGTGTTCGAGAAGCGGATTGCGGCCCTCGAGGGAGGCGTCGCCGCCGTGGCAACATCGTCGGGACAGGCGGCCCAGTTCCTCACCATTACCACCATCATGCAGGCGGGCGATAATTTCGTGTCGACCCAGAATCTGTATGGCGGCACCTACAACCAGTTCAAAGTTTCCTTCCCGCGCTTGGGAATCCATGTACATTTTGCGGAGGACGATACGCCCGAGGCGTTTGCCAAGCACATCGACGAAAACACCAAGGCCCTTTATGTGGAGAGCATCGGCAACCCGCGGGGCGGCGTTCCCGACTTTGCCGGACTGTCTGCCCTGGCCAAGAAGCACGGCATCCCGCTCATCGTCGACAATACTTTCGGTGCCGGCGGGGCCATCTGCCGTCCGATTGAGCACGGCGCCGACATCGTGGTGGCATCATCCACGAAATGGATCGGCGGCCATGGCACCAGCATCGGCGGCGTGTGCGTCGATGCCGGCACCTTCAATTGGGGCAACGGCAAGTTCCCGCTCTTCAGCCAGCCGGCGCCGGGTTACCACGGCATGAATTTCTGGGAGGTGTTCGGCTCGAACGGACCGTTCGGCAACATCGCCTTCGCGATCCGTGCCCGTGTGGAAGGCCTTCGCGATTTTGGTCCAAGCCAGTCGCCTTTCAACAGCTTCCTGCTGCTTCAGGGGCTCGAGACCTTGTCGCTTCGTGTTGAGCGCCATGTCGAGAACACCGTGAAACTGGCCCAGTGGCTGCGATCGCACAAGGGTGTGGCATGGGTGAACCACCACAGCTTCGAGGACCATCCGTCGCATGCCAACGCCAAGAAATACCTGCAGCCCGGCAAGTACGGCGCCGTCCTGACGTTCGGGATCGAGGGTGGCTATGAGTCTGCCGTCAAGTTCATCGAGAGCGTCAAGCTGGCCAGCCACCTCGCCAATGTGGGCGACGCCAAGACCTTGGTGATCCATCCCGCATCGACGACGCACCAGCAGCTCGAAGACCACGAGCAGTTGGCCTCGGGCGTGACTCCGGATCTGATCCGCGTCTCGGTCGGCTTGGAGCACATCGACGACATCATCGACGACTTCGAGCAAGCGTTCGGTTAGTAGAGTGGTAGAGTAGTAGAGTAGTAATTTGCTCAATGCTCAATGCTCAATGCTCAATGCTCAATGCTCAATGTCTAATGTCCTACGTCTAACGTCCTATGTCCTACGTCCTTCATTACACCTTTCCAGGCGCTTTCGTCACCGAGGGTGGCGAAACGCTCCTGGAGCCGGTGCTTGCCTACCAAACCTGGGGGACCCTCAATGCCGAGGGTTCCAATGCGGTCTTGGTCTGCCATGCGCTTACGGGAAGTGCCGATGCCGCCGACTGGTGGTACGGCCTCTTCCATGAGGGCGGTGTGCTCGACCTAGAGCGGCAGTTTGTGGTATGCAGCAATGTGCTGGGAGGGTGTTATGGTTCGACGGGTCCGCTTTCGGTCGATCCGACCACGGGCGAACCGTATTCGGGCGCATTCCCGGTGGTGACCATCCGCGACATGGTGCGTCTGCAACAGTCGCTGATGGATCACCTCGGGGTGACGTCCATCGAGTCGGCGCTGGGTGCGTCGATGGGCGGGATGCAGGTGCTCGAATGGTCGCTCATGGACAACAGGCTCCGGAGCATGGTCATCATCGGCACCGATGCGGCACATTCGGCATGGGCCATCGGCATCAGCGAGGCGCAGCGCCAGGCCATCTTCACCGACCCGAACTGGCATGAGGGGTACTATCATGCGCACGGCGTGGTGCCTGCGAGCGGTTTGGCGGCAGCCCGTATGATGGGCATGATCATGTACCGTTCGGCGCACTCCTTTGAGGAACGCTTTGGACGGGAGATGCAGCCGGGTCGCGACGACCTGATGAAGGTGTCGTCGTACCTGCAGTACCAAGGCAAAAAACTGGTCGACCGTTTCGACGCCGTCACCTATGTTCGTCTGACGCAGGCGATGGACAGCCATGACATATCGCGGGGCAGGGGCACCCTCGAGGGTGTTCTCTCGCTCATTGATATCCCCACGCTCATTGTGGGAATCGACTCCGACATCTTATATCCAACCGCCGAGCAGAAGTTCATGGCTCGGCACCTGCCGGGGTCCAGCTATGCGGAAATCCACTCGCCGGCTGGCCACGACGCTTTCCTGATCGAGTTTGATCAAATGGATCGCATTATGCGCGATTTTTTTTCGACGGTTTCACATACCCATTTTCATCTGTAGACAGCACAGCACGCATGTTGCACATCATCAAATTTGGCGGCACCTCGGTGGCAAACCCCGACCGTATCCGCAGGGCTGTATCCATCGTCCAAGACCGTCTCGCCACTAGCAATGTTGCCGTCGTCGTGTCGGCCTTCAGCGGGGTGACCAACGAGTTGATCGCCCTCACGGAGCTTGCGGCGGCCGGAAACGAGAACTTCGGCCCCTATTTCAACCGTCTGCGTGAGCGGCATCTTGATGCTGCACGCGAGATCAGTCCGTTCAACACCGAGCTGCACCGCGACATTAGCGAAATGTTGGATCTGCTTGCCGGCGAATTTGAGGTGGTTGCCCGAGAAGGGAAGTACCGCACGAGCGAACGCGACAGCATCATGTCGTATGGCGAACGTCTGTCGGTGCGCGTATTTGCCGCGGCCATGGTGGAGGCAGGCACGAAGGCCCGTGCCTACGATGCCAACCATTTCATACGCACGAACAACCGTTTCGGAGACGCCGACGTCGACCAGGCCGCCACTTCGCAGCTTGCCCGCAGCATGATGCTGCCGATCAATGGCACGGTGCCGGTCATCACGGGCTTCATCGGCGCCACGGCCGACAACCAGATTACGACCTTGGGTCGTTCGGGTTCCGACTACACGGCGGGCATCATCGGGGAGGCGTTGGGTGCCGATGTGGTCGAGATATGGACCGACGTCGACGGCGTCCTCACCGCCGATCCTAATATTGCGGCCAATGCAGTCACCATCCCGCGCCTGAATTACTCCGAGATGGCCGAAATGGCCCAATTCGGCACCAGTGTCGTGCATCCGCGCACCGTGTTGCCCCTGAAGGAGCTGAAGATTCCGATCTTGATCAAGAACACGCTGAATCCGGCGGCCGAGGGCACGCTCATCACCCATCTCGAGGACGAGACGTCCAGCTCGCTGCGGTCGGTCTCGCTCAAGAAGAACGTGGTGCTGCTGGGCATCCGCAGCAAGGGCCTCGACAAGATTCGGGGTCTGCTCGGGCGAGCGCTGCATGCGCTCAACGAGGCTGATATCCCGGTTCTGTATGCGGCGTCGGCATCCGCCGAGTTTGGATTCAGTGTCGTGTTTGATCCGGAATACAGCGAACATGCCAATGAGGTGCTGCACAGTGAGTTTCGAGCCGAGTATGAGGCTGGGCTTCTCGATGAGCCCATCATGCTCGACCATATCAGCATGGTTACCGTGATTGGCGACAAGCTCACCAACGATGTCGGTCTCAGTGGAGCCGTGCTCACCGTATTGGGAGCCAATAATTTGGCGCCGATATCGCTGTCGAAGGGGGCTGCCAATCGCCACCTCAGCCTCATCATGCATAAGTCGGACGCCGCCATGGCCGTTCAGTTGCTCAACGACCATTTTTGCATCCATGCGAGGCAGGTGCGTCTGTTCGTCGCAGGTATTGGCACTGTGGGCGGCGAGCTGCTGCGCCAGATCAAGGCCTTGAGCAACAGCCCCGTACACATGTCCATCATCGGGGTCTGCAACCGCACCACCACTTGGTGGGATTCGATGGGTATCGACCCCGACGAGATCAACGATCTGCTTGAGGGCGGTGTCGCTACCAATTGGGAAGACACCGTCGAGCGCCTCATGCGCGAATTTCCGTACCGGACCATCTTTGTCGACTGCACCGGCAGCCCGGAGGTGGCCAAATTGTACGGCAGGCTCCTGAAGGCGGGCATCCACATCGCCACACCGTCAAAACTCGCGAACACCATGGAGCAGACCTACTTCGACGAGCTCAACTCGTACGACGAAAACACGGAGGTATGCTACCACTACGAGACGACCGTCGGGGCCGGCTTGCCGGTGATCCACACCATCAAGGACTTGATGCGTGCCGGCGACAAGATCCACCGTATCAGCGGGGTCGTCTCTGGAACCATGACCTATCTGTTCGGTGCATTGGAGCGCGGCGAGACCTTCAGCGACGCCATCAAAAGTGCCAAGAAGCTAGGTTATTCCGAGCCTGATCCACGCGACGACCTGTCGGGCGAAGATGTCGCCCGCAAGTTCATGACCTTGGCCCGTACCGCGGGGTATCGTATCGAGCGTAATGAGCTGCAGGTCGAGAGCATGATTCCCGACGAGCTCAAGTCGGTGAGCGTCGACGAGTTCATGGAGCGCATTGCCGAGTACGACTCCTTCTGGCAGCACCGTACCGACGAAGCACGCGCCGAGGAGAAGGTGCTTCGATACGTGGGCATATTGGATGAGGGCAAGGTACGCGTGCGTGTCGAGGCCGTGCCGATGAAGTCGCCGTTGGGATCGTTGAGCGGCACCGACAACCAGATCGCGATCACGACCGACCGCTACAATAAGTTCCCGCTCATCATCCAGGGTCCTGGTGCAGGGCGCGAAGTGACGGCGGCAGGTCTATTGGCAGATATCCAGAAGATTTGTGTTTACGTGTTTTGATGCCATCTCCCCCGGCCCCTCCACCGCGGTAATATGCCACCACCCCCGGCCCCTCCACCGCTTCGCAGTGGAGGGGTGACACCAAAAATATTTTCGTCACAATGCGTAAGGAATTCCTTCGGCGATGCTCTTATAAGTAGGAGTGATCAATTAATCCAAAGGAGACCGCATGCTTGTTACTGAATACGAAAACATCACAGAAAGAGT
>CAYZWQ010000039.1:0-3424 GCA_964481355.1 uncultured Chitinophagales bacterium
AGCGCTCCTCGCTCAGACCAGACACGTAGGATCCATGATCGAGTTGGATGAGCGGTGGCTTCATTTTGCGCGGAATCTCCTGCAGCCAGTTAAGGATCACGTCGGTGTTGTCGCTTTTGAGGATCAGGCGAACCGGTTCTCCCATCTGGGTGATGCGTTTCAGTACCTCGGCTGATGGAAAGCTGTCGGCTATGAACAGGATGGCGCCCGGATTCTGGTTTCTGTTCACATTTTCGCTCTGCCTCAACTCGATGGTGCGAACCACCGTGTTTCTCCAGTAAACGTGGATGTTCATCTCGTCGTCGGGAAGGTTCACCGTCGCCGGCGCCCCAACGCCAATGTTCCGCAGGCGATAGGCCAACTCACTGTGCAGAAACGTGTTGCTGAAATCTTGGGACACATTGACACGCAGTATCTTTCGGCTGAAGCCATCAGAGACGGTCGCCTGGCGCTCGACGATTTGGCTGCGTCGTATGTTGAACTCGGTGAGTTCCGATTCGATGATCTGGTCAATCCGTTCCAAACTGGCAGCCTCCTCCGACATCACGAGATCGGGGTAATACAACAGGGTGGCGCTTGCCGCGATGCACAGCAGCAAAAGGGCCACCACAATGCGATGGCGCATTTTCGAAGGCGCCGCTTCCATTTCAGCCACCCTCGGCTAAAATGGCGGCCAAATGACCTACGATCTCATGCGATATGGCCGTCTTGGTTCCCGAGTACGCTTTTGAGCCTTTATCGTCTATGAAATGAAGGGTGTTGTCGTCGCCGGCAAAACCAGAGCCCGATTCGTTGATGCTGTTTGCCAGGATCACGTCCGCGTTTTTGCGCTCGCGCTTGCGACGTGCGTTCTCGATGAGGTTGTCGGTTTCCATCGCGAAACCAACCACGAACTGATAGGCTTGCTTTTGGCTGCCGACCCAAGCCAGTATGTCTTCGGTGGACTCCAACTCGACATTGAGATCGGCATCGGATTTGGCCACCTTGTGATGGAACCGCCGTTTTGGCCTGAAGTCGGACACAGCGGCCGCCATGATGAATACGTCGGCTGTGGCACAAAGTCGGACGGCATCCATCATGTCGGCGGCTGAGGTCACCGAAACGGCCTCCACGCCTGCAGGCACGGGTATGGTTACCGGCCCATGTATAAGCGTGACCCGTGCGCCAAGGTCGCGGGCGGCTTCGGCCATGGCGAACCCCATCTTGCCGGAGCTCGGGTTGCTGATGAAGCGTACGGCGTCGATGTATTCGCGTGTGGGACCGGCCGTCACTACCACATGCTTCCCCGCCAACGGGAGCCCTTGCGTCATGCGGGCGACCACGATCTCTACGATGGACGACGGTTCTTGCATGCGTCCGCTGTCGATGAGTCCGCTGGCCAGATAGCCGCTATAGGGCTCAATGACGTGGTATCCGAATCGGCGAACGGTTGCGATGTTGGCTTGCACGGCGGGATTGCGGTACATGCCTCCATCCATCGTCGGCGCCAGAAAGATGGAGCATTGAGCTGCGAGCACCAAGGCCCCCAAAGGGTTGCCAGAATTGCCGTGGGCGATGTCGGCGAGGGTGTTGGCGGTGCAGGGTGCTATGACCATCGCGTCGGCCCACTCGGCCCAGTGTATGTGGCGTGACCACGACTGCGTGATCTCATCGCCGTCGGGGAACCATCCTACGGCCACCTGGTCGCGCGATAGGGCCGCCATCGTGTCGACCCCGATAAATCGTGTTGCCGCCTCGGTCATGGCCACTCGGACCACAGCCCCCTCCTTTTGCAAGAGCCTGAGGAGTATGGCGGACTTGTAGGCTGCAATGCCCCCGGTCACTCCAAGCAGTATGTGCTTGCCGGAGAGCCTCATGGCAGGCCTTATCGGGCCATGTCTTCGGCCGAGCGGAAGTAGATCTCGTCGTTGTCCATCTCGGCTATCGCGCGGCGTGTTGCGTGTGGACGCTTTTCGAATTCTTTGGAGATGCGCTCCTGCTCCTCGTTGAAGGTGAAGTCGTCTTCTTCCTCGAAGCCCTCGAAGTAGCTGAGTTTCTCATCCAATTCGCGTTTCTCGTTGGCGGCAATCTGGCGCGCACGCTTCGACAGGACCACGATGCTCTTGTAAATGTTGCCTGTCTGGTCGTGGAGGCGCTCTACGTTGACGGTTTTAATAGGCATGGCAGAAATTGGATAATTGCTCTGATTGTGGACGTGTCAGTATAGAAACTGCTTCACCTTTTCGTGTATCTCGCCGTAGGCCGTTTCAAGGTCGTCGTTTATCACGCATGCGTCGAAACGGTCTCTGAAGGTCATCTCGTAGGCAACCCTCTCAAGGCGAATAGCTAGGCTTTCGGGGGTTTCGGTCCCTCTTTGGCTCAAGCGTTCCTTCAATACTTCGATCGACGGCGGACAAATGAAAACCGAGAGACAACGTTCGCCATAAATCTGCTTTACATTCATGGCGCCGTTCACTTCAAGGTCAAGAAGAATAAAATACCCTTTTTTGAGCAAACGATCAACTTCCGGCTTTAGCGTTCCATACCGGCGACCGTTGTAGAATGTTTCCCACTCCAGGAAGTCTCCGTTGTCAACCCGTTCGTCGAATGCTTTGTCCGTAAGGAAAAAGTACTCACGGCCGTCTTGCTCACCTTCGCGCGGCGGCCTGGTCGTGGCCGATACCGAAAACTGCAGGTTAGGGAAGTCGTGAAGCAGCCGTTTGGCCATCGTGGTTTTGCCGGACCCGCTCGGGGCCACCACGACCACTAATTTACCCTCATGTGCGGTCTCGATCATTCGATGTTCTGGATTTGTTCGCGGATCTGTTCGAGGATCTCCTTGAGCTCGACCACATTGTGGGCGATTCCGGCATGGTTGCACTTCGAGCCGATGGTGTTCACCTCGCGGTTCATCTCCTGGGAGAGGAAGTTCAGGCGGCGCCCCATCGACTGCGGCGCGGCAAGTGCCTCGCGGAAAAACCGGATGTGTCCTTCCATGCGCACAATCTCCTCCGAAATGTCGAGGCGGTCGGCAAGGATTGCGATTTCGAGTTCGAGCCGGGACTTGTCGAAATTTTCGTCGCCGACGAGGTTCTTGATGCGCTCGTGCATCTTATCGCGGGCTTCGGGCACTCGGCTGGCTGCCGACGCCTGAATGCCTGCCAGCAGCGATTCAAGCTGGTCGATCCTTTTGCTGATGTCCTGCGTGAGGAAGTTCCCTTCCTGGAGGCGCATGCTGTTCAGCTGCTTGAGGGCGAGTGTCACGGCTTTGCTGCTCAGATCCTGAAGCAGTGCGAGTGTCTCGGTGTCGTCCTCGCTGGTCGTGAACAGCTCCTGAAAGCTGAGCAGGTGCTCCGTCCGAACGGGTTCGTCGATGCCTGCCAGCTCCTGGAGTTGGCGGAGCTGTGCAATGCGCGCCTTGGCGGCTTCGGTGTCCACCTTTGGG
>CAYZWQ010000039.1:3434-17987 GCA_964481355.1 uncultured Chitinophagales bacterium
GTTCGGCGTCGTTGGTGTGGCGAACAAGATTGATCTGCGCCGTCAGTTTGCCTCGGTCAACGTTGCGCTGAATGAGGTCGCGAAGTGGATTTTCGAGATGGCGCAGGCCTGGGGCCATCTTGAGGCTCAAGTCGAGGAACCTGTTGTTGACGGATCGTATCTCCGCGCTCACCGTGTAGCCGTTGGACGAACTTTCGCCCTGGCCAAACCCTGTCATTGAAATCAGCATATGTAGAGAATGATTGCGGCCGATCTTTCGCGGCCGATGGATATATGACGATAAAAATAGGCAATCATTAGCAATCATTAGCAATGACTAATAATAACTAACAGTTATTACCAAGTGCCAACGATGACCACCGATGGTAACTGCTAGTCACTGCTAGTAATTGCTAGTAATTGCTAATGATTGTTCACGACTTAAACACCCGATACCCACGGTACTGCGCCAACCCCAGCATCGGTAGGTCGCCGCGGCTGTCGCCGTACGCATAGCGCACAGGGTACTCGTCGAGGGGTATCACCTGGCGGATGCGGCGCACCTTCTCGACGCCGTGGCAGTTGGCTCCCACCAAGTGGCCTGCAAATTTGTCGCGCAGGTCGTATGCCAGCCGCGTGCCGATGCATTCGATCCCCATCTTGTCGCACCAAGGCCTCACCCATTCTTCGGGCGACGCCGTAACCACATAAACTTTGTCGCCCCGGGAGATGTGTTCTTGCAACCTGTCGAGGGCATCACGCCTGAACAGGGAGTCTATCTTTTGCTCAGTGAACCGTTCGCACATGTCCATGATCTCGGATCGTGTCATGCCGCCAAACGACCAGTTGAGCACACGTGTCTTGATGGTCGTGCGCGAAACAAAGCCGACCAAGTATCCAAGCAACCACGGCAGCCAACGCAGCACCCCCATGATGACCTTTGCATCGCCAAGCTCAAAACGCAACATGGCCATGAATGAGTCGCCGTAGGTCAATGTGCCGTCAAAATCAAAAAGGGCAAGGGAAACCCCGCCGGGAGTATTTGGCTTTAATTCTGGCAATGCGTTCATAAAAGCTGGAGTCAGACCACGACGATCGAAAGGCGTTTGATTTGTGGAATCGGTATGGTTTGCCGCTAACCTTGTCAGATCAGGCATATATTCGCACATTTTCAGACAAGAAACCACACTTTTGAAATAATCGAAAAAAACGAGGTTTTTTTTTGCTGATCCTATTTGTATCGTAGAGGAATAATTACAATATTCGTTTTGTCCATCTCAGGTTTAGTGATTTTGACATCATAACGTCAGGGGATTCCCACTGTCCTCACCTTAACCTATTGAATCGGTGCTCCTTAACCGACCAATCACTGCCGTAATTCTGATTTTGGCCGTCATGATTTTTGGGTTGATCGCCCTGAGATCTTTGTCTGTCGATTTGCTTCCAAGCGTCGATGTCCCCACGCTGCTCGTACGCACCGAATGGGAGGGCTCAAGTGCGCGCGACGTGGAACTGAGGATCACCGAGCCGCTCGAGGCTGTCCTGAGCACGGTTCCAAACATGCGTGGAACAAGGACGGTCTCGAAGCAGGGCATCAGCCTGATCGTACTTGAATTTGAATGGGGCCAGAACATGAACATGGCCTTCCTCAATGTGAGGGAGAAGCTCGACTTGGTGCGGTACTCGCTGCCGGAAGCGGCGAAGCGGCCCGTGCTAGTTCATACCGATCCCGGCGATGAACCGGTGGCCGTGCTGACGGTGACACCGTTGGGGCAGGCGGATCCAGATCTTGCCACCCGTCTCGAAATCAAGCGATGGACCGACCAGGTGCTCAGCAGAAGGCTTGAGCAGGTCGACGGCATCGCGCAGGCCATCATGGTCGGTGCCGTGGAGCCCGAGGTGCGCATACGCATTCGGGAGCAGGATGCAGCACGCTACGGACTTCGTCCAAGCGACATCCGATACAGGGTCTCTGACGCAAACCAGTTCTCGCAGTCGGGAGAGCTGAGCGACGGCTGGTATCGGTACTCGCTGAAGATCGAGAGCCGCATCACCGATTTGGACGAACTCAGGCGATTGCCGCTTGCCACGCTCAACGACACCCGGATACTCCGGCTCGAAGATGTTGCCGACGTCGAAATGTCTGAGCGCGACCCCACTTCGTTCTCGATGGTAAACGGTACGCAGGTGCTCACTGTGCTCGTGAAGAAAGACTACGGCTCGAACCAGGTGCAGGTATATCGCGACCTCGTACCCGTTCTGGAAGAGTTACGAGCCCAGAACCCCGGCATCGAAGTGACGGTTGTTCGCGAAAATGCCACCGCGATCGAGGCCATCATACGAAATTTGCTCCAAACGTTGCTCATTGGCGGAGTGTTGGCCTTCATCGTGCTGTTCCTGTTCCTCAACGACGTTCGAATACCATTCACGATCGGCGTCGCGATTCCGGTGAGCATCTTCATGACCTTCTTCGTGATGTATTTGCTCGGCGTACAGCTTAACATCATATCGCTGAGTGGCCTCACATTGGGAATCGGTCTGCTGGTCGACAATGCCATCGTCGTGCTCGAGAACATAAACAGGTACCGGAACCAAGGGGAGTCGGTCATGGATGCCGCCCGCAAAGGAACGCGGGAGATTGCACTGGCGATTACGGCCTCCACGTTCACGACCGTGTCTGTATTTCTGCCGCTGATCTTCTTGGGAGGCTTCGAGGGTGTGCTTTTTCGCGACCAGGCCATGACGCTCTCGATCAGCCTGTTGGCGTCCCTTTTAGTTGCGCTCACCGTGCTGCCTGTACTCGTGACCATAGTGCAACGCGGGCACAATGCGCGCAGCAAGCCGGCATCGATAAGATCGGCGCCGGCAGGCATGCACATGCTTCAACGACAATACGAACGTTTGCTGGCATGGACCTTGCCTCGCCCGGTTCTCATGTCGTCGTTCGTGGCGGCCTCATTGGCAATTGGAGCCGTACTCTTCCTGGTGTTGCCGAAGTCGATGCTGCCACTCACCGAGCCCTCCCAGGTTCGTTACCGCGTCAGTTTGCCATCGAACAGTTCCCTCGCTACGGCTAAAGCCGCCGCCGCGGGTGTGCAGTCGTTGATGGCCACCTTGCCGAGTATGGGAAGCACGCTCATCATGGGCGGTTATTCGGACCAGTCGAACCTTTCGACGCTGGTCGAGGAGGCCCCCAACCGGTTCACGGTAACCACTGCGGTAAGCGGTGCCGACCAGGCCGACGCCGTGGCTAACGTTATGGCCGCAATCGGTGGACGTCATCCCGACTGGGCCGTCGAAAAGCTGGACACGGAGAACTTTTTTGGCACGCTTCAGCAAGATCTTGCGGCTCCCATAACGCTACACATTGTCGGGCGCGACAGAGCGGAATCCAGGCGTCAGGCCGATGCGCTGTCGGCGTATCTGAAAGAGACCATTCCGCAGTATGATCACGAGCTCATAACGGACCGCAATGTCGAGCTCTACGAGCTCAGATTTATCCCGGAGAGGTTGATTGAATACAATCTCAGCGAGCAGGAGTTGATTTCTTGGATGGAATCGATGGCACGGGGCAACCTGCTCACCGAGTGGAACCGTGAGGAGGAGACCATCGGCATTCGGATGTTCAGCTCCATGGAGGATGTATTTGACCCGGGCAGCATGCGCTACACCGATCAAAACCGATCCATACTGCTATCGCAAGTCGCCAACATCGTGTCAGTGCAAGAATCAGAGCAACTTGAACGGGTAAGGCAAACGCCGGTTCTCGGATATAAGACGACTTTTGTGTTGAACGACTGGTGGTGGAACGGATCAAAATACAGGGAACTCATTCAGGAGTTCAGCAGGTCGCAAGGGGTGCCCATTCAGATTGGTGGTTCCGCCATCCAAGTCTCCGACCTCCTCTCGCGCATGGGCCGTCTTCTTGGCCTCAGCGTGCTGTTGATTTACATCATCCTTGCCATTCAGTACGAAAACGTGATCTATCCGTTCTTGATCATCTTTTCGGTACCTTTCGCATGGATTGGTGCGCTGATGCTCCTTTTTTTGGGTGGAGGAGGGCTCAATACGTTGTCGTTTCTCGGCATCCTCGCATTGACGGGTATTGCAGTTAACGACGCCATCCTCAAGGTCGACTTTATGAAGAGGTATTTCGAGGAGTTCGGAGATGTGCACCTCGCCATCATTGAGGCAGGAAAGCACCGATTCAGGCCGGTTCTCATGACTACTCTCACGACCGTGCTCGGCCTGGTTCCCATGTTGCTTCCAATCGGGGAGGGGTTCGAGCTACGTCAAGCCTTGGGCCTTGCATTGGCAGGCGGCATGATCAGCAGCACCATCCTCACGTTATTTGTGATCCCCCAGCTGTTCAGGCTGGTAAACCGACGACATTTAAGCCAACCCGTCAAACAGATTATTCACAGCCATGATTAATGCGAACACATGGGCAGCAACAGTCAACCTCAGGATCACAATCGTTGGCATCAGCCTTACGATGCTGGCAGCCTGTGGATCCGAGTCTGATACAACGAGCGCACCAAGCGAGAATATGGTACCTGAGGTCATGCCAGAGATGATCTTCGACATCGCCGACGACCGATCGGTGGATTTTGCTGTCGAAACCCAGGGGGTGGTGAAGCCGATTCATGAGTTGTCGATCCAAATGCGTGTAGCCGGATACCTGGTCGAACACCGTGTCCGCGACGGTGAAGTCGTCAAAAAGGGCGACTTAATCATGAAGCTGGATGAAGGGGAGTTCGATTTGAGTGTCGCTGAAGCGCAAGTCAATGTCGACAAAGCGTTGCAGGCATACGATATCGAAAAGCGCAGCCGTCAGTCGTCCGGTTCCACCATCACCGAAAGCCAAGATCGACTCTTGAGAAACCAGTTCGGCGTCACGGCTGCCGAGTTGGCACTGGAGCGATCGCGTATGAACAAGGAGTACTCCGAGTTGAGGGCTCCCTTCGACGGAGTGATCCACACCCAGGAGATTCTGACGGAGGGCATGTATGTCGGCGCGGGAGCATCGTATGGACTGTTGTTGGACCAAGGTGTTGTGAGCGTCCGCCTCGAAGTATTGTCCGTCGAGATCAACAGTATTCGCAGAGGTATGCCCGTTGAGATGGATGTACCCGGTGGTGGGCGTATCAATTGTGCCGTGGAGGCCGTCAGCCCAGTGGTCGACGACAAAACAAAGACTGGTCAGGTTCCAGCTCGCTGCAACAACGCTTCGGGACGGTTGAAAAGGGGGATGACGGTAAATGCCCGAATCCGAGTCGATTCGGTCAGAGGCTCGGTGCGCGTGCCAAGGTCGGCCGTTCTCGACCGCGACCAGCGCAAGGTGGTGTTCAAGCTTAACGGAAACAGAGTTGAATGGATTTATGTGCAACCCGTGGCAATGAATTCCCAGTGGGCTGTACTCGATGTCGACACCATCATGCCGGGCGACACAATAGCCGTAGACCGTCATTTCACGGCAAGCCATGACCTACGGGTCACACCAAGGATGCGCTTTGCGCCAGCGCAGGGAAACCAAACGGCTGAAGGCATGTGATGCACGCTAAAGGGACACACAGCGTTGTCGAAGGTCTCTTCAGGCGCAGGTACCTGATTAGTTTCTTCTATATGGCCGTCATCATCGTCGGGGTTGCCGCCTGGCTGCGTATACCGGTTGAGCTCTCGCCCAATATCCAACTTCCCAGCGTAACGGTGTCATATTCGTGGGCAAGGACATCCCCGCAAGTGATGGAGCAGGAGGTGACGCGCAAGGTCGAGGCAGTTGCGACGCAGCTGAGAGACGTGACCCAGATCAACAGCACCACGTCGGAGGGGTCGTCGACGGTCACCATCGAGTTTGCCAAACAAGCTCCCATCGATTTTCGGGTCATTGAACTGCGCGAAAAGCTGGTGCTTCTGGCCGAAGAGTGGCCTAGGTCGGTAAGCCCGCCAAACGTGAGTAAGCGTGTGCCAGACGAACTCAAGGATCTTCAGACCTTCCTCACCTATTCCATAAGTGGGGAACTTGAAAATCACGACCTGTTCGAAATTGCCGAATCCCAAATTCAGCGACCACTCCTTGGTGTGGAGGGATTGGCCGAGATCGAGTTTTCGGGGGCACGCGAACCGGCCATCGTGCTTGAGTTTGACAAAGACGTTGTCGAAAACTTAGGCATCACGCCTGCTTCGGTTTCATCGACTGTGAACCAGCGCCTCGGTCGCCGCACCGCAGGATGGGTGCCTATTGCAGACAGCCGGAAAAACATCTACGCCCCACCACAGATCAACAGCATCGACGACATACGAAGCATCCCAGTCGTAATTCCCGGCACAAACCGTCAGTTGCGTGTTGCTGACATCGCCAATGTCTCCATCCAGGACAGACCTGAAAAGTCGATTCGGAGGATTAACGGAAATCCAGCGCTTACCCTCATTTTCCACAAGGAGTCGGGGGCTGATGCGCTGACTTTGGCCGACGAAATTCGCGCCCGAATGGAGGCCATCGAATCGACATTGCCCGATGAAGTCGTGTTGCGGTTGGAATCCGATTCCACCGAAGATTTACGCAGGCAGCTCGATGATCTTCAAACAGATGCGTTGTTGAGCTTGGTGGTGGTCTTTTCGTTGCTGCTCGTATTCATTCGCAGGTTGAGGGCGCCCATTTTGATCCTCCTATGTATCATTTTTTCGCTCATGCTCGGCGTTTTGGCACTCTACCTCATGGGCGTGTCGTTAAATGTGATCACTTTGGCCGCCTTGACGATATCACTGGGGATGCTGGTGGATAATGCCATCGTCGTATACGAACAGCTGAACATCCGCAAACCTGAATCGCGCAACGACAGAATCCAATTTTACGGCAAGGAGCTCAAGCGAGCCATTGTTCCTGTTGTGGGAAGCACCCTCACGACCATCGCCATTTTTGTGCCCCTGCTTTTCAGCTATGAACAGCTTCGGATGTTCCTTGTCCCACTCGGGATCGGTGTCACGGTTACGCTGTTGGCATCGGTGCTCATATCGCTCACGTGGATGCCATACGCCATGATATGGCTGGTACCATCCAGGCAGGCAAAAATTGCGAGAGTACAGCTCAGGCCCCGTTGGTGGCGGCCAAACCGTTGGTTGATGCGGTTCATGCACTTGCGGCATCGTCAGCGGTGGCCATTGTACGTCGCCATCATGCTCACTATCGGCATACCGACATACCTCATCAAGGATCCATCACGATCAGTTGCGCCTGGTCAGCCGCCGCCACCTGCAGACAGCAGCTTTGTCACCACAGCCAGAAAGGCCTACATATCCAAGCGCGACATGATTGATCCCTACATCGGTGGCATGGGATACCGCTTTTACCGGAACACCTACTTTGGCGAGCCTTTCACAGGGGTGTTCAGAGAGAATATCCGAGTGAACGTGAACACGCCACTCGGCACCCCCCTCGAAGAACTCAACAAGATTGCCATGAGCTTCGAGGAGATCGCCAAGGCGTTCGGCTACGCCATCGATTACTACGAAACACGTGTTTCTGAGTATTCGGGCACTACCATGGTATTTTATTTTAAGGATGACTATCTGTACAAGCGCGAGCCCTACGTGATGAAGGGCGAAATGATGTACCTGGCGGCCTACACGGGCAATTCGAGCATCAGTGTAAGCGGATTCGGAGACGGCTACTACTCGGGTGGGGGAGGCGGACTCGCGAACTTCCAAGTGCAGATTCGCGGCTATTCGATGGAGGAGATCGACTTGGTTGCCGCCGACCTCAAATCGAGATTGGAGCAGCATCGGAGGGTGCAGAATGTCGAGCTTAACCGCAGCTGGACATCCAACCAGCGCCTCTGGCACTATGTGCTGCGATTTGACGACACGGACCTCTACCTGAAAAACCTCAGCCGAAGAGAAGTGCTTGCAAGCCTGCAAATGGACATGAATCCCGAGTACTCCGGTTTCGGGCATGTGGAGTTGAACGGGCGCCGCCATTTTCTCATCACCCGATATAGGGCGGGAACACGCTATCAGGAGCAGTTCGGCTCCGATATGAGGAGGGTAGGCCAAGCCTACCTTAAAGTCGACGAAGTTGCATCGCTTGAAAAGCAGGAGGTGATGGCACGCATCCAAAAACAGGACCAGACTTACACGAGGACGGTAAGCTTCGAATACTTGGGATCCTACAAAAACGGAAACGACTTTCTGACCGAAACCTTGGAAGCCCTGCCGGTTCCTGTCGGAATAACCGCCGATCGTCCAACATACAATTTCTTCAGCCGGACGAACGATCAGGGAATGAGTTTGGCCATCACGCTCCTTATGGCGGTGTTCTGTGTGTGGATGGTAGTTTCGGCACTTCTTGAGAGCTGGTCGGCGTCGTGGGCGGTCATATTGGCCGTGCCGCTGAGTGCCTTGGGCATCATGTACGGCGTGATGGAGCACGACATCGCCTTCGACCGCGGGGCTATATCCGGTGCCCTGTTATGCATCGGGGTTGTGGTGAACAACAGCATCCTGCTCATGCATCGACGTCTGGAGGCCAGGCGAAGAGGAATAAACGGTTACAGGGCATGGCTGCACGTCTATAGAGAGAAAACACGGTCGGTGATTCTCACTAGCGTAACCACTATCGGCGGACTGCTGCCTCTGATTTTGTTCGGAGGCAGCGAGTTTTGGCGCAATATGGCCATTGTGGTAAGCTGGGGTCTTGGCCTCTCGGCGATTTTGTTGCTTCTTCTGGCGGGTATTTGGGAAAAAGGAACATCGCATCGCAAACAGGCTTCGGTCAAAGATCCTGCATGATGCGCCGAGCTAAAGCCTCGGCAATCTCCGGTGACCCCGCTTCTGAGTAAATTCGAATGATCGGCTCGGTGTTAGATTTACGCAGATGCACCCATCCCTCGTCAAACCTGATTTTGACGCCGTCGATGGTGATCGGTGAATGGCTCGCAAATTTGGTCACGACCTCCTGTAAAACACGGTCGGGATCCGTTTCTGATAGCTCGACCTTGTTTTTGCTGATAAAAAAAGCAGGCAGCTGTTTGCGGTAATCGGCAGCAGTGATGTGTCGGTCTGCCAGCAGTTGCAATATCATGGCGATGCCTACCAGGGCGTCTCGTCCATAGTGCAGGTCAGGGTTGATTACACCACCATTGCCCTCACCACCGATTACGCAGTCATTCTTCTGCATCGCGCGCACGACGTGAATTTCGCCGACGGACGACCTGAAAACCGTCTGGCCATACTTCACCGCGATACGTTCGCAGACATCGGACGACGACAGGTTGGTCGCCACGGCCCCGGGTTTGATGGCCAGCAGGAAGTCGAAGGCTGCAGCCTGGGTGTTCTCCTCACCCCACAGGGTGCCCTCGTTGTCGACGACGGCAAGCCGGTCGGCATCAGGATCGGTTACAAAGCCAATGTCGCATCCTGTCGATTTCACAAAGCCCCGAATGTCGTCGAGATGCTCTGGAAGGGGTTCGGGGTTATGGGGAAACAGGCCGTCGGGGGTGCAATGCACCGTCTCTATGGATGCAACTCCCAAGGCCGACAACAGCTTGGGAATGCTCTCGCTCCCAGCGCCGTTCACCGCGTCGACGGCAACCTTGAAATTGCGGGCTGCAATCTTGTCGCGGTCGATGTAAGGCAGTTCGAGAATTTTCCCGATGTGGAAATCCAACGAACCATGATCGTAGCTGACGTTGCCAAGCTCAGAATAAGAAACGTACTGCATGGTCCCGCTGGCTGCGATGTCAAGAACCTCGTGTCCCTCTTCCGGGGCTAGGAACTCGCTTTTCCCGTTCAAAAACTTGAGCGCATTCCACTCGGCTGGATTATGGCTTGCCGACAATATGACGGCACCTGCGGCCTGATGCTTCAGAACTGCCATCGCCACGGTGGGCGTCGGCACCACGCCGACCCTCACTACGTCGCAGCCTACCGACTGGAGTGCCGCTACAACCACGTCCTCCAGCATCGGGCCGGACACCCGGGTGTCGCGGCCAACGACGATGCGCCCGCGTCTGGTCCAAGTTCCGAACGCTGCGGCATATCTGGCAGTATTTTCCGGATACAAATCGCGTCCCACAACGCCCCTGATTCCTGATACCGATATCATTAACATAGATCGGGTTCCTTGTTGAATGGTTGTTACTGAAGCGACATGAGCTGTTGTTTCAGGCCTTGAAGGCCCGGAAAGCGAGGGTTGACGGCCTCCGTCATGTTTATATACTCCAATGCTTTTGCGTAGTCGCCCTTCAAGGCCCACGCGCCCGACAGATTGAACGTGGTTTGAGGATCGTCGGAACGCATTGACAGCGACCTTTCGAGAAGTTCGATACCCCTGTCCAGATTGTTTCGGTCGACTTCGAGCGCGCCCAGCATTTTCATCCCGTATGCCGACGGGCTGATTCGGTACGCCGTCTCAAGCAAAGGCAGTGCCTGGGAGTAGTCTCCCCGGTCGAGCAGTATGCGCGCCACAAACAGCATAGGGCTGTCGTTCTGTGGCTGGTCGCGCATTAAGCCACGGTATTCGAGTATCGCCTCGTCATGTCGGCCGTTTCGTTCATACCACTCTCCAAGGTCGACCTTCGATTTTTCCCAGTTCACATCGCCGTTCACAAACGCATAGGCTTTGGAGTCGATCATGTCGGCCGGCACATAGCTTGTGCGGTAGTCTGTAATCGGCTCCTTCACAAATGGCCACGACTGCATCAGTACCTGCAACCGGTGCCAAACAGACCTGTGCTCAAATTCGGACAAGTACATCCGGTCTTTGTAAACGGCCCAGTCCTGCAGACGGGCAGGATCGACGACGCGACCAAAGAATCCGTCAGCAGCCACAGCCTCGTAAAAGACCTTCCCCATCAGGTGATACCCTGTGTCGTTGGGGTGCAGGTGTTCGAGCATCAGGTTCATGCCGACCATGCCACCTGGGCTGGCTGCCTCGAATGCCTCCGCAACTGGCACATACATGGCGCTGTGTCGCTCGGCCACATCTTTGATGACCAAGTTGAAGTCGTCGGTGGCCCTGAAGCGAAGAGCGTCCAGGTCGCGGGCCAGTTTGAAGGATCTTCGGGCCGCCGATGTGTCGCCCTGCGCGAGCAAGTTTTGGGCTTCGGCAAACACCACGTGCGCTGGAGGGTACAACTCGGTGTCGACCGACTCAAATGGGGGCTGGTCGATGGTGTTGCTTGTCACACTGGCGATGTAGACAGGGATACCCGCATCCTTGAACTTGGACAGTATGGCATCGAGGTTGCTTTCGAACTGGCGTCGTCCCATTTGGTAGAGTTCCGAGTCGAGGGGGATCTGCTGCTCGCGCACGACGCGCTGCATGAGGGTGCCTTCGCTGGGATCTGCCGCAATCAAGCCGGCTAAGCTGCCGACGGCATCCCGAAGGAGCAGGAATGTGCGCAGTCGCTGCAACTTCAGGTAAAAGCGGACAAAACCCGGAAATGCCCCAAGACTCTCGGAAGATGCCACACCCAAAGCCCCGTAAAACTCGTTATGCCCCAAGTAGATCAACACACCGTCGGGCTCATGCTTGAGGATTTCGTCAGTTTGGTCGAAAACGGTGTAAGAATTCACTGCCGACGTGGCAACATTGACCACCTCGACCGAGTCGTTTGGCAACACATCGATCAATGCATCCCTGAGTACGCGCGAAAACATGCCGTTGAAGCCGTAGGGATATCCGGCAGTGGTCGACTCTCCCATGACAAATAGCCTGAGGCCGTTTTCGGGCTTTTCGACGAGGAAGCTGTCCCTTGATGGAGTAGGAACGAGGCGCACATTCACAAAATACCTCGCAGCATAGTTCGGGTTTGGCGTGTACAGCTCGCCGCCGCCGTAACCGGGAAATTTCATGAACAAATTCAGGTCTCCACCGTAACCGCCGATCCGCAGCCCCATCTCAAGCAGAAAGAAGAGAATCAGCGGCATCGAAAGTGCCACAGCAGTGAAAGCCCTCCTTTTGGAGGCGCTCAACTCGGTGCTATGAGCGGTTTTCCTTCCCTTGGGCATAAATCAACGTGTAATCCAAGGTGTGTCTTCGATGCCTGAAGCCTGGTTTTCCCACCTTGCCAGCATGAACAGGAAGTCGCTCAACCTGTTCAGGAAGTGCACCACTGCATCGCCCAGGTCTTCGGTGTCGTGCGCGGCAACACACAACCTTTCGGCTCTGCGGCAGACCGTGCGAGCCAGATGCAGCACAGCCGCAGACTCGGTTCCTCCAGGAAGGATGAAGTTCCTCAAAGGTTCGAGCTTCGCGTCCAGCTCGTCGATCCACAGCTCAAGTTGGGTTGCGTGCTGTTCCTCAATCCTTTCAACCGACGCCTTGGCGTCGCGGGGAGTGGCCAGGTCAGCACCCAAGATGAAGAGTGAGTGCTGGATGGAGGTGAGGTAGCGCCGGCACTCAGGGCTGCATTCGCGGCTCAGGGCCATCCCGATCACTGAGTTCAATTCGTCGACGGTGCCATAGCATTCGATGCGTGCTGATGCCTTGCTCACACGGCCACCGCCGTACAAGCCGGTGGTGCCGTCATCTCCTGTCTTAGTGTAGATTTTCATGCCACAAAGGTAAGGTTTTATTCCGTTCAATCCTCAAGGGCGAACACCATACCACCCTCATCAAGTTCATACGTGATGCCAGTATATCCCACTTGGTCAAAAATTTCGCGGAAACGAGTGGCATCTTCTGCCTTGATTCTTATCGTGGCGGTTACGCTCTCCAGATATTCCGTCGACAGTCGATGAACGGCCAACCGCGAGAGCAACATTTCGACGGTCTTCATGTTATCGTAGCTGGATTTCACCTTGGCCGTCACCGCAGCCTCGACGCGCAAGAGTTTGGAAGATTGGATGCACTGCCTTGCAGCCTCCCCATAGGTTTCGATGAGTCCCGATTTGCCGAGTTTTGTCCCTCCGAAGTATCGGATCACGATCAATCCGGCATTGACCAGACGCGCTGACCTCATCGCGTTCAAGATGGGCAGCCCTGCCGTTCCGGATGGTTCGCCGTCGTCGTGGGCATGCTCAACCTGGGGAGTGGCGAACCGTATCGCGGCAGAGCAATGGTGGGAAGCATCGTAGTACTCTTTGCGCAGTTCGCTCAGCCTTCGCTCAAATTTTCCGTCCTCCCAGACGGGGAAGAGATAGGCGAGGAAGCGAGACCCTTTCTCGCGCAGGTCGATACGATGTTCGGCATCGATGCTGAAGAAGGTTTGAAGTTCATCCATGTGGCGGTTGCTCCGTCAAACTCACAGGATCTGAATTTTCACAAAAAATTGAAACTTTGCTTTTGTCCTTCGTGTTGCGGACGATGGTTTGAGGCATGGGCAGGTTATTTAGAACGAATCCGTGTTCTTAAAATCGCATTTTTTTGGTAGTTTACGGAATAAACCAACGGTCGTAATACCTTTCCATTCAACGCATTTCAGGTATGAATACCCAAAAAGCGACGTTTCTGTCGTCGGCATGGACTACAGTGGGCAAGAAAGTGCTCACTGGCATCACCGGCATAGCTTGGATCCTGTTTACAATTGCCCACTTGCTGGGAAATTTCTCCCTTTTTCTGAACGACGGAGGGGTTGCGTTCAACGCCTACACTAAATTTCTGGAGAGCCAGGGCGTCTTGCTCTACATCGCCGAGGCCGGACTTGTGCTCACACTGCTGCTGCATGCCGCCATTGGCATCAACATATGGATCGGAAAGCGTCGCGCTCGCCCGGTAGGCTACAAAAAATACGTGTCTGCAGGCGAACCCAGCGCCCAAAACCTGAGCTCGCGCACGATGCTGATTACGGGCAGTGTGCTGTTGCTCTTCTTGGTGATCCACATTTGGACGTTCAAA
Source organism: uncultured Chitinophagales bacterium (assembly GCA_964481355.1). GTDB lineage: Bacteria > Bacteroidota > Rhodothermia > Balneolales > CAYWCV01 > CAYWCV01. The sequence goes on from CAYZWQ010000039.1 coordinate 17,251, forward strand.
TTTGGTCCCAACATCGCCGAGGGTTATGTGACCACACTGGACGGCGAACCGGCCCGGGATTTGTACCGCCTGGTCGTGGAGACCTTCAAACAACCGCTGTACGTGCTGGGATACACCCTTGTGATGATCCTGCTCGGCCTGCACCTGCGCCATGGTTTTTGGAGTGCCTTTCAGTCGCTTGGCGCCATTCGCCCGTCTGCTCGCAAGACCATGCAATTTGCTGCGATGATCGTCGGCATCCTGTTGGCCGTCGGTTTTTTGAGCATTCCCGTCTACATCTATTTCTTCGTTAACTGAGGAGCCTGTACACCATGAGCAATCCCATCAACACATCTCCAAGGCTTGACTCCAAGATCCCTGACGGTCCTGTCGGCGATAAATGGTCCAATCACAAAAATACCATTAAGCTTGTATCGCCGGCCAACAAGCGCAAGAAGCACATATTAGTGATCGGCACCGGCCTTGCTGGCGCATCCGCTGCTGCCTCGTTGGGCGAGCTTGGTTACCATGTCACGGCAATGACGATCCATGACTCCCCACGCAGAGCTCACAGCATTGCCGCCCAAGGGGGGATCAACGCGGCCAAGAACTACCAGAACGACGGCGACACCATCTTCCGCCTCTTCTACGACACGGTTAAAGGCGGCGACTACCGCGCCCGTGAGGCAAACGTGCACCGACTGGCGGAGGTCAGCGTCAGCATCATCGACCAGGCGGTAGCCCAGGGAGTCCCATTT
>CAYZWQ010000040.1:0-16988 GCA_964481355.1 uncultured Chitinophagales bacterium
ACGTACAGATCGATCGCACCCCACGTTCCCATTCTCCAGAACAAAGGTGTATCGACCAGGGTGCTGTCCAACCGGAACCTGAGCCGAAACCAACCATCGATTGCGCCTTGATCGTTTAGATGTTGGGAACCAAGATCGGATGGCTTCAACGATTGCCAACCGCTCACATCCAATCCAGTTGAAGCCCCATCGGGCACGTCACCCGGCATATACAGCCAGCCATCCAGCTTGCCAAGCTGGATCACATCGTTTTCGATCATGCCTTTTGTTATGATCACGGTCGAATTCTGCGAAAATCCAGCCTGACTACGCATAATCAGGAATAACCCGATCAGGACGGTCTTAATGACGGTAAAATGCCTGATGTGTGGCATAAAGCATAAAATTTCGTCTACTTGTCGGGGATGGTCACCACAAATTGGGTGGATTCGCCCACAGTCGACACAATGTGGATGCTGCCTCCGTGAGCCTTTACAATATCAAAACTGATCGATAATCCCAAACCTGTTCCCTCCGTGCCTTTCTTGGTCGTAAAAAAAGGCTGCAGAATTTTATCCTTGATGTCGTCAGGAATTCCGGGACCATTGTCCTCCACAACTAAACGTATTTTGGACCCATCCCGACGAGTTTTCACCGTGACCTTAGGCCTGTATGAGGAGCCGTCAGCCAATTTGCCGTCGCCCTCTTCCAGTTTGCCGCGCATGGCGTCGAAGGCATTGTTGCATAAATTCAACAACACCCTGCTGAAGTCCTCGCCGACCATGTTTACCAGCCCCACATCCTCGGCCAAGTCCAGTTGTACGTCACATATGATGGGGGTATTGCTGGCGCGCATCCCATGGTAGGACAAATTGACATATTCCCTGACCATCGCATTGAAGTCGACGTCGGTCTTCTTGCCCGTACCCCCTCTGCTGTGTTGCAACATGCTTTTCACGATGCGGTCGGCACGTGTTCCGTGATCCAAGATCTTGCTCAAATTCTGCTTGATGTCTCCCAGTGTTTCCACAATGAAATCGCGGTCAGCCCCCGGTTGGACCACTTTTTCGACCTCCTCGATCGATTCGTCGACCAATTCGAGCGAAACCGACGAGAAGTTGTTCACGAAATTCAACGGGTTCTTGATCTCATGTGCAATTCCGGCTGTAAGCTGACCAAGCGATGCCAATTTCTCCTGCTGCACCAATTGTTGCTGTGTTGCCTTGAGCTCCTCAACGGCAGCCTCAAGTTCACGGTGTGCCTCCAACACAGAATCGCGCTGTTCTTGAAGCTCTTTCGTGCGTTCGGCTACTTCGAGTTCCAGCTTCTCGTTTTGTTCCGCAATCAGACGCTGTTTATCGCGTTCAGCTTGAAGGTTTTGCTCCGAGAGTTTGCCAATTTCCACGATCCGGTCGCGCAAGTCGCTCAGCGTGCTCGAGTACCTTGTCGCGACATAATACAGAAGACCAAAGGGCAAGACGATGCCAGCTGTCAGGTCCAGCGGGAACAGCAGGTGCCCTAGCTGATTCACATAAAAATTTTCGATCAGACTGTGACCAAATGCGGTCAATGTGTAGATGAACACCGTCAGAACAACGATAAAGTTTTTGCTGTTGATGGCCCTCCAATATCGTATTGCGAAATACAGCAGAAGGATCAGAAGCATGCTGTACAAAATCAGGCCGAACAGCAATGACGTGTTGTCGTATAAATCGGGGGCAAAAATGAAGAAAAGACCAAAAATGATCAGAGAAATGGGTGGCGTGAGCGACCATCGCTGGGTGTTGTTTGCAAGGATGTAGTTGAGCAGGTAGGGAAACAGGCCAGGAATGCTCAACAGGATGATGTACTCAAGCCGAGTGTAAACACCATGCACAAAGGGTGATATCGGAATGAGATCGAGTATCAATATGGCGTAATACAAGTAATCGACCGACAACAGGCCTGCTATGATCATGATGGTTCGTATGATCGAGTCCCTTGCCGTCAACAGCCAAATGAAGAGGTATAACACAAACAGCAATACCAGGCAGGTAGCCAAAATGATTTGAATGTAGTTCCTGAGTGCAAGTACGTCCTGCTCGTCGGTGTGCACAAACGTCAGGTCGTAGATCAACGGGAAATCCAAGTCTCCCCAAAGACCTTGGAGATAATTGGATGCCTGGTCCTCGATATGGATGGCCAGCACGTGTTCCTTGTTCGCAAACAATGGCTCGTCGAGGATGTTCAGTTTGTTGGCAAACGCGTTGTTGTTGCCATAGAGCCTGCTATTTGGATCGCCGGTACGGTATTGCAGGATGAGCTTGCCGTCGAGGTAGATCGACATTGGGGCCCAGTTGTTGATATGCAGGGCCTTGATGTTGGAGACCGCCGCACTGTCGGGCCTAAATCGTAGCCTTAACCAACCGTTGAGAATACCATCCGAGCTTACCTGCGCAAACGTGAGCGTATCCGGCCGAACGGCGATCCAATCGCGAGTGTCCAACCTGGGCAGCGCATAGTCAGGATCGTGCCCGGCCTTGAATGACCACCCGTTAAAGGAGCTCAGATCGAGGCTGCGGTCTTCCTCGAACATGTGTTCGCGTAACAGGATGGATGTATCCTGAGCCAGAGACGCCACTGGATATGCAACTGCAACCAACAATAATAGAAGGATCCGACGTGCGAGTCGAGATACTAAACCTATGCTGACACGATCCTCTGGAATACAGCTCATAAAATGTTAGATGGACAAACTTTGGAGAGCACACGCTGAAGGATTGAACATAACGAATTTCAAGGAATGGAAAAAAAATGCCCGGATCCATATCTCAGGATACCGGGCACGATTACTGCCTTGTGCAATGCGCGATGCTTATCTCAGGAAGGCCTCCACGAGTCCCCCATCCACTTGGATGATTTGTCCGGTAGTACGCGAGAACCTCTCGCTGAGGAACAGATAAATGGCCTCCGACTGGTCTGCAGGACGAATCGGGGCACCTGTCAAAGTACGGCTGGCATAAAATTGGGCGAGACGAGCACGAAGAATTTCGGTGTCCTCCGACTCGTCGAATGCGATTTTATATTTCGCCAGCGACGCCATCACGCGGTCGCGAGGGAACATGCTGCTGCCTTCAACCACGGTGGCGGGTGCAACGCCGTTAACACGCACGTTCGGTGCCAGCTCAATGGCCAGCTCGCGAATGAGGTGATTGGTGGCTGCCTTGCTTACGTCGTATGCGAAGCTGCCCTTTTTTGCTACCACGGCGTTCACGCTCGTGGTGATGACCAAGCTGCCGGTCAATTGCTGCGCCCTCCAAATTTTGGACGCCTCATGTGCGACAAGGAATGGACCCGTTGTGTTCACGGCAAAGCTCTTTGCCCATCCGGCGTCGTCGAAGTTGCCATGTACATCCGGGCTGATGAAGATGCCTGCTGTGACGGCAACGCCGTCTATGCCGCCATAGGCCAGCACGACCTGGTTCAAGGCACTCGTGATTGAAGCCCGGTTCGTCATGTCGCATCCGAGTCCGATGATGTCGCCCGATCCGCTTATGCCGGATCCAGCTACGCCAATACCCATGCCGATCCGCTTCATCACCTCGTCGGCAGAGGCCTTGGCGGCCTCGTCATTCAGGTCGAGAGCGGCAACAGTGGCACCGTCTTTAATCAGGCGGTCCACGGTGTCTTTGCCGATGCCGCTTCCTGCACCGATCACAACAATGATTTTGCGAGCCATTTCCTGCTCGGCAGGCATACGCTTGAGTTTTGCCTCCTCCAGCAGCCAATACTCGATGTCGAAGGCTTCCTGCCGTGCAATCGCCGTGTATTTAGAAACGGATTCGGCGCCACGCATCACCCAGATGGCTGCATTATAGAACTCGGCTGTGACGCGGCTCTCACTTTTGGTCTTGCCCCAAGCTATGAGCCCGATACCGGGGATGAGCACCACCGACGGGTAAGAAACACGCATTGCAGGCGAATTCGGATGCTTGTGTGTCTCGTAATAGACGGCATAATCCTTTTTGTAAGCCTCGAGGCCTTCGTCAAGTTTTGCCTTCAGGCTGGTCACATCCTCCGTCTGTGGATTCCAATCTACATAGAGGGGCTTGATTTTCGTGCGCAAGAAGTGGTCGGGGCAGGAGGTGCCGAGCTCTGCAAGCCTTGGGGCGTCGGCGCTGTTCACATACGACATCAGTGCGTCGTTGTGGTCCACCGTGCCTATGAACCGTTTCTCCTGGCTCACCTTGCCGCGGATGTAGGGAAGGATGTCGACGAGAACTTGGTCCCGCTTGGCAGGCTCCAGCGTCTGATACTTGGCTCCACCAAATGCTTTCTCGCCAAGATCCTTCTTGGCGAGATACTCGGCGGCCTGACGAATGAGGTCAAGAGAGAGGAGATAGCACTCTTTGTCGTCATTGGCCCAATTGATGAGTCCATGACCGCCCATGAGGATTCCAACGGCCTGCGGATTTTGTTCAACCACGCCCTGCATGAGCAGCCCGAGCTCGAAACCCGGTCGTTGCCAGTCGACCCAGATCACCCAGTCTCCGAAGATTTCCTTGGTCAATGCTGGTCCGTCCGCCGCAGTTGCCAATGCGATGATCGGCGCCGGGTGCGTGTGGTCGACGTGGGCGTATGGAATGAAGCTGTGCAATGGGGTGTCGATCGAAGGGGCACAGGGGTTCAAGTTGAACGTGCAGTGCGCATACATGCCCACCATCACATCTTCGGCCGGAGTCTTTACGCCTCGATTCGGCATCCCCGCATACACAGCCTGCAGGTCGAGCAGCCTTTGTTGGTACAGGGAAGCAAAATTTTTCTTCTTTGCCGTGCGGAGATCGCCTCCAGAACCTTTCACCCACATCACAAGCACGTCCTCTCCGGTGATCGGGTCTTTTTCGGTCAGCTTTGCCGATGTGTTGCCACCGCCCGTGTTGGTGATGCGCCAGTCTGCACCCAGCAGGTTGGAGCGGTAGATGAGACGTTCGACGGGGTCAAGGGAATTGGCATATGCGTCATCCCAACGGCTGTTTAAATAGGATAAGTCCATAGTAGTGATTGTTTTTCAGGCGCTGTCTTGCTGCCTCTTGGATTTTGGAACGAGAACTTAGGAGAACTTTTTACCATCCCAAAATACCGCGATTGCCAGTGATTATCAATCATTAACAACTACTATCAATGATTAACAATCACTCCTTTCATCCACTTGCATTGAGTTGAAATCCTGCCAATATTCTCGCATCTCGCATCTCGCATCTCGCATCTCGCCCCATGCCATTCATACATCAAGAATCCCTTCCCTCAAAAGAACTCTTCCCGGGATACGTCGCCAAGATGATCCACACCGACTCGATGACCCTGGTCTACTGGACCATCGCGGCCGGCGCGGCCATCCCCGAACACAGCCACTTCCACGAACAGGCGACCCATGTGCTCGAGGGCAAGTTCGAACTCGTGGTTGCCGGCGAGGCACAAGTGCTTGAACCGGGCATCGTCGCCATCATTCCTTCGGATCTGAAGCACTACGGCCATGCCTTGACCGATTGCCTCATGTTGGATGTGTTCAGCCCCGTCCGGCAGGACTATGTGGAGAGGATGAAGATTGAAGATTGAAGATTGAAGATTGAAGATTGAAAATTGAAAATTGAAGATTGAAGATTGAACAGTGAACAGTGAACAATGAACAATGAACAGTGCACAGTGAACGACTGTAAATGAAAAATCTGTCCTGAACCGGAGAGTTTGTGGGGTTGGTCACAATGAAGTTGGGATGATAGTTGCGATTTTGCAGGATTAGGGGTTTATTTCTTCCTTACTACGCTTCAACCATTTTTGCAGATACCACTATGCAACGCACACCGGGCTTCATCTCTCTTTTTCTGGCTGCCATTTTGCTGTCATCTTGCTCCAGCCAGCCGTCTAACGAGCCGTCGTTCAGCATCGACTACGAAACATTCACCCTCGACAACGGGCTCAACGTCGTACTGCACGTCGACCGCTCCGATCCGGTCGTGGCCGTGGCCTTGACGGCCCATGTCGGTTCGGCACGCGAGATCGAAGGGCGAACCGGATTTGCACACCTCTTCGAGCATCTGCTCTTCCTCGAATCGGAAAACCTCGGCAAGGGGGGGCTCGACCAAATGAGCGCCCGCATCGGAGGCTCAGGTGCAAACGGATCGACCAGCCGCGACCGCACCAACTATTTCCAGACGGTTCCCAACGACGCGCTGGAGAAAATGATCTGGGCCGAAGCCGACAAGCTTGGCTTTTTCATCAATACCGTGACCGAGCCCGTACTCGCGAAGGAGAAGCAGGTCGTCAAGAACGAAAAACGCCAAGGCGTCGACAACCAGCCCTACGGGCACACAAGTTACGTGATCGACAAGAACCTGTATCCCGCTGGCCATCCGTACAGCTGGCAGGTAATAGGCTCGCTCGAAGACCTGCAGGCTGCCACTTTGCAGGACGTGAAGGATTTCTTTAACCGCTGGTACGTGCCAAACAACGTTACGTTGACCATCGCAGGCGATTTTGACACGGCACAGGCCAAGCCCTTGGTCGAGAAGTACTTTGGTGAAATACCCCGTGGCCAAGACGTCGTCAAGCTGGAGAAACAACCGGTGGAGCTGTCCGAAACCAAGAAATTGTTCCACGAAGACAATTTCGCCCGGTTACCACAATTGAGCATCACATGGCCCTCTGTGTACCAGTATCATCCTGACTCGTACGCCCTCGACATCTTGGCCAACTACCTGTCGCGTGGCAAGCGTGCGCCGCTGTACAAGGTTTTGGTTGAAGAGAAGAAATTGACCGACGCCGTCAGTGCCCGACAGTTCAGCTCCGAAATTGCAGGCCAGTACAGCATTCGTGTCACGGCATTCAACGGCACGAGCCTCGATACGGTGCATGCCGCCATCAACGAAGCTCTCGATCGGTTTGAGCAGGAAGGCATATCGCAAGATGATCTCGACCGCATTAAAGCCGGACAGGAAACTGCATTCTACAACGGATTGTCCAGCGTGGTGGGCAAGGGATTCCAACTTGCTCAGTATGCCATCTTTGCAGGCGACCCCGGATTTATCAACCAGGATATTAAGAACATCCTTGCGGTCACATCCGATGACGTGATGCGCGTCTACAACACCTACATAAAAGGCAAACATGCCGTCATTACAAGCTTTGTGCCCCGTGGACAGGCCGAATTGGCGCTTTCCGGTTCGACACAAGCCAAAGTGGTTGAAGAGCAGATCGTGGAGGGCGCGGAAGAAGAATTCGATGCTAGCATCACCGCCGAGTATGAGCGCACGCCCTCCAGTTTTGATCGGAGTGTCGAACCTCCGTATGGGCCGACTCCAAAAGTGGTAGTGCCTTCAGTTTGGAAGTCCACCATGCCATCCGGCTTGAAACTGTGGGGAATCCAGAATGGCGAGGTGCCGCTCGTGCAATTCCAACTTGGCATTCGGGGCGGAATGCTCCTTGAAGATCCTTCAAAAGTGGGTGTATCGAACCTCATGGCTCAGCTTATGACCAAAGGCACGGCGAACCGCACGGCCGAGGAGCTAGAAATTGCCATCGAGAGCCTCGGTGCCTCGATTAGGGCATCGGCATCGGAGGAGGGCATCACCATCAGCGGGAACACGCTTGCTCGCAACTACGATGAAACCATGGAACTCTTGCGAGAAATCATCCTCGAGCCCCGATGGGATGAACAAGAATTCGAGTTGCTCAAGCAAAGTACCATGAGCCGTATTCTCCAGATGAAGGCAAACCCGAACAGCATCGCCACGACCCAATTTTCGAAGCTGATCTACGGCAGCGACCACATTCTGGCCCATAACAGCATGGGAACTGAACAGAGTGTGGCATCTATTACCATCGACGACCTCAAGGCGTTTTACGAGGCCAACATCTCACCGACCGTGGCAGACTTTCACGTTGCAGGCGACATTTCTGAGGCTGCCGTACGTTCTTCATTGGGGGCGCTCGACGCGCAATGGTCACCCAAAGAGGTAACCATCCCGACACCCGAAGTGCCATCAGCCCCCGACAAGCCGTCCGTTCATTTTTACGATGTGCCCGATGCCAAGCAGTCGGTCTTGATGATTGGCTACCCGGCCTTGGCGGTCACTCATCCTGATTTTTACCCTGCAGAGGTGATGAACTACCGCCTCGGCGGCGGCGGATTCGCATCAAAGCTCACCCAGGAGCTGCGCGAGGGCAAAGGGTACACTTATGGCATCAGGTCCGGCTTCTGGGGCACGAACATACCCGGAATGTTCTCCATCTCGACCGGTGTGCGCACGAACATCACGTATGAGGCGGTAAGCCTGATCCGCGACATTTTGGCCGACTACGGTCCAAGCTTCAACGAACAAGACTTGGAAGTGACTAAAAGCTCCCTGATCAAGAGCAACGCAAGGGCATTTGAGACGCTTGGAGCCAAGCTGGGCATGCTTACCGAGATCAGCAGCTACGGATTCGCTGACGACTACGTGACCCAGCGCGAGCGGATCGTCTCGGACATGACCGTCGAAGAAATCCAGCGACTTGCGGGAACCTACCTCAATCCGGACAAGATGTATTACTTGATTGTAGGCGACGCCAAGACACAGCTGCCTAGGCTCAGAAATCTTGGAATCGGCGAAATACAAGTGATCCGATAAGCACAGTCGAAACAAAATGGGTGTCGGTCACGTGGAACTGGGAATGACCAATCCATGTAACCGGCACCACGATCGACCATATGAAAAGGGATGTTTCATTTAATGAGCAGCAACGGTTCAAGCAGGTGTGGATCTTGCTTTTGATGCTTGTAGTCAGTATTCCTATTCTAATCGGCTTTTTACGTCAGGTAGTAATGGGAGAACCTTTTGGGGACAAGCCCATCAGCGATTTGGGCGTCACCATCATGTTGCTCTTTATCGCCCTTGTCAATTACTTCATCTTTTCGATACGATTGGAGACAATCGTAGATCAAAACGGTATCACCTACCGGTTTTTCCCGTTCCATTTCTCAACGAAAACCATTGCATGGGATCAGGTCTCCAAAGCCTACATCCGCAAATACAATCCCATCTTAGAATATGGAGGATGGGGGATCCGCTGGGGCGCTTTCGGGAAAGGGGATGCCTACAACATTGCAGGCAACATGGGGTTGCAGCTCGAGCTCAAAAGCGGCAAGAAGCTGCTCTTCGGAACCCAGAGGAGCGACGAACTTGACCGTGTGATTGAGCAGCTGGGAGTAAAGACCGCCGAGTAGGAAGTGCGCGGATTAAAGGGATCGATAAGATCAGAGGAACAGGGTTTGACCGCGGTCATCGTCTGACCTTCCCGTTTTGGATCATCAGGTTGCCGAGGGCGGTGGCCTCGACGGGGCCTGCCACGACTTTTCGTCCGGTCTCTTGTTCGGTGAGCTCGCACAGCCATGAATTTTTGGATCCTCCCCCCACGATATGGATCACATCGTAGCGGGTGTCGCGGAGGCGTTCGAGCACTTCGAGGGTCTCTCGGTAGTGTCGGGCCAGGCTGCGGATCACGAAACTGGCGATTTCTGCCTGAGATTTTGGTATTCGTTGGCCCGTTTTGCTGCAGTATGATTGGATCTTATCCACCATATCGCCTCTGGTGCCGAACTGCGGCTCATTCAGGTTGATGACAGAATAGGGTGCCTCCACCATCTTGGCTGAATCGATCAAGGCGTCATATCCCGGCCACTCGTCATGCTCGCGCCATTCGCGCTCGCACTCCTGCAGGACCCACAAACCAGTGATATTCTTCAAAAACCGGATGGATCCACCGAACCCGGCCTCGTTGGTGAAACTGGCTTCGCAGGCGGCATCAGAAAGGTCCGGCTCCGGCAGTTCGGCACCCAATAGCGACCACGTGCCAGAGCTGATGTAGCACCAGTTCGTTCCGGGTTTGGCGGGGACACCGGCTACGGCGGCGCCGGTATCGTGCGAAAGTCCGGCGATGACCTCAATTTGCGGGTATTTCCGGTGATGACCGATCACAGTGCCCGAGGGGACCACCTCTGGCCACTTCTCCACGGGAAGTCCCAGTTTGTCAAACAGCGGTTCCGCCCAAGTTCGCGTGGTGGCGTCGAGAAGCTGGGTTGTGCTTGCTTGAGAAACCTCAATAACCGGTTTCCCGCCCATCCTGAAATTCAGGTAGTCGGATACGGTGAGGTACATGTGGGCAGCTTCCATCACCTCCGGTTCCAACAGTTTGTCGGCAAACAGCTGGTAGATCGTGTTAATCTCCCTGAATTGGATGCCGGTCAGGCGGTAAATCTCCTCTTTGGGGACGATGGAGTGAACCTTCGCCATCATGCCGTCTTTTCGGGTGTCGCGGTAGCAGTATGCGTTACGCATTGGCCTGAAGTGTGCGTCGAGTGGGAGATAGTCGACGCCCCATGCCGTGACGCTGAGGCTCTTGATATCGGGGAAGTGCCTTAATGCCTCTTCAAGCCCGAAGTTGAGTTCAGCTTCTATGCGTGGAAGATCCCAATAAAGGCGTTCTCCAACTTCGAGAAGGTGCGTAGGGAAGCGGTGCACTTCGTGAAGCTGCCATGCATCGCCATTGGGGATGCCCACGATGGCGCGGCCCGATGAGGCACCTAAGTCAAAGGCGAGTGAAGGTCTGCCGGAGGAATGGGGATTGGGGATTGAGGATTGAAGCAAGGAGGTAGGAAAAGGAATTGGATTGTGGAGAGGATTGAGGACAGAAATCAGGATAGGAAAATACATTCGCCACCGCAGAATATCCACCCGTGCCGTAGGCCTCTCGGGTCCCGTGTCTCGATTCTCGATTCTCGCTTCTCGTCCCTTACTCTTGCTCTTGCTCTTGCTCTTGCTCTTGCTCAGGTCTATATTACGACATTCATGTTCCCATCGCAGAAACTACCATCATGCTTGACAAAAATCGCATTGAGGAAGTCAATCAACGACTGCAATCTGCCCATCGGGCCGACATAGACCATCTGTCTTCTAAACTGTCGCGCACGGGCGTCGACATTGAATCTGTCATTGAACAGGCATCCACTTTCGATGTGGCCATCCCCTCATGGGCGCTCGGTACCGGCGGCACGCGCTTCGGGCGCTTCCCGGGTGGAGGAGAACCCCGCGACATCTTCGAGAAAATGCAAGACATCGCCTTGTTGCACCAACTCACGGGCTCTTGTTCGAAGGTTTCGCTGCACATCCCATGGGATGAACCCAAGGATCCCAAAGTGCTTCGCGATCACGCCTCTAACCTGAATCTGGGTTTTGACGCCGTTAATTCGAACACGTTTCAGGATCAGCCCGGCCAGAAACACAGCTACAAGTACGGTTCGCTCAGCCACACCTCGGCTGAGGTGCGCGCACAGGCCGTGGAGCACAACAAGCACGTCATCGATGTCGGCCGAACGCTCGGATCCGACTCCATAACGGTATGGCTCAGCGATGGAAGCAACTTCCCCGGCCAGATGCACCTTCGCAAGAGCTATGAGCGCGTGTACGAAAGCTTGAAGCACATCTATGCGCACATGCCCGATGCTTGGCGCATGTTCATCGAATACAAACCCTATGAGCCTGCGTTCTATGCCACAGTCATCCAAGACTGGGGTTCATCGTTCTTGCTTGCATCAAGGCTTGGACCGAAGGCTTTTAGTTTGGTCGACTTGGGGCATCACCTGCCCAATACGAACATCGAGCTAGTGGTAGCCCGTCTAATTGGCGCCGGCAAGTTGGGTGGGTTCCATTTCAATGACAGCAAGTACGGCGACGACGACTTGACGTCGGGCTCCATCAAGCCATACCAACTCTTCCTTGTATTCAACGAGCTCGTCGATGCGGCCGTCGACAATGCCTTCGCCACACCGCCTGCTTACATGATAGATCAGAGCCATAACATCAAGGATCCCATCGAGGCCTTATTACAGACAGTTGGAGAACTGCAGCGTGCCTACACGAAGGCCCTGTTGGTCGACCGTCTGGCTCTTGCCGGTTACCAGGAGGCCAACGACGTGCTGATGGCGGAGCAGGCACTCAAGTCGGCTTACGAGACGGATGTGTCGCCGATTGTAGCCGAAGCCAGGCTCCGCAAGGGAGGCTCCATCGACCCGATCGCCACATATCGCGCAAGCCGATATCGTCAACAGATGGCCACCGAACGCCAATCCGGAGCTTATGTGCCCCCACAAAGCATATGACGGTGATCAGTGATCAGTGGTCGAATAAGCCAAAAATCAAATGATCTTTTCAATCTCATAGATCTTGGTTCTCTCCTCACTCCACTCACCAGTCCTTACGTCAGTCCTCTCATCAGTCCTCAATCCTCCATCCTAAATCCTCATTCATCTTGTCTCCCGTCATTCTCATCACCGGTGCTTCTCGTGGCTTAGGCCGCGGTGTTGCCGTTCACATGGCCTCCAAAGGATATTCGGTCGCCATCAACTACGCCGGCAATAAGGCTGCCGCAGACGAAACCGCGCAGCTATGCCGAGATGCCGCCATCCAAGACAACCAACGCTTCCTTCCCGTGCAGGCCGACATCGGCAAGGCCGAAGATCGGGACCGCATGGTTGAAACCGTCCTTGCCGAAATGGGACGCATCGACGCATTGGTGAACAACGCGGGCATCGCCCCCCGCGTACGTGCCGACGTGACCCAGACATCGGAGGAATCATTCGACGAAGTGATGAGGGTGAATCTGTACGGACCATACTTCCTCACTCAGCGGGTCGCCAACTACTGGTTGGAGCAAAAGCCGGAACCATTGCTTCCCAGTGGATTCAAAGTCATCATCGTGTCGTCGATATCGGCGCACACGGCATCGCTCAATCGTGGCGAATACTGCATCTCAAAGGCAGGTCTTGCCATGGTCACCAAACTTTGGGCACTGCGTATGGCCCCAGAACAGATATCTGTGATTGAGCTCCGACCCGGAATCATGGAAACCGACATGACCAGCGGAGTGAAGGGTAAATACGACGAACTCATCGGTGGTGGACTCGTCCCTCAAGGGCGGTGGGGCTATCCCAATGACGTCGCCAAAGGCGTCGAGAGCATTGTGGCCGGCCATTTCCCATTTTCGACCGGCGACGTCATCTACATCGACGGCGGATTCAACATCAGCCGTCTCTAATTTATAATTTCATCTCCACATTGGTGGACCCATAGAACCAAACTATGATCAAATCGGATCCAAATCTCACTGCCAGTCAGCTTTTACCATCTGTGAATCGTCTGTTTGACGCGTCTGCGGCAAAGCTGACCAACATGTTCAACAAATGGAACCCAACCAAGGGCACGCCCGTCTATACGGTCAATGGTGCGTACACTTCCCGGGGTTGGACGGAGTGGACCCAAGGGTTCATGTTTGGATCAGCGATTTTGCAGTACGATGCCACAGGTGACAGGAAGTTCCTGGAGCTGGGTCGTGAGGGCACAGTCAAATACATGGCCAGCCACATCAGTCACATCGGGGTGCATGACCATGGGTTTAACAATGTGAGCACGTATGGAAACTTGCTCCGGCTGATGGATGAAGGTCGCATTGAGTTCGATGCCCGCGAGCGCGATTTCTACGAGCTTGCCCTGAAGCTGACAGGTGCCATTCAAGCTGCCCGCTGGACGCAAATCTCACCCGACCGGGGATATGTGTACAGTTTCAACGGCCCACATTCCCTCTTTTCTGACACGATTCGGAGCATGCGCGCATTGATTGTTTCTCATCAGCTCGGACATGCACTTATGGCTGAGAAGGATACCAAGATCAACCTGCTCGAGCGCATGATTCAGCACTGCCTCACGACGGCAAAATACAATGTCTACTACGGCAAGGAACGCGATCTGTATGATCTTCGTGGACGGGTGGTTCATGAGTCCATCTTCAACACGAACGACGGCTCTTATCGCTGCCCAAGCACCCAACAAGGATATACGCCATTCTCTACCTGGACACGCGGTTTGGCTTGGATTTTGACGGGCTATGCCGAAGAGCTGGAATTTTTCGACACATTGAGCGACGACGAACTGGCTCCATTCGGAGGCAAGGAGGCCATCATGGACCAGTTCCTTATGGCAGCCGAGGCCACGGCCGATTTCTTCATCCAGTACAGTCCGACCGATGGTATCCCCTATTGGGATACCGGTGCGCCAGGTCTTGTCCACCTGGGCGATTACTTGGACAGACCCTCCGAACCTTACAACGACCACGAGCCCATCGACAGCTCCGCTGCTGCCATCGCCGCACAGGGCTATATCCGTCTTGGTAATTTCCTGAAGTCGAAAGGAAACGTGGAATCAGGCAACAAATACCGCCAGGTCGGTCTGACCATGGCCAAGCACTTGTTCGAGTCTCCGTACTTGTCTGAAGATCCAAACCACGAGGGACTCATACTCCATTCGGTTTACCACCGACCCAACAACTGGGACAATATCCCTGCCGGACGCAAAGTGCCATGCGACGAAGCCACCATGTGGGGCGACTATCATGCCCGTGAATTGGCGTTGATGGTGCAACGAGAGGCAAACGACGAACCCTATTATACCTTCTTCCTCAAGCGCTGATATGGGATCAAGAAAACCAAAGTCGGAAGTAGCAGCCCAAATTGCGGCCGAACGCGTGGTGGCGGTCATCCGTTTGGCCGATGCCGCCAAGCTTGTGCCCGTGATACAGGCGGTGGCGGCAGGCGGGGTGCGTTGCATCGAAATCACCATGACGGTGCCCAATGCGGTCGAATTGATCCGCCAGGTATCTGCAACGGTTTCAGACGATATTCTGATCGGTGCAGGCACCGTGACCGATGCAGCAACCGCCTTGGCCGTAATCGAAGCGGGGGCTCAGTTTGTGGTGAGTCCGATCATGAATCCGGAAGTCATCGCCGCCTGCAAGCAGGCTGATATATATTGCGCGCCGGGCTGTTTCACACCAACCGAGATATTCACTGCCTGGAAGCTGGGTGCTGATGTGATCAAGGTCTTTCCTGCGACCTCGCTTGGGCCGAAGTACTTCAAGGATATCAAAGGACCCTTCCCACAAATCCCCCTCATGCCGACCGGAGGCGTGAGCATCGAGAATGCGCACGAATGGATAGCGGCCGGTGCGGTGGCCGTGGGAATTGGAAGTGACCTGCTCGACAAGAAGGCAATCGAAGACGGCAGGTTCGAAGTGCTGACGGAGCGGGCAGCACGCATGGCCGCCAACGTACAGTAACAATTCATCCAATTTCAATCGCAAACCCATGTCAACCCCATCCGTCGTCACCTTTGGAGAGATCATGCTTCGTCTTTCCACACCGGGATTCAGCCGATTCTTACAAACCGACACGTTTGATGTGAACTATGGCGGAGGCGAGGCCAACGTGGCTGCCTCTTTGGCGCAGTTTGGTCTCAAGGCACACTATGTGACCAGGCTTCCCAAGCATGAGATTGGCGAGGCTGCGCTTCAGACCCTTCGCCGATACGGTGTGGATACGTCGCACATACTTCGTGGTGGCGACCGCTTGGGAATTTACTTCTTGGAGTCGGGCGCATCGCAGCGTCCTTCGAAAGTCATTTACGACCGCTCGGGAGCAGCCATCGCAGAGATCAAACCGGGCATGGTCGACTGGGCAACCGTGTTCGCCGGAAAGCAGTGGTTCCATGTGACCGGCATCACACCCGCTTTGAGCCAATCGGCGGCAGACGCCACAATCGAAGCCGTTCAAGCTGCCAAAGCGGCCGGACTGACCGTCAGCTGCGACCTCAATTACCGCAAGAAACTATGGACAACCGACGAGGCCGGACGCGTGATGAGCCATGTGATGCGGCATGTGGACGTGGCCATCGCCAATGAAGAGGATTGCCACATGGTGTTCGGCATTCACGCCGAGGGAAGCGACGTTGATGCCGGCCTGATCGACGCTGCGAAGTACAAGGAAGTGGCTTCCAAGATGATAGGCATGTTCCCAAATTTGAAGAAAGTGGCCATCACACTCCGCGAGAGCCTGTCAGCCAGCGACAACAACTGGTCGGCGGTGCTATACGACGGTTCAAACTTTATCCAAAGCCGGCGCTACTCCATACGCATTGTCGATCGTGTCGGCGGCGGCGACTCCTTCGGCGCTGGACTCATCTACGGCATGGCCACGGGTCGCTCTGATGCGGACGCACTTGAGTTTGCCGTTGCCGCCAGTTGCCTGAAGCACACCATACCCGGCGATATCAATGTGTGCACGGTTTCTGAAGTGGATGCACTCATCAAGGAGGGTGGGTCAGGCAGGGTACAGCGTTAATTTGCCTGCAGACACCATGAACTACCTCCGCGTTCTTTTGTTGGTGCTTTTCGTCTCGACTTCCGCGGGTGCACAGAATCCGATCCACCCACCTGGCACGTATCTGGCCGACCCCACAGCCAGGGTATTTGATGGGCGAGTGTATGTCTACACCACAGTGATGTACCCTGATACTGCTGGCTATTATGTGGCGCATTACCATGCGTTGTCGTCCGACGACATGCTTAACTGGACCCTCCACGAGCGCATATTTTCTGGGTCTGGCCACGACGACGACATACTGTACACCGATCTGCCGCTTTGGGCACCCGATGTAGTTGAACGCAATGGCGTCTACTATCTCTATTACTGCATGGCAAGTCGACAGCATGCGGAAGGTGTGGCAACATCTGACTCGCCGTTGGGGCCGTTTGGAGAAGGAAAACGCATGAATATGTACGGTCACGAAGAAATTGATCCAGCCGTCTTCATCGACGACGATGGCCAAGCCTACTATCTCTGGGGTCAAATTGACCTAAAAATGGCACGTTTGATGCCTTCGATGACCGAAATTGACTCCACTTCAATCGTTACTAACATGTTGACGGAGACGGAGCACCATTTTCATGAGGGTGCCTTCATGTTCAAGCGAAACGGTATCTACTACATCACCTATTCCGAAATTAGTCGTGCTGGGATGCCGACCAGTATTGGTTATGCTACCAGTTCAAGTGCCACCGGTCCATATACCTATCGTGGCGTCATCATCGACAATGACCATATGGCACCG
>CAYZWQ010000041.1:0-4862 GCA_964481355.1 uncultured Chitinophagales bacterium
GGCTTGCGCTCCTCGTTTGCGGGGGGTGCAATGGCGAACGGGTGATCTTCGACGACGGGAAGTTGCTTGGCGATGAGCTTGTGGATCATTTTGAGCGATTTGCGCTCTTCACGGTCGCACAAGGTGAGTGCGATACCCGCGTTGCCGGCGCGGCCCGTGCGGCCGATGCGGTGAACGTAGGTTTCGGCCTCGTGCGGTACCTCGAAGTTGATGACGTGCGACAGGGCGTCGATGTCGATGCCACGGGCGGCGACGTCGGTTGCCACGAGCACGCGGGTGCGTCCCATCTTGAATCCACGTAGTGCTGCCTGGCGTGCCGCCTGGCTCTTGTCGCCGTGGATCGAGTCGGCGGCGATGCCGGACTTGCTGATCATCTTGGCCACTTTCTCGGCGCCGTGCTTGGTCTTAGTGAAGACAAGGGCTGTCTCCACTTCGTTGTGAAGCAGGTGCAGCAGAAGCTCGCGTTTGTCGTCACGCTCGACATGGTACAGTCGCTGGTCGATGATTTCGACGGCCGACGGACCCGGTTTCACCTCGACGCGCACGGGGTCGACGAGCATCCGGTTGGCCAGCTTGACGATCTCCGGCGGCATGGTAGCCGAGAAGAACAGGGTCTGGCGCTGCTTGGGCATGGCGTCGATGATGGCGTTGATGTCGTGGATGAAGCCCATGTCGAGCATGCGGTCGGCTTCGTCGAGCACTAGCATCGACACCTCGTTGAGACGCACATAGCCCTGTTCCATCAGATCCATGAGGCGACCCGGGGTGGCCACGACTATGTCGACGCGACGGCGAAGCGCCTCGGTCTGGGGACGCTGGCTCACGCCGCCGTAGATGACGGTGTGACGCAGGTTCAGGTTGCGTCCATAGGCCGTGAGGCTGTCGGCGATCTGGCCGGCCAGTTCGCGGGTTGGACTCAGGATGAGCGCCTTGATGCCGCGCTGACGCTGCTCAAGGCGGGCCTGCGGGGCCAACAGTTGGAGGATCGGCAGGCAGAAGGCTGCAGTTTTGCCGGTACCGGTCTGCGCGCTGGCCAATATGTCGCGGCCTTTGAGCATCTCGGGGATGGCTTGTTCTTGGATTGGGGTTGGCTGGGTGTACCCTTCGCGGGCAACATTGGACAAAATGGTGGGTATAAGACCCAATTGGTCAAAAGTCATGTAAATCGTAAAAGTGGAGCCTGGGCAGCGAAGTGCGGACTGAACGGGCAAATGGGGTGATTGTAACACCCGGCAAAAAGCGATAAGCAAATGTGTTGCCGGGCGATGCAGTTAACAATGTGAACAACCCCGACAAAACTTCAGAAGCCCAATTATTACATGCACAGCTTACTAATATAGAGAGAAAAAATGAAAATTGAAAATTGAAGATTTTACAGTGAACAGTGAGCAATGAACAGTGAACAGTGAACAATGAACAATGAACAGTGAACAATGAACAATGAACAGTGAACAATGAACAATGAACAATGAACAGTGTCTCGTGTCTCGTCTCTCGATTCTCGCGTCTCGCTCAGCTGTGCCGCGCCATCTCCTCAAGGCTCACATGACCCTCATAATAGGCGCGGCCGACCACACACGCATGCAACCCGTTGGAGGCAAGTGCATTCAAGTCGCCGGCGCTGCTCACGCCCCCGCTTGCAATGAAGTTCATCTCCGGGAACCGGCGCATCAGGTCGATGTACAGATCAACATTGGGACCGCTAAGCATGCCGTCTCGACCGACGTCGGTGCATAGGATCTCCGTTAGTCCGGCCTCCGCCATCGGCCTCAGAAAATCCTCCAAGGTGACATCCGAGGTCTCCAACCATCCGGCATAGGCCACGTTCCCGCCTTTGAGGTCCATCCCCAAGATGCAACGGTCGCCCCCGTGGGTGCGCAGCGCGTCCAGCCATGCGTCGGGTGTTTTCACAGCCATCGAACTCACCACCACGCGATGGAGGCCCGCATCCAGCAGATGGTCGATGTCGCCACGAGTGCGGATGCCCCCGCCGGTCTGAACCTCCATTCCGGTCTGCCGCACGATCTCTGCGATGATGGGCAGATTCACAAAACGTCCCTCCTTGGCACCGTTCAGATCCACGATATGCAGCCTCCTGAAGCCGGCGTCACGGTACACGTTGGCTTGTTCGACGGGCGACAGCGGATAGACGGTCACCTCGTCGTATGCACCCTTCTTGAGGCGCACCACCCTGCCGTCGAGCAGGTCAATGGCGGGAATCACGTGCATGTCAGATGGCGATCGGTTGATAGACGATGTCGCAGAAGTTGCGCAGCAGGGTGGAACCGGCAGCTCCAGACTTCTCAGGATGATACTGCACCCCCATGAAATTCCCACGGGCGGCCACAGCCGTGAACTCGACCCCGTACTCGCAGGAGGCGAGGGTCACATCGCCCAGCGGGGGATAATAGCTGTGCACAAAGTAGTGGAAGTCGGACGTGTCGAGTCCGATGAGCAGGGGATGCCGTCTCACCTCCTTGAAGGTGTTCCAGCCCATGTGCGGCACTTTCATCTCGGAGCTGTCAAACCGGTTCAGATGACCCGGGAAAATGCCAAGCGTCGGGATGGACGATTCCTCCGAAGACGCATACATGAGCTGCAGGCCGACGCAGATGCCCAAAACGGGCTTGGTCGCCTGCACGATCCATCGGTCGAGCCCCTTTTCGATGAGCGACCTCATGGCCGCCTCGGCGTGGCCGACTCCCGGGAAAATGACACCGCGTGCCTGGTCGAGCACGGCATGGTCGGCCGTGATCACATGCTCGACGCCCAACCGGCTGAGCGCGTTGCTCACGCTGGCCACGTTGCCGGCGTCGTAGTCGATCATGGCGATCATAAGGTGCCTTTCGAGCTTGGGATCGTGTTCAGGATGCGTGGGTTGCGGATGAGAGCCTGACGCAGGCACCGCGCAAACCCCTTGAAGCAGGCTTCGATCTTGTGGTGGTCGTTCTCGCCCCTCACCGAAATCTGCAAGGTCGCCTTCAGGCTCATGGCCAACGAATGGAACACGTGCTTGGTCATCTCGGTTGGGAAGTCGCCCACGTATTCGCGGGCGAAATCGCCCTCGAAGGTGAGGTAAGGACGCCCCGAAAGGTCCATCGCGATGGTGGCCTGCGCCTCGTCCATCGGCAGCACGAAGCCGAACCGCTCGATGCCGCGCTTGTCGCCGAGCGCCTGCGTGATGGCGTCGCCCAGGGCAATGGCGGAGTCCTCGATGGTGTGGTGCTCGTCGATGTCGAGGTCGCCCTTACAGCTCAACGATATATCGATGAGTGCATGCTTGGCGATCTGGTCGATCATGTGATCATAGAAGGGGATTCCCGTCGCTATTGACGAAACGCCGGTGCCGTCGAGGTTCACTTCCACCGAAATATCGGTCTCCTTGGTGGTGCGCTTAACAGTGGCGCGTCGTGCCGGCTCGGTCACGGTCTCGCCGATGGTGACGGCCTCGGGCGTGACCATCGACACGTTTGAGGGCGGTGGCGTGTAGCCATCCCCAAGGCCGAGCTGCCGATGCAGCATGGACAGGAACAGGTCGTTTTCGTCCGGCGTGCCCACGGTCACGCGGATGGTGTTCTCGCAGTGGATTTGGTCGCCACGGTAGCGCGCCACCACACCGGCGTCTGCCATGGCCTTGTACACTTCAAATGCCTTCGGTACTCGGATGAGCAGAAAGTTGGAGTCGCTGGGGAACACCACCACGGCATCCATCTTTTTTAGCTCTCGCTCCAGTCGCTCGCGCTCGCCCAGGATGTTGGCCACCTCGGCCTTCATCCGGTCCACACGGTCCATCGCGTCGATCGCCGCCCGGCTCGTGAGCTGGTTGATGTTGTAGGGCGACTTGATTTTCATCATGTAGTGGATGATCTCGGGAGAGGCAAAGGCCATCCCCAGACGTATGCCTGCCATGCCGAACGACTTCGAGAGGGTCTGCAGCACGACGAGGTTCGGATACCGTTCGAGGTCCATGCACCAGCTCGGGCTGTCGGTGAAGTCGACGTACGCCTCGTCGACGACCACGATCCCCTTGAAACCGTCGAGGATGGCCTCTATGTCGTGGCGCCTCAGCAGGTTTCCCGTCGGATTGTTGGGCGAGCATAGGAAGATGATCTTCGTCTCGGCACGCACCGCAGCGAGCACCTCGGCGGGCTCGAGCTGGAAGTCGGGCGTAAGCGGCACGGTGTCGACGGGCACGTTGTTCACCGATGCGGCGACTTTGTACATGCCGTAGGTGGGCGGAGTGATCAGGATGCGGTTGCTCGCCGGCTCGCAGAAGATGCGGATGAGCAGGTCGATGGGTTCGTCGCTGCCCACGCCCGTAAACACTTGGTCGGGATACACACCCCGGAACGCTGCTATCTTCTGCTTCAGATCTTTCTGGTAGGGATCCGGATACCGGTTCAGACCCGGCTCGCCGGTCACGGCTCCAAAGCTGTTTTCGTTGGCGTCGAGCAGCGTGCCGCGCTCATAGTCGTCGCGGGCGCAGCGGTACGGCGACAATGCCAGAATGTTAGGACGGATCAGGGAGGAGAGGGTGGTCATCGGGTCGTCGGGTCATCGTGTTGTCGGGTCGTCGAGTCTGATAGATACGGCGTTTGCGTGGGCGTCGAGACCTTCGGCTTGGGCGAGGCGCACCACAGTGGGCCCAAGTCGGCGCAGGCCGTCTTTGCTGAGTTCCTGCACGGTCATCTTCCGCACGAAGCTGTCGACCGACACGCCGCTGTACATGCGGGCATATCCGTAGGTCGGGAGCGTGTGGTTGGTTCCAGAGGCATAGTCGCCGACACTCTCGGGGGTCCAGTGCCCTACAAACACGGATCCGGCGTTCACGACGGCATCAACCAATGCCGATGCGTCGGCGG
>CAYZWQ010000041.1:4872-16821 GCA_964481355.1 uncultured Chitinophagales bacterium
TAGGTGTTGCTGAAGGCCACGGCCTCGCCGGTGGCTGCCACACGCAAGGCATAGCTCTTGGCGAGCGCATGCCGGGTGATTTCGGCACGGGGTAGGGCTGCCAGCTGTTCGGCCAATGCCAGTTCGAGTTGGTCGAGGTCGAATCCTTCGGTGGCTACCACTACGACCTGGCTGTCAACGCCGTGTTCGGCCTGCGAAAGCAAATCGGCGGCCACCCAGGCCGGATTAGCCGATGCGTCGGCGATCACGAGCACCTCCGACGGACCCGCCGGCATGTCGATGGCCACCATGGCCTCGGTGTTCTGCAACAGCATCTTGGCGGCGGTCACATACTGGTTGCCCGGACCCATGATCTTGTCGACCTTGGGCACTGTTTCGGTTCCCAGTGCCATCGCCGCCACGGCCTGCGCGCCTCCGGCGAGCAGGATTTGCGTCACGCCGCACCGCTGCGCGATGTACACGATTTCGGGGGCGACGGTGCCGTCAGGTCGTGGCGGCGTCGCCAAGACGACCGTATGGCATCCGGCAATTTGCGCCGGAACACCCAGCATCAGCGCCGACGACGGCAATATGGCCGTTCCACCGGGCACATAGATGCCTACCCGCTCGATGGGGCGGGTCACCCGGCGGCATACCACGCCCGGCATGGTCTCAATTTCGAGGGTAACGCCCATCTGTGGACGGTGGAAAGCGTAAATGTTGTCGTACGCTATGTCGATGGCCGCCCTCAGGCTGGCGTCGAGCTCGGGCTCCGACTCGGGCACTGGGATGCACACGACGGGAGTGTCAGCCTTGTCGAACTGCTTCGTGTAGCGGCGGACGGCATCATCTCCCTCGTTGTCGACGTCCTCAATGATGGGTCCGACCGTCTCGAAGATCGACATGAAGTCAATCTTCGGCCGCTCGCAAAGCTCCTGGATGGATGATTCATCCAGCTGAGCGAGTTCGTATCGTTTCAGCAGATGTGGTTTCATCAGTCTATCATGCTTTCGATGGGCAATATCACGATGCCGCTTGCGCCGGCATCGCGCAGTTCTTCCATGACCTCCCAGAAACGGTCGATCGGGATCACGGAATGCACGGCGATCATGCCGTCCTCGGCAAGTGGCAGCACCGTGGGGCTCTTGAGAGAGGGAATGATCTTCCGGATGCGGTCAAGCGAGACCTCAGGTGCGTTCATCATGATATAGCGGCTGTTCTGGGCCTTCTGCTGGCCGCGAATGCGGACCAACAGCTTGTTGATAAGCTCCGTCTTCTCGTCGGACAGCCTTTTGCGCGTGCGCACCAGCTGGGTCTGGCTGCGGAAGATGGTCTCCACTTCGGCAAGCCCGTTGGCGCGTAGCGTGCTGCCGGTCGACACCAAGTCGCAGATGGCGTCAGCCACATCCAGCTTCGGTGCGATTTCGACGGACCCGGAGATTTCGACGATGTCGACCGTCTGTCCGATCGAGGCAAAGAAGTCGCGTGTCAGATTCGGATAGCTGGTTGCGATGCGCTTGCCTCCCAATTGCGACGCCTCACGTATGCCATGCTCTTTCGGGGCGGCGATGCAGAGCCTGCAATGGCCGTAATCGAGCTCCTTTATGATCTCCACTTCGGCACGGCGCTCCGCCACGACGTTGGCACCCACAAATCCGAGGTCGCACACACCGTCCTCGACATACTCGGGGATGTCGTCGTCGCGCACGAACAGAAGCTCGATCGGATAATTACGGCAACGGATGAGCAGGTGGTCTTTATACGTGTCGAATTTCAGGCCGATGTTCTGCAGAAGCGCGGTGGTCTTTTCGGTTAGGCGGCCGCTTTTTTGAAGGGCTATACGTAGGGAAGGAGACTCCATCGGGAGGAATGAGGATTGGGGATTGGGGAATGAGGAGAGGACAAGTAAGAAGGAGAGGACAAGGAATGAGGGGCAGGAAATGGAGAAGGAAAAGGAAAAAGGGTGCCCTGGGGCTCGGATGCGAGCTCAAATACGGCTTCAGTGGCCGAGATGATGACGATGATGTCGCTTGTAAGCATGAAACATGCAAAAAGATAAAAAAAATTTCGCGAAGCGCGTAAGGAAATGCTTTGGCATGTATCTATAGAGTAAGGACGCGATGCATGTTGCCCACATCGGCGAAAACCACCATCAAAAACAAACCGGAGATCAATCAATGAGAACACTTTTCAAGGCTGCTATGGTCACACTCGTCCTCGCCGGATGGTCGGCGACAGGAACGGGAGCAAACGCACAGCCAGCTCCCTCTTCTGACGGACAAACCTGCGACCAGGTCATGACCAGCGTGCAGTACGCAAAGACGCGCATCGGAAACCTGTGCCTTTTCAGGGGCAACTGGGTATGCTACGCGGAGTTCACGCCCAGCACGGAATGCGACAAGACACAACCCGACAATGGATTCGGCGATGCCTGACCACTGACGGATGTGACGACAACAACACGGGGTGGGGGAGTGCCTCCACCCTGGTTTTATCATCATCAGATACCACACAATGAACCGATTAACTGGACTCACCCTACTGTCGGCGGTGATCGCCGCCGTGGCATTCGCTCGCACTTCCGACCTCGATTACACCGATGAACGCTCCATCAATGCGCCGCTAACGGAAGTGTTGAGGACTGACGTCAGCCTTTTCGAACCCAGCTGGATTCAGGCCGATGCCAACCATACCCTCTGGGTCTCCGATGCCGTGCACCGAACCCTGACCATGTACAAGTACGATCTGCAAGAGGGCGAATCGACGCATTCCTTGAGGATGGGGCGTGGCCCGGGCGAGCTTTCTGAGGTGGGCATGAAATGGATGAGCACGCTCGGCTCGGGTGACAAGGTCATTTACGATGCCGGTGCGTACCGCATGACTCGGTATTCGTCGGCATTGGAGAACCCACATCCAGTGCGTGTCCCACAAGGATCAAACCGGTGGCTCAGCGCGCATATCCTCGCCGACACCCTGTTGGTGGTCTCTCCCATGGTCACGAACAGCGTGGTGCAGGTGTACCGATTTGACCCGTCCACGAACACGACGGGCGAGCGGTTGTTCCAAGTCGGCAGCACCGACAGGCCTGAATTGGCCGGGTTACGTAATTTCCTGCTGAAGAACGGCCATGTCGCATCTCATGCCGATGCCCTGTATTTCAGCTTCCTGTTCGCCCCCTACATCATCAAACTGGACGCAAAAGGCCTGCAGTGGATTGGCGGAGGCGAACTTGGGATCGGGTTTCCGGTCAACGACAAGAACCCCAACGAGGTCCGTATGCCCGACGCCAGCGAGCACCCGCAGCAGACCCTGTCGATCACGGCCGACGCCGACCGTGTGTATGTGCTTCACAACGGGGAGAAAGCAGGATTCTGGCAAACCATGTGGGCTACGATCACCAACGATTTTGGCGACATCGACGAACAGCTCAACGCCTCAACCCGACTCAGGATCTACAATGCGCAAAACGGCAGCTTCCAGGAGGAATGGCAGCTTCCCTTGAGGGCCAGGCTGGTGTCGGTTTACGGGGATTTCATGTATGTGGCCACACAGATCGACGGACAGCCGACCATCGTTGCGTACATGATGAGCCGATGAGCACCGCTCCGCAATCGAGTCGTCCGAACAGGTTGCTCACTGCGTTTTTGGCGGTCGACCTCGGCTTCCTTTGGGTGACGGTCGTCCATTATGAGATGCTGGTGATCCTGTACTCGAGCGGACTTTGGGTGGGCTATGGAGCCGGCTTGGCTTGGGCGATAGCCCGCTCCCTTGTTTTGGCGGCGGCATACCACTTCAGGTTTTCACAGTTGTTGATGTATGTGATCGGGTTGGAGCTGATGGCGGGAGTGATGGTGTCGGTCGTTGACCTATGGGTTTATCACACCACAGACTGCGAGTGCCTGCTGCAGATGAACGGAGCGGTGACAAGGCTGCTGATCAGATCCGCTGCGCTGGCTGTGGTGTTGGCAGAAGGACGAAAGACGAAAGAAGAAGGAAGGGTTAGGAATTCAGGATAACGAATAAGGAGAAGCTAATCTTCTGACATCTTGCTCTTGCTCTCGCTTCTCGCTTCTCGCTTCTCGCTTCTCGCAATTTTTCCGTATTTTGCCTAACTACCACGGCTACGCATTTATCATTTTACAGGCTACACTTCAGCGCCAATGAAGCACATCCGGAATTTTTGCATTATTGCCCACATTGACCACGGTAAATCGACCTTAGCTGACCGCCTTTTGGAACGCACGGGTACGATATCCGAACGGGAAATGCAAAATCAGGTGCTCGACGACATGGACTTGGAGCGTGAGCGTGGCATCACCATCAAGAGCCACGCGATCAAGATGGACTACACGTCCCGTTCGGGCGAGAAGTACTTCTTCAACCTCATCGACACCCCCGGCCACGTCGACTTCGCCTACGAGGTGTCGCGTGCTCTCAAGGCGTGCGAAGGTGCCATCCTGGTGGTGGACGCCTCGCAGGGCGTCGAGGCGCAGACCATCTCGAATTTGTATCAGGCCATCGACCAAGGCCTCGAAATCATCCCCGTCCTGAACAAAATTGACCTTCCCGGTGCCGAAAAAGAGATCGTGGCCCAACAGGTGATCGACCTGATCGGCTGCAAGCGGGAGGAAATTCTGGAAGTTTCAGGTAAGACGGGCCTCGGGGTCGAAGACTTGCTCGAGGCCATCGTCGAGCGCGTGCCGCCGCCCACGGGCGACCCCGACGCTCCGCTCACCGCTTTGATCTTCGATTCCGTGTTTAACACCTACCGGGGCTCGGTCGTATACGTGCGCATCATGAACGGCACCCTACGCAAGGGGGAGACCATCCGGTTCATGGCCACCGACAAAGTGTACGACGCCGAGGAGGTCGGTTACCTGCGCCTCAAGAACGAGCCGACCGACATGATCACCGCCGGCGAAGTCGGCTACATCATCGGCAGCGTGAAGTCCATACAGGACACCAAGGTCGGCGACACGGTCACAACGCTGAAGAACGGTGCCAAAGAGCCGATCCCCGGTTTCCAGATCGTAAAACCAATGGTTTTTTCGGGACTTTACCCGACATCCTCCGACGATTTCGAAAGCCTGCGCAACGCGCTCGAGAAGCTGCAGCTCAACGATGCCGCCCTTCAGTACACCCCTGAGACTTCCGCCGCACTCGGCTTTGGCTTCCGTGCAGGATTCCTCGGCATGTTGCACATGGAGATCGTGCAGGAGCGCCTCGCCCGCGAGTTCGACATGGACATCATCACCACCGTGCCGAACGTCCAGTTCACCATCCGGCGCAAAGACAACAGCCTGGTCGACGTCGAGAATCCCAGCAAGATGCCGGACCGTGGCGAGATCGAGGAGATATTCGAGCCCTACATCCGCGCCCAGATCATTGCGCCGTCCGAATACATCGGTTCAATCATGAAGCTCTGCCAGGACCGGCGCGGGGTGTACGTCAACACCACCTATCTCGACACGCGCCGCGTCGACATCACCTACGAACTTCCCTTGGCGGAGGTTGTGTTCGACTTTTACGACAAGCTCAAAAGCAATACGCTCGGCTACGCTTCGTTGGATTATGAGTTTATCGGGAACCGCAACGGGGAGCTCGTGCGTCTCGACATTCTGCTCAACGGAGAGTCCGTCGATGCCCTTTCCAGCATTGTGCACCGCGACAAGGCCTACGAATGGGGCAAGAAGCTGTGTGCAAAGCTGCGCGAGCTCATCCCGAGGCAGATGTTCGAGGTTGCGATCCAGGCGGCCATCGGTAGCAAGGTCATCGCCCGCGACACCGTCAAAGCCATGCGCAAGGACGTTCTGGCCAAGTGTTACGGCGGCGACATCAGCCGTAAACGCAAACTTCTTGAGAAACAGAAGGAAGGCAAGAAGCGTATGAAGCAGGTGGGAAGCGTTGAAATCCCACAGGAAGCGTTCCTCGCCGTCCTTTCAATGGATCAAACTTGATGATGTACAAACTCCTTTTTACCGCCTTCGCTCTTATTTTGGTGACCGGAATCGATCTGCGTGCGCAACAGAACGCCTTCTTTGCCGCCCCAAAAATCAAGAGGATCGACAAACAGGATCTGCCGGCCTTCTTCCGGAAGTACAACACGACGAACCTCACCGGACGTGGCCTTCAGAACAACGTGACCGTCGACAACATCCCCACCATGGAGGTGCGTGCACGCATGCAGGCCGCTTTTGGTCCACCCACCAAGACGGTGATCGACATGCTGGCGGAGGCCGATTTCCGCCCGGCCAAATACATCCAGTTCGAGTACTGGTTCGAGGTGAACGACTCCATCCCGATGGTGATCCTCGACCCGAACGGCCCCTTTTCAACCGGGCTCACCTACGGTGGGCTCCCTCGGTTCGTCGACCTCATGCCTGAAATCAAGCGCGAGTTCAACAAGCTGCTCATGGACGTCCAGGTTCTCGGCGAGTATTCCGATTATTATTACGCCCTCGACGAGAGGGACAAGGCCAAAGGGGAGGCCATCCCAGAAGGATGGTACCTCGTGCAATACAAGAACGGCACCTTTGGATACGACCGTACCACCGCACCGGGGCGGCCCAGAAATTGACAACGCACGCAGTAAAGCCCCGATCATCATCATCCATCTATGAAAGCAAAAACTAGGACGACGTCGCGTCGCCACGAGCGGGAAAAGGGCCGCTCGACAACAACTGGAGGAAAGTCGGCCATCCGTGAGTGGCTCGAGGCGTTGCTCTACGCAGGTGTTGCCGCACTGATCCTGAAAACGCTCTTTTTCGACGCGTTCCGCATCCCGACGCCTTCGATGGAAGACAGCCTGCTCACCGGCGACTTCCTCATCGTGTCGAAGTTGCATTACGGTACTCGCACCCCCATGAGCATCTCGCTGCCGTTCACCGAGATCCATGTGCCGAACGTGACCCTGCCATGGTTCCGCTTCCCGGGTTTTACAAGCATCAAGCGGAATGATGTCTTCGTGTTCAACTACCCGATCGAGGACAAGGTGATATCCGCGCGCACCCACTACATCAAGCGGGCGGTGGGCATGCCGGGCGACACGCTCCAAATCGTCGACAAGACGTTGCTCGTGAACGGAGTGGAGACAGACTCAGCCCCCGGCATCCAGTTCTTCCATGAAGTGTACACTACGGGTCAGGCCCGCCTCAGTCCGGCAAAGGTGCGCGATGCCGGCGGGCAGATGATCGACACCACCCAACGGGGCTCGTTCATTGTGAACATGACCGATGCCGAAGCGGCCGAAATGTTGACATGGCCCGAAGTTGACCGCATCGAGCCGTTCGTGCGGCCTGCCGACGAAAACTTCTTCAGACAGTACAGCAGCTTCTTCTTCAGCAAGCCTATGGACGGCAACGTCGACCAGTTCGGTGCCGTCGTGATCCCGTTTGAAGGGCAAGTTGTGACCCTCACGGCAAGCAACTACCACATCTACCGCGACATCCTCACGCGGTATGAAGGCAACACGGTGCAGCAGAACGGCGACACGTTCGTGATCAACGGGGAGACAACCAACACCTACACCATCAAGCAGGACTACTACTTCGCCATGGGCGACAACCGCGACAACAGCGAAGACAGCCGCTTCTGGGGCTTTGTTCCCGACGACCACGTCGTCGGCAAGGCGGTGATGCTCTACTTCTCTTGGGACGGTGAGCGAAACTTGCCGCGCCTGGGCCGGATGTTCAACCTGATTCGATGAACTACGACCCCATAAAAGACCGTCTGGGGGCGATCTTCAACCGTCGTCCCCTGCTCCAAAGGCTCTTTTATTGGCTGCTCGGAGTCTACTTTCTACGCACCTGGTACGTCAAACGCGAAGTCCGTCGCCTGATGAGGGATCTTGGCCCCGCTCCGCGCATGCTCGACGCAGGCACCGGCTTCGGCCAATATACCTGGTGGTTCGCCAGAAAATGGCCATCATCGAGGATTTTGGCGGTTGACGTGAAAGACGACTACCTGCAGGCGCTGGGCAGCCTCCTCAAGAGCATGGACCTGAACCGACAGGTCGCCCTCGAGGTGGCCGACCTCACACAACGCTCGTTCCAGCCGCCCTTCGACCTCATCCTAAGTGTCGACGTGATGGAACACATCGAAGACGACCGCGCCGTCTTCCGCAATTTTCACAGCTCGCTGCGCGACGGCGGCTTTGTGCTCGTGAACACGCCATCCGATCAGGGCGGATCCGACGTCGGCCACGACACGGACGAGAGCTTCATCGGCGAGCACGTTCGTGACGGCTACAGCATCACCGAACTTGAAGGTAAGCTCCGTGATGCCGGGCTCACCCCCGTAAGGACGATATACACCTACGGACCGTTGGGCTCGCTGGCGTGGAGGATGCTGATCAAATGGCCCATGCTCATGCTCAACAAAAGCTTCCTGCTTGTGGCGCTCCTCCCGTTTTACTACGGCATTTTCCTATTGCCTGGAATCATTTTGAACGGGCTGGACATGTTGGTTCCAAACCGAACCGGCACCGGATTGATCGTGGTGGCAGTGAAATAAGTTGCATGTCTAGGCACCTTGTGGCGCAAAGCGAGCATATTCTTTTAAGTTAAGTACCAAAATTTCCAATTTTGAGCACATTTACATCAAAATTGAGCAATCTATTTTAAATTCGCCACTAATGGAGTACATTGATTGCATGACGTGTTAAGATTCCTAACGTACAAATATACAACGATAAGGTGATGGTAAGTGCCATATCAGGTTTGTATGTTGGTCTAGAAATGAATTTGGATAAGAAGAAAGCGAACAATGGAAGAGCGCGGGTCTGGCAATGACAAGAAACATCTGGATAAATTGATCTCCATTCTACCTGGGCATCAGCTAGATCTTGAGATCGTTAAATCGGCCTTTCTGGAACACGACTCCGTAGCCGTCCTAGTTGCCGACGACGACGGCAACTACCTGTATGTGAATCCTGCGGCCACAAATATATTCGGCTATACCGAGACGGAGTTTCTGTTGATGAACATCAGGGACATACGCATGTCGAGCGGTGGCAACCCGATCAAACAGTACAAGAGTTTTGTGAGCATGGGTGTATCGGCGGGCATATTTCAATTTTTTGACAAGTACGACCAACCCAAGATTGGTTTGTACAGGGCATCGAGGATCGCCGACGACATCAATTTGAGCCTGATGTTCGACGTGACCGATCAGTTCAACTTCTTCGACGACGTGATCGACCAGTTCAACGAGCAGTCGGACGTTTTGAATAATTTGCCCTCGATTTCCTACAGGTTCCATCACCGCAATGATGGCACCACCTTGTTCTCCTTCATCAGTGAAAATATCACAAAAGTGCTCCGCTTACCGGAGCAGCGTCCCTCGACGAGTTGGTCCATGGGTGAAATGATCCATGACGAAGATCTCCCGAAATTCATGGAGGCTTCGATGGAGGCCATATCGAAGGTCAAGCCATTTATTTTCCGAGGCAGAATTCGACTAGGAGACGGCTCCATCAGCGAATTTGAGGCTCGCTCCTACCCGGTCAAGCGCAGCGACGAGATTGTCTTCTACGGCACCTTGTACCTCGTTTGAGGCTGTGGGACGTTATTCGCCGAGCCCGGCGGTGAGCTTGCGGTCGTACTCGCCGTGCATGAGGGGCGACGTGATGATGAAATCAGCCGAACTGCGGTTGCAGGCTAGAGGGATATTGTAAAGGGCTGCTATGCGGATGAGCGCCTTCACGTCGACGTCGTGGGGATGGGCGTTCAGTGGATCCCAGAAGAAGATGAGGGCGTCGAGCTTGCTCTCGGCAATGGCCGCACCCAGCTGCTGGTCGCCGCCCAATGGACCGCTCAGAAATCGGTGTACCGGCAGATCCAGTTCGTCCATGATGAGCTTGCCGGTGGTCCCTGTACCGAACAGATGGTGCCGAGAAAGCAGCTCCTTGTTGTGTCGGGCCCACTCCACGAGATCCGACTTGCAGTTGTCGTGGGCCACCAGTGCGATCCGCTTCGTGCGTGGCATTACCATCAGACGGCCCTCTCAGGACAGGTTGTAGCGGATCGTGACCACGTTCCCGCTTTCGTTGAAGCTTACCTCGTCGGAGAACTGCCTGATCAGGAACACGCCCCTGCCGCCCGATTTCAGCAGATTGTTTTCGTCTAGGGGATCGGGAAGTGAATCCGGGTTGAAACCTTCGCCCTGGTCGGTCACCTGCAGCACCAGCTGATGATCCTCGAACCATGCCTTGATGTCGACCACCTTCGCCGGGTCGAGCTTGTTGCCGTGAATGATGGCATTGGTGACGGCCTCGTGGAAGGCCATCATCAGATTTCCGGCCACCTCGTCGCCAAAATCCCGCTCGGCTCTGATCTGTTCGATAAGGGATTCGATCTCTACAAGGCTGTCGAGGTCGGTCGGAAGGGTAAAGTGCTGCATGGCACGTTCTGTTTTCAGGTTCCGGAAACAAAACGGCCGAACGTTGAGTCCGGCCATATTGCAATAGATAATACGAAATTTAAAAAAAAGACCAACGTTAAGTTTACTAGGCGTAAATGCCGCGCAACTTCATGGTCTTTGCAACCTTGTCGATGGCGTAGATGTAGGCCGCCTGGCGCAGGGTCACGTTGTACTGCTCCGATACCCTGAACAAGTTATTGAAGGCCTCGCGCATCATACGAGTGAGGCGACGGTTCACGCGCTCCTCGGTCCAGAAGTAGCCTTGGCGGTCCTGCACCCACTCAAAGTAGGATACGGTCACGCCACCGGCATTGGCGAGGATGTCGGGAATCACCATGATGCCTTTTTCCTCCAGGATGCTGTCGGCATTGGCGGTGATGGGGCCATTGGCGCCTTCAGCGATGATCTTCGCCTTGATCTTGTGGGCGTTTTTGACGCTGATCTGGTCCTCTTTGGCGGCTGGGATCAAAATGTCGACGTCCAGCTCGAGAAGCTCCTCGTTCGTGATCGGAGTGGCGTCGGCGAACCCTTCAAGCGACTTCTTGTTGGCGTCGGAGTAAGCCATCGCCTTTGGGATGTCGATGCCGTCGGCATTGTAGTAGGCGCCGCTGATGTCGCTGATGGCCACAATCTTCGAGCCTTGCTCGTGCATGAGCAGGGCGGAGACCGAGCCCACGTTACCGAAGCCCTGAACGGCAACTGTGCATTGGTTGGCCATCATGCCCAATTTGTTCAGTGCGGACATCACGCAGGTCACCACACCACGTCCGGTGGCTTCCTTGCGTCCGCGGGATCCGCCCAGGATGACCGGCTTGCCAGTAACCACAGCCCACTGGTTCTTGCGGGCGTGCATGCTGTAGGTGTCGACGATCCAGGCCATGGTCTGCTCGTTGGTGTTCATGTCCGGGGCCGGGATGTCGCGGTCGGGTCCGAACACTTCGAGCATGTTGGCCGTGTAGCGGCGGGTGAGGTGCTCAAGCTCTCGCTGCGACATCTCCTTGGGGTTGCAACGGATGCCACCCTTCGCGCCGCCGAACGGCACGTTCACGACCGCGCACTTCCAGGTCATCCATGCGGCGAGCGCCTTCACCTCCTCGATGTTCACGTCGGGAGCATAGCGGATGCCTCCCTTCGACGGACCGAGCACGTCGTCGTGGATCACTCGGTAACCCTCAAAAACGCGAATTTCTCCGTTGTCCATCACGATGGGCACCGACACCGTCACTTGTTTGACCGGGGTCGAAAGATATTGGAATGTGCCCTCGTCGAGATTAAGGATGTCGGCTGCGAAGCGGAAACGCTCCATCATGGACTCAAATGGGCTCTCTTCGTCGAGTTTCGGTCCTGGCTCCTTATAATAGGGCGAGGATAAGTCTTTTGTCATGTTCAGGTTTGAAAAAATGGGGGTATCAGCAAATATACGGACCTTTTGCCAAAATCAATGTATACGGTTAGGAAAAGGGGTTTTTCATCGAGCAACGATCACTGAACATTGGACATTGGACATCGAGCATTGAGCATCGAGCATTGGACATTGGACATTGGACATTG
>CAYZWQ010000042.1:0-16704 GCA_964481355.1 uncultured Chitinophagales bacterium
CGAGCCGAAGGTCCCGAACCAAAGTCCTGAGCGAAGCGAAGGAGCTGTGAGGGATTTAGCGAGATGTCGGCGAAGGACCCTCTTCCCACCACTCTGCCACTAACCACTCTACCATCCATGAAACGCAGTTCTTTCCTCGCCACCGCCGCCGCCCTCCCGGGGCTGCCCTACATGTTTACCGGCCACCCAAGTGCGGCCGAAACCGCCGAACTCATGGAGGCTATGGCAGTAAAACCAGGCGAGCCCGGATATCAGGCGCTGCACCCCGATGCGCAGACCGACTTCACGAGCACGGACTACTACTTCCTAGGCAATGGAAAGATCTGTGTGGTGATGCAGCATGCCTTCGGAAAGGCGGCCGAGGTAGGAATGACGCCGCTAGGTCTCATGTTTTGGGATCCCGCGCAGTTTGCCCGCAAATGGAGCACCTATACGTTCCATCCTGAATGGGGCCTGCGTCGCGGCATGGTGTCGGTTGTGGTCAATGGCGACGTCTATAACGCCGATCCTGCCCAGATCAAGGTTGAAAGAACCTACATCGACGAAATACCCACCATCGAGGTCACATGGCCCGCCGGTCCGCACACGATGGTGGAGCGTCTCTGGGTCGACGCCGACAGCCCCCTGCTGATGCGTGAGCTCGAATTGAAGAACGGTGGCCCCGGCGAGGTGGATGTGCGCTTCAACTCGTCGTTATACTACAACCACATCCTTTTCACTGATTACCGCAGCGATCACAAGAACAACGTGCTGCGCGCCGACGGCTATGCGCATATGGAGCTGTTCGCAGATCCTCCCGCAGTCCTGTCGGATCGTTTCTTCCATGTGCCCGCCGGGAAAGTTCCGTCAGGAGGATCCGGCAGGGCCACTGTTTACTATTGTGCGAACACCACCAAGGAGGAAGTCGCCACCGTCTCCGACGCCGTGCGCCGTCACCGTTCGCGCCGCATGTGGGGCGGCACCAATCAGGTGGAGACCGACAACCCCGACTACAACCGGCTCTATGCCGCCAGCCGCGACAATATCCGCGCCGTTGTGGCCGAAGACGGACGCTACGACGCCTCAATCTGGCAGTATAACATGGAGTGGACCATCGACGCCTCCCACGTGGCAATGGGTGCCGCCGAGACGGGCATGTTCGAAGTGTCAGCCGCCATGTTGAACAACATCGTGACGCGCCTTTCCAACGAGAAGGGAATCATGGCCCACTCGAGCCGCTTCCGCGATAACCTGGAGACGGAGCTAAACCAGCAGGGATCCATTTTGGGCGCCCTTTGGACCTATTGGGCATGGACCGGCGACCTCAACCTCATCCGGAAACTGTGGCCGCAGATCGTCAAGATCGCCGAGATGCCTCTCAAGCCGCCCTACCTGCATGAGAGCGGGTTGCTCTACGCGGGCATTGAGTTTTTCGAGCGCGACCAGCACATGGGCATCGTGGCCGGTTTCGACCTGTCTCACCAGGCTTACGTAAGTTGGGGTTTGCAGAAGGCGGCCATTTTGGCTCGCGAAATCGGCGACACGCAGTCGGCCGACAAATGGGATGCCGCCGGCAAGCGTATGTTCGACGCCATGATGAACCATCCGACGCTCAAGATGGTGGAAGACGGCATGTTCATTAAGCGTCGATTGCCCGATGGAACCCGCCAGCGCATCATGAAACCCCGCGAAGTCGGCACCGACCACCTGCCGCTCGACTCCCCGTTGGCACATGAAGGCCAACCGTTGCTCGATCCCGACATTAGCCTGTTACACCCGGCCATGCTGAAGCTGGTCGACATCAAGGACCCGATCGTTGCCAAGACGATAGAGAGCGTGAAGACCCTCTGGGACGACAAGGTTTACGGGGGCTACCTGCGGTACCACCCGTCGTCGGAGCCCGACAGTCCGGGCGGCTGGACCTTTCCAACCGCCAAGGTGGCCCGCGTGATGGCCGAATACGGCGACACCGCCGACGTGAAGCGGGTGCTCGACTGGTTTGCGACCGTCCCCGGCAACAAAGGCGTTGCCTATCCGGAATTTCATGCGCTCACACCGCGCCCTGTGCCGCCGCTTCCGCCGATGGGCATCATCGTGTGGGGGTGGGCCGAAATCGTCGGGCTCTTCGTCAGCAACATCCTGGGTGCACGCCCCGACACGTTGGGACGAAGCCTGCTCATGCGTCCGTCGCTGCCAGACGGTGTGAACAGGGCGACTGGTACCGTTACCCACCGTGGGCGCGAGATCCGTGTGACCGTTGAGCGCGGCAAGGCGTCGGCTATTTGGAACGGACGGGCGCTCTCCAAGGAGGGCGACGCCTGGAAACTGCCCGACGACGTTCGCGGAGGTGAGGTTGTCATCAGGGTATAAATTAATTGTAAGGGCTTACATCGTACGTTGTAAGCCCTTTTTGCCTTGATTTATAGTTCGGATTTACTAAATTTGGTTCACGGCCGGAAATGCAAGTGCAGCCGGTCACTTTTAACAGTTCATTTATTTATGCGACCCTAGGAGTAGCCATGCAGACAGCATTATTTCAAGGAGAGTACCCCGTCAGCCAGGAGAAGATCGACTTCTTCCAAGAAAACGGGTACGTCCAATTCGACGATGTTCTTACCGACGAGGAAGTGGAGGCCCTTCGTGCCGACTTGGCAAAAGCCACGGCGGAGAAGAAGGGTTTCGTACGCGACCTTGCCGGCAACGGCGATGTCGATGTCAAGGAGAAGGACAAGATCCTTCAGATGCTGAATTTGTGGCAGAATTACGACAACATCCGTCAATACGTGATGAGCCGCCGTGTGGCTGAAATCGCACGGCAGCTAGCAAAGAGCACCTCCATCCACCTGTTTCACGACCAAGCCCTGGTCAAAGAACCGGGTCCAAGCGCCCCATCCCCATGGCACCAAGACCAGCCCTACTGGCCAAGCAAGGAGTCGGGGATGTTATCGTGCTGGATGGCGCTCGATGATGTTACGATCGACCGCGGTTGCATGCAGTTCGTGCCGGGATCTCACAAATGGGGTGAGTTCGAGCCCATCGACTTCGGTGGCGCTCCCGACCACCTCAAGACGCTGATGCCACCCGAACTGCTTGATAAATGGAATGTCGTGCCGGTCGAGTTGAAGAAGGGAAGCTGCACGTTCCACCACGGACTCACTTTCCACTACACCAACGCCAATACGACCGACAAAGTCCGCAGGGCCTTTGTCACCATTTACATTCCCGACGGCGTAAACTACGCCGCCGAGGAGAAGATGGTACACCCGTTCAGCGACACCATCACCTCCAAAAAAGGTGAGCCGCTGCGTGGAACCGTCTTCCCGCAGTTAGCATAACCGGACCTGTCCGCCAGGTCCAGGCGTAAAGGACGCATGAAAACGTTACTTTGCTTTCTTCTTTCAGTAATAACCGGCGGGGCCCTGGCCCCGACCGGTTATTCTTTTTATAGACAGACCTCAAAGCCCGACACACTCGCCTGGCGTCACATCCAGGTAGTCGTTGAAACTGCCCCCGATGCCGGCATCCGTGTGTACACGGGCGTCGACCACAACAACCGCCAGCTGATCGCCTATCTCACCGGCGAGGCCTTGGCAGATATCTCCGCATTTTCCCCCGAACACCCCGTCCCATCTGGAATCGTCGACTGGACCATCAGCCGAACGGGGCCGTTTTCCATTGCGTTGACGGCAGACCTCAACGGACGCGCTCTCAAACGGCAGATATCCATCAACCGAGCTCATCAAGCGGTGCATGTGGCCACATCGATCACCCTGCTCGGGAATGAGGTCGTCGGTTCCGTTTTCGACAACTGGACCTTCCCGACTCCATCCATCGATTTTGCCTGGGTGCCCAATCTGCGTCCGGACAAAAACCTGGTGATCGGCGAACACACGTTTCGTTCGCCGGCCGTGGTGCTCGAGTCCGGCGGATCGTGGGTCGCCCTGGTGCCCGACCTCGACTCGCTCCCCAACTTGCCTCGCCAACGTCTGGCGGCATTGGACCTAAACCGGAAGGACTTCCAATTGCCCCGTTTTGGCTACGGACTCAAGGCGCACGACCCGACCTTCCACGTCTATTACCGACATGATCCCGCTCGCGTGTTCACCTACGAGGCTGGGACCATCACCTATGCCTACGACCTGCTGATGGGTGCGGGAGACACCCGCGCACACCTGCTCAACAAGGTGAACAGCCATCTTTGGAACCGATATGCCCGGCCCCTGTCGGACGATGTGCGCCCACAGGTGCTGCCGTTTGCCGACTACGCAAAAACCTCCTACGCCACCCTCGACAGCATCGGCCAGTTCGTCGACTTCGCCATAGACGGCGTGCAGGCTGGCGCATATCGGGCCGAGGATCACGGAACCTATTTTATGCTGCCCAAGCCGCTCGTCTGGAACCAGGTCTGGTTCAACGCCCAACGGTCGGCGTATGGCTTGGCGTATTTTGGCGGCGAAGGGCATTCGCCGAGATATACCTCTCAAGCGTCGCTTATTACCAATTTCAGCAGGATGACCCCATCCTGGTCCGGCCTCTTCCCGGCGGTGTACCTATACGAGAGGGGTGAATGGATCGGTTCGCCGCTGCGACTCAATGGAGGAATCAACCGTGTGCACGCGGCCAGCGCCGCTTGGACCGCCATTTGGATGCACCGGACCCAGAACGACCTGCTTCCCGACGCCGACACGCGCGAGAACGTGACAGCATTGGCCGATTTCTTGGTGCAGCAACAAAACGATGACGGATCCATCCCGGCTTGGTTCGACCGTGACCCCGTTACCGGGGAGATGAGCCCGCATCATGTTCTCTCTCACTCTGCCGAAACGGCCGGCTCAGCGATGCTGCTTGGCGAGCTCGCGCTCGATACAGGAAACGAGCCGTACGAGGCGGCAGTCGTGAAAGCCTCCGACTTCCTGATCCGTGAGGTGCTTCCCTCCATGAAATACCACGACTTCGAGCTGTTCTGGAGCTGCTCGTGGAAGTCGCTCGACATGGTCGACCCATATACCGGCGTGTTGCCCCAAAACAATTACTCCATCTTCTGGGTCGCCGAGACCTTTCGATATGCGTGGCTTCTCACGGGAGACGAGCGATACCAGGAGGCATTGCTCGAAACCATCGAGACCTTGAACCTCTATCAACAGGTGTGGAATCCGAATTT
Source organism: uncultured Chitinophagales bacterium (assembly GCA_964481355.1). Classification (GTDB taxonomy): domain Bacteria; phylum Bacteroidota; class Rhodothermia; order Balneolales; family CAYWCV01; genus CAYWCV01. The sequence goes on from CAYZWQ010000042.1 coordinate 5,141, forward strand.
CCTGAGCTTGTATGCCTTCGGTGGATTCGGGGTTATGAACACCGACGGAGAATGGAACGACTCGCGCCAGGCCGTGTTTGCGCCCATGTACATGCGGGCCTACCAGGCCATTGGCGACCCAAACCTGATGCACAGGGGGATTGCCGCCCTACGGGCGTCGTTCGCCTTGTTCGCCATCCCCGAGAATTGTGAAATCAGCCCCTACACTTGCGATGCGTATCCACCGGGGCTCTCTCCCGAGAGCCTAGCCCACAGCGGCGCCAACGGCACCTCCGGGCGGTCGGACAGCGGATGGGGAGAGGCTGGCGCCCTGTCGTCGGCAGCGTACGTCATCAAGCACTTTGGCCACGTTTACGTTGATACGCAACGTGGACACGCATTCGGCATCGACGGAGTGGTCACATCTTCTTCAAGACTTGTGGGCAACAGCCTCGAGTTTGTCGTGCAGGAGGCATTGGGTCGCGAAAGAACCATCGTCGTCCGAACAGCCGACGGCAGGCAACGTACCATCAAACTCAGTCCGCTCGAAAAACAGACCGTCCGATTTCCGTTAAGTGCGTAAATTGTCCCTTCATGTTCTATGCACATCGATCAAAAATCATCATAATCGTTAAATCACTTTTCCTTCATGTCTAAATCGATAAAAACCACCGTCGTCGGCAGCTATCCGATGATCGATTGGCTCGTGGCATCGCCCAGCCAACAGGCGCTCACCGATGCCACTGCCGTCGTCCTGAAAACCCAGGAACTGGCAGGCCTTGACGTGATCGCCGATGGCGAGCTATATCGCTTCAACATCAACCATCCCGAGACTAACGGAATGATCGAGTATTTCGTGAACCCGCTCGACAACGTGCGCAGCGCCATAACACGCTCCGACATCGCCGAATTTCAGCGTCAGAAGGGGATGGGTTTTCGGGTGCGTCCAGCTGCGGTTGTCGAAGGCAAGATCGGCGAGGGAACGCTCAACTTAGTCGACGATTACAAGCGCGTTCGCAGCCTCACCAACCATCCGCTGAAGTTCACGATCACGGGTCCGCACATGCTGGCCAAGACCCTTCTCGACTACCACTACAAGAGCCTGCCGGAGCTCTGCCGTGCACTGGCAGAGACCATGGCTCCCCAGATCGCCGAAATCGACGCCGAAATCGTGCAGCTCGACGAGGCCAATCTGCCAGGCTCGCCCGAAGAGTCGGATTTCGCGGCCGAAACCATCAACATCATGTTAAAGGCCATCAAGACCACACCGGCTGTGCATTTGTGCTTCGGCAACTATGGTGGGCAGTCCATCCAAAAGGGTACTTGGGAGACCTTGATCGGCTACATGAACAAGCTGCACACCGACCACATGGTGCTCGAGTTTGCCTTCCGTGGACCCGGCGAGCTGCACTACTTCAAGGAGCTGCGTCCGGAGATCGGCCTTGGCCTCGGCGTGATCGACGTGAAGAGCACCGTCATCGAGTCGGCTGAGACGGTCGCCCGCCGCATGGAAGAGGCTGCTACGGTTTTGGGTCAAGATCGTATCACCTACGTGCATCCCGACTGCGGTTTCTGGATGCTCAAGCGCAACATCGCCGACGGCAAGATGCGCGCCATCGTGAAGGGACGCGACCTGTTCCTGGGAAAATAGTCCAACCCGTAGGCGTTTGAATGCCTGATGGTTTCATTGAAGGGTGGGGTCCTGCGACCTCACCCTTTTTTTAATCCTCGATGCGGTACGTCATGTGGTACTCGAGCAAGTCGCCGGGCTCGATCACACGCTCGATGAACGGCTCGACCGAGAAGGTGCACGCGTTCGACCACACCGCGACGGTTGACGGCTCGAAGTTGGAGATGACCGACATGTGACCGTCGGGTAGCTTCTGGTACATTTCGAACGCTTTGCCCGCAGGCCAGTAGATCCAGTCGAAATGCCCTTCCTTCCAGTCGTGGTTGGGTTTGCGCATCAGCCGGATTCCGTCGAGCTCGTAGCCCGGATTCTGCTGTACAGAACAGCCCTCAGGAAGCACGCAGCAAAAGCCGTCGCTGTCGGGCACGGGAAAAAAGGGGTGGGCAAACATCCGGATGTGCACTGGCTTCTCGCCCGTGTTACGGATTTCGGTCTCCAATCGGAATGAATTGCCGCCGACTTGGATGTTTCGCTGCATGCTGAACCGCTGACCGTGACCTTCCTGGCGTGTGCGCGATTCAAACCGGTTTCCGTTGATGCCCCAATCCCAGACCGCAGGCTCGAGCAGCGCTTCCGGCTTGCGCCGTTCCACCACATGCTTGTGCCAGCGTATCCATCCTACACCAGGAACCAGCACCGGCTCGCCGTCGGGTGTGTCGGCCGGGTGCAGGGTCGGCTGAAATACGTCTGGAAGCCCCTGCCCGTCGCTCAGCGGCGGATGTGCGTCCGGCCAAAACGGTCCCGTCATAAGCTCTCCCTTCGTGGCATGCTCGACCTGCCAGATGTACGCGCCGGCACAGTAACGTGGATTTTTGACTAATGGATCGCTGCCGGGCTCTAGGATGTGGAGCTTCAGCTCGCCTTCTGAGATCGTTAGCATGGCGTGTTAAAAAGGGGATAGGGAGACATGTTCTTGTCCGGTCAGCTTTCTCAAAATGGCGTGGACCTCGTCCTTCAGGTCGTCTATGCTGCGTGAGTCGTCGTCGAGCATGCGGTCGAGCCATTCACGGCCGTTTTTGACGTGGTTGATTTCATCGCTCCAGTCATGGTCGGCAAACAGCTGGGATCGGAAATCGCCTTCCCTCTCGTAGTCTTCGAAGCGGGGCTTCTTCCGCGGCATGAAATGGGGCTCCAACATCATGGTCAAATAGGCTACACGGTGCAGCAATGGCATCGACATGCTGTATTTGTACAGTACTTGGTTCACCCTGTCCGGTTCCTTGCCGAGCTCCTTCAACCGCACCGCGCCGAATTCCGAATGGCGCACCTCGTCCCAAAATTGCCGCGTGAAATCGTGGATGAATTCGAAGCCCATGTTCTTCTCGTATGCCTCGAAAATGACGCTGGCCGCCATGGCGGCCGCATAGGCCTCGTTGAAGAAGACCCTGAACTGCTCTATGACGGATTCGCGGTGCGGAAGCTTGATTTTCTCCTCGTGTGGCATCAATGGCTTATTGGCGATGCGCTCGTCGAAGGCGATCTCGTCGGAGAGCCTGAAACTGTGGGCCGGCAGCTCGAGTTCGCCGACCGGACGTGCATTCGCGCATATGATGCCTCCGATGTGCTCCAAGATGTCGGCCAGGTCGCGCGTCCACGCTTTCGAGGCAGTAGGATTCGGATCCAGTTCGAGGGCGTCCTCTGCCCATGCAATCTGTTCCTCCAATTCAGGGATCAACCGCTTGAACAGGGAACGGTCGGCGGCGTTGGCACTCGGATCGGCCAGGTCGAGGCACTCCCGGTAAAAATCGAGCAGGGCGCTTTTTACGCCCAGGTACATGCCGCGGATGTACGACCATTGGTCGGGTGCATGAAGGGATGCGTCGACCCACGCCGCGAGGGAAGGGTCGACATTGACCTCCGATTTGCCCCCGCGCAGGAACATCAGGCGATCTTTGATCCACCGCACGTGTTCGGCATGGTTCCACGCATGGTACCCGAGCCTGTGCTTGATTTCATAGGATGGGGCCGTTATGAACCATCCCGCGTCGTGCTTGATGGAAATTTTTTCGACATACGCGGCTCTGCGCAACCGGTCGGTCAGTTCGAAGACCCCGAGGCCGTTCTTTTGCATATAGGATGTGCTACTTTCGATGATCGATACGTTCTGGTTCATAAGTACGTACATTTTCGGCATGTAATCAAGTTCTAATAAAGCACACCGCGGATGCGGCGAGAACGAAAGATTATTAAGATTTTATAACATTTTAATCGACACGTTGGCAAAACTTGACGAATTAGTGATATTAAGAGCTGCTTTTGCGGTGTATTATTGTTGCGAAGATCAGAAATTTGTTGGAAAATTTTTATTTTTCCTCAAATATCATTAAAATACTCTAATAAAGGACGTGGCATCCGTGACATTGGGTAAGGTCAAACAACTTCAGCAGTAACAACAGCGTGCAGACTCTCCGAAAAAACCTGGCTTCGGTGTTGGCGGTAGTGGCGACAGCGGCCATTGCAGTCAAGTATTACATGCTTTCCGGCATCGACGGATGGAGTTTCGATCTCGTCCAGTCGCTGATCAACGTTGTCTTGACTATCTGTCTGATCTCCGTTCCGATCTACTTCGTCAGAAAGGCGGATACCCACAAAGCAAAAGCCGTTTCCTCCCGCCTCTTGGGATTTGCGGTCGCTTTCACGGTTTTCATGTTCTACATACTCCTTTTCGTGGCACGCCTGTTCATGATGATGGAGTACTACGCTGAAAACTCGACGATGCTAACGTTGGAGTTTCTGTTTATGGCTCTCATTTTGGTTGCACTGGTTTACCCCGTGTCAAAGCTCGGCAAACAGCACGAAATGGAGTCCTGAATGAACTTTTCCACCAAAATGTTGGTAATAACCACTACAATCAACTTAAAGCTTGGCTATTTTCGCAAAAATGATTATAGTCAAAGCTTGATGTCCAACAGCGACCTCACCACCTAAATATCCGAGGCAACATGTCAATCTCCAACTTTCACAAGACTTCTTTCGCCAAGCTCACGGCCTGGTTGCTCATTGTCGGCCTCATGCTGCCGGCGTGTTCCGAGATGGTCAACACCCCGGAGCCACCGGTAGACAACGAGTCGTTCACCGACAAGACCGCAAAAGTGGCCAGCGAGTTCAGCTCCTCAGCCGACCTGTTCCAGTCGCTTCTGAACGACGTCAAGATGCGCGAAAATCAAGCCAAATCGCCTGAGTTCAAAATCCAGGTGCAGGAGTTCTACAAGTTCACGAACTCACAGAACGCACTGATCAGGGGCAAGGCAAATGCATCGGGTAATGCACGGTTCAACAGAAATGCTCTCGGCGACACCGATGTTGACAACCTCATGAAGTCGTTGGCGGCCAAAAACCCGCTCGGACAGGAGTTTTTCTACAAAATGATGGCCATCGGTGACAAAGTTATGGAGGAACATCCTGAATTGGCCGGTATGACCGATGCCGAGAAGAAGCAGTATGTCATTGACATGTTTGCGCCGATCGTCGCCAAGCACGTCGAGGCCAATGGAGTGAACAACGAAAACCCGTGCAACTTGATCTGCTACGAAGAATTCGTGCTGCAGTCGACCTACGCATCGGTGGTACTTGCCTCTTCACTCGCGGCTTGCGGTCTAACGGGTGCTTTTGCGCAGACTTGCGTCATCCTGTCTGCCGGAGTGTATGCTGTGATGTATGCCGTGGAACTTGGATATCTGTGGAGCTGCGTTGAGAAGTGTACTTCCGATGTCATCGAAGTCAACTAATCCAGACTCACACATCCATATCCACCATGTATGCAACGCAAGCTAGTCGTAGTCGGCATATATCTTGTCTGCCTGCTTGTTCTACTTGTTAAACACTATGTATTTGTCAACGTAGTAGACGGCGAAGCGATCGAGTCGACTCTTCGCGATGGCTTTTTGACACTGCTTGCCGGCACGATCATTGCGATAGGCTACTGGAAGAAAACCGAAAATAAGAACCCCGGAAAGGTCATCGCCGCCAAGCGCCAACAGGCCAAGGTTGAGTTCTACACGATCCCGATAGCCATGAGTGTTTTCGCACTCTACCTTCTGCTCTTTGTCATGCGGCTGATCATCTTCATCAACATGTACGCCGAAAAGCCGTTCCTGTTGATGCTTGAGTTTCCAATCATTGCGATCGTTGCCATCGTCCTTTTCATACCGTTCATCATCAAAAAGATTGATTTCGATGACGAAAATGACGATGAAGACGACAACCACGAAGACCCCGTTTGAACTCAGATGCGAAGTTCCGATCACTCGGTCATTGATACCAATTAATTACAATCACACGGATTTTTAATGAATTTTTCCAAGATCTTGCGACTCTGCTTAATCGGAGGCATTGTAATCGTGATCGGCAAACAGCTGATTTTATCTTTTGTGCTCGAGCGAGCGTTTGATGTAGGAGGTTTTCTGCTCAGCATCGTCTACACCGCCGTCATGCTGGGCATCCCCGTCTATTTCGCCCGCATCAGCCAGTTTGAAGGAGGCCTGCTCGGACTCTCACCATCGCACACCCTTGGACTTGTACTCGGCTTTTATGTGCTCTACCTCATCCTGTTCTTCTCACGCCTGATCATGCTCATCGACTTTTTCGCACAAAACACGTTCTACCTGATCGTGGAGTTTGTCATGATGGTAGGGGTGCTAACCGCGCTCAGCATGCCCTTCGTCATTGCCGGCAGGAAGTCGAGGAAACTTGCGGAGGCAAAAAAGGCAGAATGACATCCTCACCACACCGCTTCCGACGGTTGTGGCATAATCGGTCGCGATTCTTTATTATGAAACCATGAAACGTCTATGTTTTTCATGGTTTCTTTTTTTTGTGGCAGCCCACACCGTACAGGCCCAGCCCCAGGCGATACCGTTGGTTCCCATGCCGACATCTGTGGATCATGATGGTGTCTCCAGCCCAATACCGGACGCTCCTGGAATCTATTTTGGCGACCAATCGTTGGCTGCAACCGCCGAACTGTTGGCTGAGTCGCTTATGTTGGTACACGGTATCCAAGCCCAACTGGTGGCAGACTCAAGCGAGGCTTTTATTCGCCTAGGCATCGCAACGGAACACCGAAACGGAACCGAAGCGTACACACTCCGGTCAGATGGCACAGGTGTGTCGGTCATTGGAGGCGAGGCCGGTGTCTTTTACGGCACCCAAACGTTGATTCAGCTCATTGTGGGCGGTGAACAGCCCGCACTACGGCATGCCGTGATCGATGATCATCCGCGATTTGCGTGGAGAGGCATGCATCTGGACGTCGCGCGTCATTTCAGGCCGGTCGATTTCGTCAAGAAGTACATCGATATGATGGCGCGGTTCAAGCTGAACACATTCCACTGGCACCTCACCGAAGACCAAGGCTGGCGCATCGAAATCAAGGCATACCCTAAACTGACCGAGGTCGGCTCCTGGCGCAAGGAGACGATGGTGGCCAAAAATTTCAACCCCTATGTCGGCGACGGAATCCCCCATGGTGGCTACTACACCCAGGACGAAATCCGTGAGGTGGTGGCTTATGCTGCTGCAAGGCACATAACGGTCGTCCCCGAGATCGAAATGCCCGGCCATGCCCTGGCCGCTTTGGCGGCATACCCCGAGTTGGCCTGCACACCGGGCCCTTTCGAGGTGGCAACCAGGTGGGGTGTCTTCGAAGATGTGTTCTGCCCCACGGAAACGACCTTTGAATTCCTCGAAAAGGTGCTCGACGAAGTGCTGGAACTATTCCCATCCCAATACATCCACATAGGTGGAGACGAAGTGCCCAAGCGTCGCTGGAGGGAATCTGACGAGGCCCAGGCCATTATGAGGCGCGAGGGGCTCAGCAACGAGGAGGAGCTTCAAAGCTGGTTTATTCGCCGCATCGAAACCTATCTCAACAATCGCGGCAGGCTATTGATCGGCTGGGACGAAATCCTCGAAGGGGGGCTTGCACCCAATGCAGCCGTCATGTCATGGCGTGGAGAGGCCGGCGGCATCGAGGCGGCGAACGATGACCACAATGTGGTCATGTCGCCGGGGTTTGCACTTTATTTCGACCACTATCAGTCCGACCCAAGCAAGGAGCCGTTGGCCATCGGTGGATTCAGCCCCCTCGAGAAGGTGTACGCCTACGAGCCTGTGCCGGCCGAATTGGATCCGTCGCGCACACATCATGTCATGGGCGCCCAAGCCAATGTGTGGACCGAATACATGAAAACGGACGATCACGTGGAATACATGGTCTTCCCCCGGTTGATGGCACTGGCAGAAAGAGTGTGGTCGCCGAGGGATCAGCGTGACTTCGATTCTTTTCTCGCCAGGCTGAAGCCGCAGTACCGCATCCTCGACCAGTTTGACGTCAACTACCGCATCCCCGATCCGATCGGTTTTCAGCCGATTCAGACCTTGGCAGACGAGGCCCTTGTTGAGCTGGCAGCATCCCATGAGGGCGGCTGCCTTCAATATACGCTCGACGGCACCGATCCTGACGAAGATGCCTACTGCTACCCGTCTTTTTCATTACGTATTCCACTCATGGATGGTGCTATGGCCACTGTTCGTGTGGTATCGGTAACGGCAGCAGGGCGACGGTCCGACGTTAGGGAACTGGAGGTCAAGCATCTTCAAATGATGCCCGGCATCCAGCGCACCGACCAATCGCCGGGGCTTGAACGGAGCATATATCCCTCATCGCTCAACAGATGCTTGGCTCTCGACCCGAATTCATCGCACGAAACCGGCATCGTGGACGCACCCGGATTACCTGAGGGGAAAACCGGCCCCTACGCCCAGATGTTCACAGGTTTCCTTGAGATCCCCTTCGACGGTGTTTACACCCTGTCTTTGACGTCGGACGACGGATCCATTCTTTGGATCGACAATCTCATCGAAATCGACAACGATGGCCTTCACAGCACCGCAACTAAATCGGTGAAACTTGCGTTTGAATATGGGATGCATCCAATCAAAGTCTGTCATTTTGAGGCGGGTGGAGGAGCATCCCTCAAGTTGGAAGTTAAAAATGCCCAAGGTAAATCGGTGAACGTCAAATACTGGAATTAATCGCATAACGGTGCACCTATGGAAGATATCATTACCCTAGTCATTGCCATTGCAATCGGTCTGGCATCCATGTTGGCTGGGCAGCGCAACAAGACAAAGACGAAAGCTCCCAAACAGTCCACCGAGGAATTGGATCACATACCCTCAGAGGTGCTCGAAAGGGAACTCGATGCTCAAACCACAGGCTCTGCCAAAGCTTCACAGCCATCGACGCTCGACATTCTAGGAAGGATTCTAAGCGGTGACTTTAGTGACCTTGTCGGCCAGCCGAAGCCCAAACCACACGTGCCCGACAACGAATACGTGGATCCCATGCTTGCAAGCCGCAGGCGTCAGGCCAAAAGGAACGCCGATCAAAAGGAGCAAAGGCAACTTGAAGAACTAAAATTTGCCCAGCAGGCAAGAAAACCGTCTCCCACCAGTGAGACGCTCCACAACCCGGCGACCCTGCGTCAAGCCATCATCGTGAGCGAACTCCTCGACAAGCCCGTATCCCTTAGGCGTCGCAAGAAGGTAGGATGAAATCCACCTACCGGTTACTCGCCGACAGGCATCTGTTCCTCTTGAGGGAGTCGGTGCCCGATTCATTCGAACTCCATGTTTTCGACCCCGATGTTGGAATTCCATCCAATGCAGGAGATTTCGACGCACTGCTTTTGCGCACTGTCACAAAAGTAAATGCAGCGACACTTCCCTATCCGGGGAATCTGAAGTGGGTCGGCACGGCAAGCGCCGGCTACGACCATATCGATATCGATTGGCTGGCCGGAAAGGGCATCGCCGTCGGGTTCGCTGCAGGCTGCAATGCGCGTGCCGTTGCCGAATATGTGCTCACTACTGCCGCATATACGGCGAAAACGCGCGGTTGGAAGTTCTCCGGAAAGACATTGGGGATTGTGGGTGCCGGATTTGTAGGAACCACCGTGGCCAACATGGCAATGCATTTGGGAATTTCCGTAGTTGTGTACGACCCGCCACGTGTGTCGAGAGAACCAAGTTTTGTCTCGTCAAGCCTTGAGCAGATCCTCGAGTGTGACTTGTTGTCGCTGCACACCCCCTTCGTAGAGACGGGTCCATATTCCACGGTTGGGTGGCTCGACGCCGAAAAATTGCGGTCAAGAAAGCGGGCATTGCTGATTCAGGCCTCCCGTGGCGGTGTCGCTGACGAAACGGCGGTTCTCTCAGCCTTGGAGCAAGGGGATCTCGGCGATGCGGTGATCGACGTTTGGCAGGGCGAGCCTGCAGTCAACAGAAACCTCCTTGAGTGGTCCATCATCGCGACCCCGCACATTGCCGGTTATTCGAACCAGGCGAAGCGGCTTGCCACCGAAATGGCCGTCGCCGACATGGTGAGATGCCTCGGTGGCGGGGCTTCCATACACCCCGACAACGTCGAGCGTCCAACGCTTCAATCCCCGACTACACCCATAATTGCCATAGATGCCGTCATCGATGCCAAGCTCGACCTTCTGCCTTCCGCATTGATGGACGACTTCATGGACTATGACCGCAGTCTGCGTGGCAGCATGAACTTGGAGGATCCAGACGCCAGGATAAGGGAGTTCCGGCGCCTGCGCACCAAAGTGCCTTACCGGGATGAGTATAGCAATGCTGCCATCCGTTATCCGGGCGCCAAATGGCCGTTTCTGGATGTATTCTGCGAAATTTGACCAAAGTGTAACATTTTGTCAAAAAAACGGTAAACACAGGTATTGTCACCCCAAAAACCTTTCGTCAGATGCCCGTGCCGCCAACAAAGTTGGTATGCATGACAATGTTCAAAAAGGTATATTCATCGTAGATCTCAAAAATCGGCGAAATCAACCGTCAAACTTCACATCATAATCTCTCGGCACTATGTGGAAACGATTTGTTCGTGCATTAAAATCCCTTTTTGGTGGATTGGTAAGCAGCATCGAAGATCCGAAGCTCATTCTTGAGCAGAACATCCGTGAATTGAACGACCAAGTTCCGCGCATGAACGAGAATATCGCAACCGTTCGTGCAAACGTGATTCTGCTGCAAAAGGAACACGACAAATACACCAAGAGCATTACGGAACTCACCAGCAAGATCAAGAGTGCCATCCATGCCGGTCGGGACGACATCGCCGAAACCTACGCGCTTCAGCTCGAAAAAAGCCGTGAGCAGCTCACTTCGATCTCAGAGCAGCTCGATTTTGCCAAAAAGGCCTACGAAAAGGCGCTTCAGGTGAAGAAGATATTCATGCGTGAGAAAGACCGTAAGATTCGTGAAGCCCGCGAGGCCCTGCGTGCCAGCGAGCGCGCCGCATGGCAGGCAAAAATTGCCGACACACTCGAGCAGTTCGAGGTGGGCGGAATGGACCAGACGCACGACGAGATGCTCAACCGCATCAACGAGCAAACGGCCAAGAACGAAGCCCGCATGGAGATTGCTCTCGACAGCATCGACACCAAGACCATGGAGATCGAAGTCGATGCCGAACGCCTGCGCGCCAGCGAGCTGGTGAAGCAGTTCAAGCTTGAAATGAACACCGAGACGGAGACTTCCAAGCCGTTGCTCGACAAAGAAACCGAAGGCTCCGACACGGAGGGTGGCAAGTCACTTGGCAAGACCAAAACAACCTGATCGAAATCACCATGAGCGGCGAAGAAGAACGCAATCGACTCAAAGAGGAGTACAAGGCGCACTACCTCAAAATTAAGGAGCTGAAAAACAAGCTCGCCGAGGCCGAACGTGTTAAAAAATTGAAGGACGCCGTTCACCAAATCAATCCCCAAGGCCTCATCGACCAGTTCGACGAAGCCCTCGATAAAGTGCGCGAGAAGGTCTTCATGGCAGAGGCACGGCTCGACATGGCAATGGAGTCAGCAAAAAC
>CAYZWQ010000043.1:0-16572 GCA_964481355.1 uncultured Chitinophagales bacterium
ACGATTGTCGTGTACGCATAGGCGGCGTCGGCAAACCAAATCGTTTCAAGGCCATCCATGCTTCGAGACCACCCCACAATATCGTTAAAATCGAGGAAGCCGTCTTCGCGCACCGATTGCAAAAACCACGGCTGATCGGCATGGCTGAACATCTGGCTCCATACCGGTCGAATACCCGCCTCGCCGACAGGGTCGAAATCGGACGGAACACCGAAGCCAACCATGGGCTGCTCAAACGGCCCGTTGACCATCCATGTTGCGACCACTCCATCTGGGGGCAGTGGCACGTCGACAACTTGGACACGCGCTTGTGCGGACACCCGGGGTGTCGTAAGCACAGCTAAAAGCAAGATCGACAGGATATGTATATGATGGTTTCTCACAGGTTGAATCTCACACTGAATCGATGGACATTTGCGAAAACGGTGCCTGTAGGTGCCCAGGCGTAATCGAGTTTGAGACGTCCGAGGGCCGTGTCGGGCGTCAACAGCCCAAAACCTGCCGAGGCATTCATTTGGTCTGCATAGAATCGGTAGCCACCCCTGATCGTCAGGACGTTGATCAGCGTGAGCTCCACTCCGGTGTTCACCCACTCGACGTTGTCGGTCGGATGGACCAGCTCGGCGGAGAGGGTGAGTCTGAGGTTGTCGTTGTCGACCATTTCGTCGGCGGCTCCCAACCTGAAGAGCAACGGCGTGCGGAATGTTTGCTCAGCAACTTTCATGTCAGGACCAAAATGTTGCAGCGAAAAACCGAGGCGGAGATTTCTGAATCCGGTGTCATACTGCGTACCAATGTCCATGAGCACATTTCCGTGGCTGTACGTGTCGAGGGTTTCGTGCACATACTTCAGTTGCCCGCCGATGACCAACCTCTCGGTGAATCGGCGCGATATCGCCAAACCGGCCATCACATTGCCCGCATCCACCATCCTTCCGGTTCCATCGGGCTCGGTAACGGTTGTTTCCTCAAAGGAATCGACACCGAACGACAGCAACGACACACCCAACACCATCCTGCGGATCGGAAGTGCCAGTGCGACCGAACTGTGCGTGGAACCTACCAACCACTCGTTGTGGTGCGCTCCGATCTGGAGTCGGTCAACCTTTGCCAAGCCGGCGGGATTCCAGTACAGGGCATTTACGTCGTCGGTGACCGCCGTCATGGCCTCTCCCATGCCGATCTCCCGGGCACCCGTTCCGATCTTGAGGAACTGGAACCCGGCACTTCCCGCCTTCGAGAACTTGAACCCAAAATCATACTGCGCCAAGGCCGGCGTTGTAACAAGTATCAGAAATGACAGTATGTGGAGGATGCGCTTTTTCATGTCATTTCACGATTACGAGCGTTCCTCTTGCAGTGCCCACTTCGGAGTCGACACTCCAAAAGTAAATACCGGGAGCCGGACGTTGTCGCGCATCACTCAACTGGGACCACACTGCCTGACCACTGACCGGATTGTCGTGCTTGAGCTCGACTACCAATTCGCCACTCGACGTGTAAACCCTGATGGTGCACTTGGCTGGTATGTTGGTCCAAATGATGTCGTTGTCCTGATTGCGGTTTGGGAAGCCTGAAGCCAATTTGAACGGATTCGGGAACACCTTCACGTCGAGCGTGTTGGCTGTGGGCGGTCTCACGGCCGACACCCCAGACTCGTTCCGGTTTGTAAGCCAGCTCTCCACCCCTTTGTTGTCGACCGATGTCACCGCATAGAAGTACTCGGCACCCAAGCTGATGTTGCGGTCATTGTAGATCCACTTGTTATTGATGGCGTCGTAGTATTGCGCGATGTCGATCGCCCTGCCGGGACGTATGATCGCCAACTGCTGGAAAGGCCCAATGAACGAGCGGTTGCTGCGATAGACCCGATACTCCCTGAAAGTGATCGAAGGATCGATCGGATTTACCCAGGTATCTTCGACCGGATCCCAGTCGATCGTGATCGACTGGGTCGCCGGTGAAGGAAGTATCCGTATGGCAGGTGCCCTCGGCGGCACATTGCCAACTCTGAAGTTGTTGTCGACCAATGTCTTTGTGCGGTCGATGGTGCGACGCAGGGAATCGAGGCCTGCCGTGAGTCGCGACTGCTGCGAGAGGCCTTGAATGGCCACATTTTGGGGGATGCCATTCACGGCCTCGCCGATAACGATGCGAACCTGTGCACCGGGTGCAAGGTCGTACGGACCAACCGACATCAGCATGAACGGCGACAATCGATCGTCGTTGCTCGCCTGCAACGACGTATCCTGGCCGTTCAGCAGTCGATACAGAGCATCCGTGGAGGCAGAAGTTCCCGAGAAAAAACGCTCGTTGTTCAACAGCTGCGCAAACAATGCCGCAGCCGGTTGCGCACGTCCATCTTTGACTGGATCGTGGTACATCACGGCATAGCCCGCATAACCCGTGGTACGCAATTCGTTGGCCGATGGCCAATAGTTGCCGACATCCTGGGGCAGATCAAAGCTGGGCGTGTCATCCCACGTGTAGATCATCTTGCGGGCAGGATCGAACCGCACAAGTTCGTCTGCCCTGTTAAAGTCGTCACCCCAGCCATTATGAACGACAAAGTCCTGATAGCTCGGTCTCAGCAGGTTCGGGAAGCCGACAAAAACGTCGGTAAGGGTTTGACTACCGGTGTTACGGACGAAATATTCATATACGATGGCGTTGGTAAAGGGACGAAAACTCCACGTACGGCTGATTCGGGTCACCTCAAGTCCGGCTGCCGTGGTGAATCGGGCCGTGATTTTCTCTTCCGCTTCAGCCGGATTGTACCCCGGGCGTTCGATGAAATTTTCGACCCGTTCCAACGGCTGGTACGTGCCCGAGCTCACACTCTGAAAAGGCCCATGCTCGGCCATGAACAATGTTCCGTTGGCCTGTCTGCCACCAATCCAAAGGCCTGCTGCAACACGGTAGTGCCTTTGATCGTCCTTGCTCATCACTGTCGGACCACCGGGCCAATCCAAGCTGGGGAAATTTTGGAACCGGTTGTTTGGATCTGGCGCCCCCAAGGTTCCGTCGTCGCGCACCGACTCCCATAGGTTTCCGCGCTTATGAATTTCGAATTCAGGGTTTCTGACTTGTGAGAAAGCCGCTGATGCAAAAAAAGCGGCAACGAGCGCCGTTATGAGGAATGCGAGCTTGCTTTGTTTAGAAACCATAACGCACCCCTATCTGAAAACGGCGTGGTTCGAAGTAATTCTGCCAACCGAGGTCATATCCTCCCGCATCAGACTGCGATACAAAGCCTTCCTCGACGAAGCGCCGCGTTGCGTCCGCATCAAAGATGACATCGCCATATGATCGCAGATTCTTTGTGTTCAGCACATTGCTTACCAACATGTACACGGAGGCGGAACCTGGCCCAACATGAATGCCACGTTCTAACCGCCAATCCAGATTGTGGCTTGCCGGGTAACGGTAATTGTTGTAGGTGTCGGCCGGATCTGTAATCTGCAGGTAGGTGAAAGCCTGACCACTTACAAAACGGTAGAACAGACTCGAACTGAAATCACGGAAGATGCCTTTCGTTCCACCGTTCACATTCATGTTGACCCTCAAGATGTGCGGACGGCTGAAACTCCGCTCAACCGGAATGCGCTTGTTGACCTCGGTGTCCCATTCGTAGGTGTACGTGCCGTCTTCATTGAGGATAACATTCCTTGGGCTGGCTCTTCCTGCGGTCGACCGACTGAAGCTGTAATTGGCATCGATTCGGAAATAGTTGCTGAAAAGCGTCTGGAAATTGACCTCGAACCCTCTCGAGTCGCCGTAATCGCCCGAAAAGAACGACGCATACGCTTGGTTTGGATTCACACGGTCACGGAACGGGTCATATCCACGAATACCTCGGTCGAAAAGGCCGACACGCTCCTCCGTCTGATTGAATACGTCCTTGTAGTAGGCTACGACGTCCAGCACAGCCACATCCCCAAAATTCTGCTTGAACCCAACTTCAAACATGATCGTCTTCTGGGGTTTGAGCGGTTCGCGCGTGAAGGCGGCCAAACGCTCCGGATCGCCGTCGTTCGACGGAATGTGCGGGATGGTTCCCGTCGCATTCAACCCATCGTTCATGCGGTCAACGATATACACCGGCCTGAAATAGTTGAACTCGAACATCTGGTCGAGGGCCGGCATCTGATAAAAATGTCCATAGTTGAAATGGAGCAGCGTATTCACCGACATCGGGAACGAGACCCCGAAACGCGGGCTCACCATATGGAAGTCGCGGTAGCGCTCCCTGGGTTTGTTGACGGCGTTCTCAAAACTGTATTTGCGATTACCGTTCGCATCTATCTGTGTGTTTTGAGGGTCTGTTGCGGCATCATAATCCGGATTGATGGCATTGTTGAACAAGTTGTTCGCCACAAACCAGTCGCGGTTAGGGTTGAAGTAGTCATAGCGAACCCCCACATTTAGGATCATGGAATCAAACTCCATCTTGTCCTGCACGTACAGGGCAACTTGCCACGGGTGGAAGGTTTCGTGCAACCCACGGTTCAGCCACAGCCTTTCATCGGTTGAGTACGACGTCAGGCGGTAGTCGTAGCGCTCAGCGTAGGTATTCCGGCGAATTTCGAAACCGGTTCGGATCAGGTTGTTGCGGTCAACCTGCCAATGCAGGCCTGCGGTGAGCGACACATCTCCCGTGCCAATGCTAGATTTCCGTATTGGGGCAAATTGGTCGAACGGCTCGTCCTCATAGCCGTCGAATCGTTGGAACCCGAACAGGGTCGGCTGCGCGCTCTTACCGAGTTCGGTAAATGTGCTGGGTAATTCTCGGTATTCCACCCTGTAATAACTGAGCTTGCCTTCATAGAACAGGTTCGGATTCAGCACCCTGGTATAGTGCAGACCGGTGGTGTATGTGTAGGTGTTGATCAATGATCCCCAACCTCGATAATACTTGGCTTGTGAGGTGAAATCTCCATTTTCCTGGAGCGTGGAGTGGGCGTCCCGGTTGTACATGGCGTTCAGCCGAAGATTCCAACCAGAGCCCTTTGTGGTGAAATTGGCGAATATGTTCTCTGAGTTGCGTGCATCCCTCGGCCGAGGAAGCGCATAGGCCTGCTGTCGGATCTGCGTTGCGGCGTAAAAGTTGACGGGCCTGCCTGCGACCGAACCCAATGGACCACCCAGGCTGGCATTCAACGTATGATCGGGTATGTCACGGTAATCGTACACCTGGGCTTGACGGAACGGGGTCCACCATGCCGGGTCTAAACTGCCGTCGGGTAAGGTGTGATCCAGTAATTCTTTCTGTGTATTAGGGTCATAAAGGTAGTTGCCAAAATGCCTCTGACCCGGCAGGCCGTACAGATAGTTGAAGCTGCCGCTGAAGGTGTCGCCACCCTCGCGGGTGATCACATTCACGATACCCGATTGTGCTTCGCCATACTCAGCCGTGAATCCGCCCGTCATGAGCTGGACCTCCTTGATGATGTCCATGTTGATGTTTGTGAACGAGCCGCCCCAGTCAGCACGGCCGGCCACCAGGGTCGCCGTCCTGATGCCGTCGATGAACCATTTCACCTCATCCTGCCCGCCACCCCTCACCGAATAGCGCTGCTCTCCGCGTCCGGCCGAGCCGAGTCCACCTGCCACAGGGATCGGATCCAGGAACAGACCGGCCTGCACGAGCAGACCCTCACGGGCGTCGGCCACAGGCAACGCGGTCAGTTTGACGGCATCCACGTACTGGAGGCTTGCAGTGATGTCCTTCTGGATGATTGGACGCTCAGCCGTGACGATGACCTCCTCTCCCATTTCGGTTAGCTGCTCCGAGAGTCGTACGTCGATGGTTGTGGTCAGTCCCGTGCGAACAACAACATCACGTACGATCACCGTAGAGTAGCCAACCATCGAAAATTTCAGACTGTAGGTTCCCGGCTGAACCTGAAGCAATGTGTAATAACCGTCAACGTCGCTCGGCACACCCTTCAAGGTACCTTCAATGACAATATTCACACCCGGCAAAGGGTCTCCGTTTGACGCATCCACAACACGGCCGGATATCTTACCGGTAGTCTGGGCGTGAAGTTGCGATGGCGAGAACAAGAACAAGAACAAGAGCAAGAAGAAGAGCAATTGCAATGACAAGGATTGACGCAAGGACAAGGGTGGGGGTAGGTGCAACGCTTTGTTCATCATTACTCCTTGATTCCGCTCATGGTGAAGCCCTGGATGAAATATCGTTGGAAAAAGAAGAAGAGCAACAAGATGGGGAGCATCATCAATATGGATGCCGCCATCAGCAACGCCCAATCGGTCTGGTGCTGGCCGACCATCATTGCAAGGCCCAATGCGAGGGTCCCCTGCATCTTCTCGGAGAGATAGATGAGCGGACCCAAAAAGTCGTTCCAACTGAACATGAAGGTCAGGATGGCGACCGAAGCCAAGGCTGGACGAGCAAGCGGCAGAACTATGGACCACCAGATGCGGATTTCGGAACATCCATCAATCCTGGCCGCATCAAACAGACTCTTGGGCAAGGTCATGAAGAACTGCCGCAACAGGAAGATGGTGAATGCGCCGCCGCCAAAAAATGTCGGCACTGTCAGAGGCTTGATCGTGTTGAGCCATCCAATGTCCTTAAAGAGTACAAAAAGCGGGATCATGGTGACCTGCATGGGCAACATCATCGTGGCAAGCACGAGGATGAAGAGCTTGTCGCGACCGGGCCACTCTAGGCACCCAAACGCATATGCAACCAACGATCCCGACAAGACGGTGCCAAGAATGGTAAGACCGGTAATGACAACGGAATTGAACAGATAGGTCCAAAAGGGCATCACCTCGAGCACGCGCAGATAGTTGCCCCACATGATGGTTTCGGGAATCCATTGCGGGGGCATCGTAAATATCTGCTGATCTGCCTTCAACGATGTGGAAACCATCCAAACCAACGGCAACACGAACACGAGTGCCAACACCGCCAATAAGGTGTAGCTGGCGACGGCTTTGAGGCTGCGCCCAACTGACGCCGGCCTGGTTTTGTTTAACGTCTCAACCATAATGCACCCACTTCCTGCTGACCCGAATTTGAGCCCAGGTGGCTACCAGCGTTATGATGAGCAGTATCCATGCCATTGCGGAGGCGTAGCCCATCTCGAAGTCGTCGAACGCCTTCTGGTACAGGTAGAGATTGTAAAACAGCGTACTTTGCAACGGTCCACCGCTGGTCATGACATACGCTTCAACGAATACTTGGAGCGATCCGATCACCTCAAGCACGGCCCAAAGGAACAAAACGGGCGACAACGACGGCACGGTCACGTGCCTGAACTTGGCCCACCAACCTCCACCGTCGAGCTCAATGGCTTCATAAAGGGATGGTTGAATTCCCTGCAGAGCGGCCAAAAAAACGAGCATGCGGGGTCCACCGACCGACCACAGGCTCATCAAGATCAATGCCGGTTTCGACCAGATGGGATCTTGCAACCACAGGGGTCCATCGATTCCAACGCGAACAAGGGCGGCATTGATCAGTCCATATTCCGGGTTGAAGATCCACAGCCACAGCACGCTCAACACCACACCTGTGACAATGCTCGGCACGAAGTAGGCCGTCCTGAACCAGCGCACGCCGCGGACGGCCTGATTCACCAATACCGCCAACACCAACGACAGGACAATAGCGAGCGGAACCCTCACACCCGTATAAAACAGCGTGTTCCATACCGAGGTCCAAAAAACGGGATCATCGAAAAGCAGGTGTTTGTAGTTGGCCAGACCTACATACTGCGGGATGCGGAGCACGTCGTAACGCGTGAGGCTGTACCATAACGACATGGCCATGGGATACAGGCCAAAGATCAGGAACCCGATGACCCAAGGCGAAACGAACAGCCAGCCGATCAGCGAGCGCTTACGCAAGTAGGCGGGAGGCGATGATGTTTGCACCGTGCTCACGGTTGCCTCCGTATCGTGAGGGCGTCGATATCCATGTGGTTCCGTACGTACCGGTCATAATCGATGGCCTCGCGAAGCTCGCGCTGCACTCTGATGCTGGCCATCGTGAAGGCCGTCTCGGGCGATTGCCGACCGTAGAAAGTCTGCTCGCGCGCAACTGTGTACTCTCTCCAGAACACGTCATGCGCCATCGGTACCACGACGGGCGAGACGGCATGCCCCAACATTTCGACGAACACCTCCCGGGTTGGATGAACGTTCAGGAAACTGACCGATTCTAGCGTTTTCCTGTTTGCAGGAAATAAATTCTCCTTCATTGTAAGCGCTTCGTAGGTCTGACACTCCTCACTGGTTGCAAACTGGAGGAACGCCCAAGCTGCCTCCACGTTTTTTGCCCCACGTGGAATGCCCACCCACCACGTTCCTGTCGACCCTGCCGTTTCTCGACCCTCCCAAGTGGGTATGATGGAGACACCGAATTCGAGGTTTGGCGCATAACGCTCGATTTGGTCGATGAAGGTGTTGTCGAGCAGCATCATGCTCAAACGCCCTGAAATGAACCCGTGTTGGTCCGCAATTCCCAACCCTGCCCTGAAACCGAGCAGTTGGTCGAGTCCGTAGTCGCTGTAAAACTGCTGCACCCATGCCAGGGCGTCAAGTAACGGTTGATTATGCATCATGACGACGGTGTCCCCACGTACAAATTCGGCACCATTCTGCCAAGCCATCAACATCGGCATGTGCAAATTGCCATAATCGGGAAGAAATCCCAGTCTTCGGATGCGCCCATTTTCGTCGCGCACGTCCAGGCGCTTCGCCATTGCCTGCAGCTCGTCCCACGTACGCGGAGGTCGCTCCGGATCCAATCCCGCTTCCCTGAAATGGGCCTTGTTGTAAAAGAAGGCGTAGCTTGCCGTGTACATGGGCATACCAAAAACTCGGCCCTGATGCGTCACATCATTCCAATTTGCTGTGAAAAAGTCCCCCTCAGTTACCAATGCATCGACCAGGAGACTGTCCATCGACATCAAAGCCATCCGTGACGCCCACTTCGAAATGGGTGTGACCATGTTGATCAGATCTGGCGGATTGCCGCTGAGAATGGCCGTGAGCACTTTCTTCTCATGCTCTTTCCATGGGATTGCAACCGGCACGACTTCGATGGAGTCCTGACGTTCGTTGAAGAGCGTGACGCTGACGGGCACCTGGGCATTTGCACCCGCCAAGTACCAATATTCGATCTTCTGCCTGTCGCCTGAAGCCTCATTATGCCGGACACACGATGCGAAAAGCAGCACGGCCGTGATGATGAAGGCGATATGTGTGGATTTGACAAGCATCAGACAACTTGTACGGTCTCGTGCCGCTTAATTTTTATGGAATAGGTGAACAACGCGGCATCATAGATGCCTACGTTGAATTCAATAGGTCTGTCGAGATCGTCGAACACCTTGCGCTTGCGCACCAACACATGGGCACCCTGACGCACATGGATCTTTTTGGCCTCGTGGGAGTCGGCCCCACGAGCGCCAATTTCCTCTTCGCTCATCGACGGTACATGACCTGTGGACGTCTCGATGAGGTCATACAACGGCGTGTTCACATAGTCTTCGGTTCCATCCAAGCTGAGCCTGGGATGCAACCATGAGGTAAAGAACACGAGCCCCCCCTTGTCGAGCCTGCGCAGGCGGTCGAGCCGCAGCACCGTTCGCCTTCCATCAATTGCAAAAAAGGCCGCAACCTCCTTCGGTGGCGTATCCCACTTCACGTTGATCTCCAAATTCTCGAAGGGGATGCCCTGATCGGACATCTCGTGGGTAAAGCTGTGCCAGTTGTCCAGATGGGTAGTCACCGACTTGAAGGCAACTTTCGTGCCCACCCCCTTCTTCCGTGTGATCACACCATCATAAACCAGACGGTCCATCGCCTGGCGAACCGTGTTGCGCGACACTCCCATCAATTCCGCCATGGTCACTTCGTCAGGGAGAAGCTTGCCTTCCTGATACTCCTGCTGCTGTATGAGCTCACGAATCATCATTTCGGCTTGCAGATAGAGCGGAATGTAGCTATCGTGATTTAGCGCACGAATCATGGTGCTTGACGTTGGTTTTGGATGATTTTCCTCGTTTGATATGGTTTGTCCATATGTTCAGACATATATTGTTTTGGAGAAAGTAAATCAGGACATTGTCCATGTCAAGCACCGATGCTTATTTTAACAAGATCCATTCATATTAATCAGAAAAGCGATTTCTTTAGTATGAACAAGCTTGTCGAATCGATTGAACATATTGTTTTTATGTACCTATACATTTCGAAACAAAGATGACACCTACACAACATCTTGACGTAAGCCCGGTCGTGGTCGTGACAGGCGGTGGACGCGGCATCGGCGAGGGAGTCGCCAGATTGATGGCCGAAAGGGGCTACCAAGTTGCCATCATCGACCGCGATGCCCACGTAGGCATCAACGTTGCCAATAAAATCGGCGCAAGCGGCGTCAAGTCTGCCTTTTACCAGGCGGATGTGTCACATTCTGGCCAGGTAAACGACGTGTTCAGGCGTATCGTCGACGATTTCGGTCGGATCGACGCCCTGAGCTGCAATGCCGGCATCCAGCGTTACGGCACCATCGACACCACCACCGAGGAGGGATGGGACGAGGTGCTCGACGTGAACCTGAAGAGCATGTTCTTGTGCTCGAAGGCGGCCATCCCCCACCTGAAAGCGTCGAGGGGCAGCATCGTGATCATGTCTTCCGTGCAGGGTTATGCCACCCAGAAAAACGTGTTGGCCTACACCACATCGAAGCATGCCCTGGTCGGTTTCGTCCGCGCCATGGCGCTCGACCTCGCCGAGTTTGGCGTGAGGGTGAACGGGGTGGCACCCGGGTCGGTGCGCACCCCCATGCTCGAGAAGACGGTGAGCATGGATGCAGATCCCGACAAGCTTTGGAAGGTGCTCGACAACATGCATCCGCTCGGCCGCATTGGCACCCCGCGCGAGATCGCCGAGGTGGTGGCCTTCCTCGCCTCGCCGGCAGCCTCCTTCGTAACCGGTTCGATGCTCATCGCCGACGGCGGACTGTTGCTGCCTATCGCAGGGTCACCCAAGGAGGACTGATGCGCCGCCAATACATCACCGACCTCAAGGCGACCACCGTGGCCGTACCCCTGGAGGCACCTTTGCGCCATGCGAACGGCTCCCATTGGGGGCGTTTTGTGCGCACGCTGGTCGAAATCCACACCGACCAGGGCCTTGTGGGATGGGGTGAAATGGGTGGCGGGGGAGCTTCGGCGCAGGACGCGGTGAATGCGTTGAAGCCATATCTCATCGGGCACGACCCTTCGCAGCTCGAGCAGTTGCGCTGGAAAATCATGAATCCGGTCGGATCGCTGTACAATTACCGGTACCAGCTGCACGCCGCCATCGAATTCGCATGCATGGACCTCACCGGCAAGCTGCTCGGCGTGAGGGCTTGCGATCTTCTCGGCGGATCGCTGCGCGAAGAAATCCCGTTTGCAAGCTATCTCTTTTACCGGGGTACCGACGACAAAACGGGTCTTGGTGGCGAGTCCACCGCCGACGAAATGGTGGCTCATGCAAAAGACCTCGTAGCCAGATATGGTTTCAAGACGCACAAACTCAAGGGAGGAGTCTTCCGTCCAGACCACGACATCGAAGTGTATCGTGCACTGGCAGACGCGTTCCCGGATGCACGTCTCCGACTCGACCCCAACAGCGTCTGGAGTACGGAAGAGGCCATCCGTGTGGGAAAGGCCATTGAGCACCTCAACAACGACTATTACGAAGATCCATGCTTCGGATTGGAAGGCATGAGGCGCGTCCGCCATTTCGTGCGAATTCCAACTGCGACCAACACGGTCGTGATCAATTTCGAACAGCTGGCCGCCAACATCCGCACGGTCTCGGTCGATGTCGTGCTGCTCGACACCACCTTCTGGGGCGGACTCCGCCAGGCGTGGCGAGCGGCGCAAGTGCTCGAGACCTTCCAATGGGGCACGGCGGTGCACAGTTCGGGTGAGCTCGGCATCCAATTGGCAACCATGCTGCACCTGGGTGCGGCCATCCCGAATCTGAGTTTTGCGGCCGACGCGCACTACCATCAGCTCACCGACGACATCCTCAAGGGCGGGAAGCTTCCCTACAGAAATGGGTGCATCAAATTGCCAAATGGCCCTGGGCTGGGTGTGGAACCCGACATGGACAAAGTTGCCAGGTATGCCGAATACTTCAAGGAAGTGGGCGGCTATCCTTACGACCGCGACCCACTCCGCCCAGACTGGTACGCCGTGATGCCCGAAAAGAATTGGGCGGCAGTGAATCGTGAGCAATCATGAGCAGTCATGATCAATGATTAACAATCACGAACAATAATCATCGGATATGTCAAAAACTAAGGTACAGATTCATACGACCGGACAGGTGTTGATGCCGGGGGTGCCGCTTCACATCTACGCGGTGCAAGGATCCGAATATAGCGTGCTCATCGACACGGGCATCGTTCAGATGAAGGATGCCGTGTTGGACCTCTGCGACAGAGCCGGCAACCCAAGGATTGTGCTCATAACCCATGCTCATGCCGACCACATCGGATGCAATTATGCTGTAAAGCAGAAGACAGGTGCACTGTTTGCCGCTTCGGGTGCTTTGCGTTGGATCGAAGACTACGAGGCGCACTACCAGGAGTTCTGCCTGCCCGAGAAGACACTCTCTTACACCCCCGATCAACGCGACGATGTGAACGGCGTGATGGACCAGGAAGTGCACGTGGACATGCTCATCCGCGACGGCGACGTCTTTCGGCTCGGCGACGACATCGAACTTCACACCATCGCCGTTCCTGGGCACAAGTTGGAGGAGGTCGCCTTTCATGAAACGAGTTCGAAAAGCCTCTTCATGGGTGATTTGCTCCTGGCGCTCAAAACACCCTTTTTTCATGGCTTTCAGACCGCTCGCGGGTTCCATTCAAGTCTCGACAAAATTGAGCGTATGCTCAACGACGGCTCCGTCGAGATGGTCTATGCCGCACACCACGATGCCATGAACGCCGAGCAGGCTATGAGGGCCGTGCACGACACGCGTAATTTCATCGACGAAATTGCATCGAACACCTTGGAGGCTGCAACAGGTGTGGACTTCACGACGCTTTGGAAGGACGTCTGCAACCGTATGAACCGACAACTTGAATTCCGAGGGTATGCCATGCTGCAAGTTCAGTTGCACGAAATGGAAACAGCGGGATATGTGCGTCATGAAGACGGGAAATGGTGGGCCGTGCGATGACCCTGATCGAAGATTACCGTGAATTACGGTCCGACAGGGTCAGCGTTCGCGTGTATTTGCAAGGCGGTTTCATATCCGACCTTGAGATCGACGGCAACAAAGCCCCCCTCCATATCGCCCCTTGGATCGGCGAAACATTGTCCGACGACATCCCGCCTATGCTTGCCAAGCTGCGCGGCGACTTCTTTTGCGCCCCTTTCGGCGCCGCCGATGTGGACCCATTCGAGGGGCGTCCACATGGGGCTACCGCCAACCGCCGGTGGATCACCATCGACATACGCGACGACGCCGGCCACTGGGTGTTGGATGGCACCGTGAACGGAGCAACGGTACACAAGCACGTCTGGCTGGAGCCCGGCGAGCCCATGGTTTACCAGGAGCATGTATTTGAGGGAGGAAGCGGCCGCATCCCTGTGGCCCATCACCTTATGCTGAAGGCAAATGCCCCCATCGAGCTCAAATTCTCCCCATACGAGTGGATTGGCACTCCTCCCGATCCCGTAGAAGCGGACCCTGTTTTGGGACGATCGCTGTTGGCATACGGTAAGACGTTCGAGAAACTTGAGCAGACACCCCTGTCTGACGGAAGCATCGCCGATCTGAGCGTGTACCCGACACTCGATCATCACGAAGACATCGTGATGCTGCGCTCGCGCAAAGATTTGGAGAAAGGCTGGGTCACGGCCGTCTGCAGGGAGGAAGATTGGATGTTCTTTGCCGAGAAAGATGTCGCAACGCTACCTGGAACCACTTTATGGATGAGCAATGGCGGACGGAAGTATGCGCCATGGAACAGCCGTCATACCCATGTGCTTGGTATCGAGGAATGCTGCTCGTATTTTCACCTGGGGCACCGGGCATCGATAGATGCAAACCCTCTGTCCGAATTGGGTTATCCGACAGCGATCGAGCTGGGAACGGACAAGCCAGTAAGAATCCGCTATGCATTTGGCTTCAGGTTCGGACTTTGACATTGAGCATTGAGCATTGAGCATTGAGCATTGAGCAAAATACCACTAACTACTAACTACTTTACCTTCTTATATGCGTTTCGGAACATTAAAAGACAAGACAGCGGTGCTGTTGCACCACAACGGCGTGAGCCCATTATCCCGGCTGGGTTTTTCCGGTTCGTTGTTGGAACTGGTGCAATCAGATCCCTATGAGCTTCACATGATCCAGGCGGCCTCCCATGGTGTCACCCCAGATCCAATGCCTGACCCATCGGCTTTCGACGCACCCTACTACAATCCGGGCAAGTTGATCGCCATCGGCCTCAATTATGTCGACCATGCGGCGGAGTCTAACATGGAACTCCCCAAAACACCGCTACTTTTCACTAAGTTCAACAGCAGCATCACCGGCCCGACTGACCCGGTACGCATCCCGGAGGCGTTGACAAGAGAAGTCGACTACGAGGTTGAGCTTGGGATCGTGATCGGCAAAGCTGCCCACAACGTCCGATTGGAAGACGCCATGAGCCACGTATTTGGATACACCGTCATTAACGACGTGTCGGCCAGAGACATCCAGTTTGCCGACAAGCAATGGGTTCGGGGCAAGTCGCTGGACACCTTCTGCCCGATGGGGCCGATCATAGTGACCGCCGACGAAATTCCGGATCCTCAGAA
Organism: uncultured Chitinophagales bacterium; assembly: GCA_964481355.1. Taxonomy (GTDB): domain Bacteria; phylum Bacteroidota; class Rhodothermia; order Balneolales; family CAYWCV01; genus CAYWCV01. The sequence goes on from CAYZWQ010000043.1 coordinate 14,859, forward strand.
TCTCCGTCTGGGATGTCAGGTAAACGGGGTCGATCTGCAGAACGACAGCACGCAGAACATGATTTTCGGCGCGGCTGTACTTATCAGTGAGCTTTCGAAATCGTTCACGCTCCACCCTGGCGACATTATTGCAACAGGTACGCCGGCTGGTGTGGGTTTCAGTCGCAAGCCTCCCGTGTATTTGCGTCCGGGCGACACGATGCGCACATGGATCGAGAATATCGGCGAGTTGAACAACCCAATCGTACCTGCATGAAGCGGCTTGAGGGAAAAGTATGCGTCATCACAGGCGCAGCCAACGGTATCGGACTGGCCATCGCCGAACGCTATCTGGCTGAAGGCGCCCGTGTAATCATCGCCGACGTGAACAGGGAGCAAGCCGAGATTGAGGCCAATCGGCTCGGTGACCATGCAACCGCGTGGAACGTGGATGTGACATCAGCCGAATCAGTCAAGTCGATGATCGACGGAGCAGTTGCACAATTTGGGAGGGTAGACGTCTTGGTGAACAATGCCGGGCTGGGGGTGGCTGCAAACGTAGTCGATACGACAGAGGAAGATTTCGACAAAGTGGTGTCCGTGAATCTGAAGGGCGTCTTCCTGGGTATGAAGTATGCCATTCCGCACATGCGCAAGCAGGGATCCGGCAGCATCATCAACATGAGCAGTATCGGCGGTCTCGCCGGCCTTTACGACCGAGCCGCCTATTGCGCCGCAAAAGGCGGTGTTGCCACCCTCACAAAGGCTGCGGCGATTGATCATGCCATGGAGGGCATTCGCATCAACGCCATCGCACCGGGAACCGTGAACACTCCCTGGGTGCAGCGCATCACCGCCACACTTCCCGATCCGGAAGCCGCCCGCCAAAAGATGCGCGACCGTCAGGCGCACGGCCGTCTTGTTGAACCATCGGAGGTCGCCGCCATGGCAGCCTATTTGGCTTCCGACGAATCTGCCAGCACCATCGGAGCAATCATGCTCGTCGACGGCGGATTCATGGCGCGGTAAGGTTGATGATTGTTGCCGTCGTGCTACGAGACGCACATACGTCTGGGCACCAGTAGTCGTGATGCCTCCCTACAGCATCAGATCTACGACGATGTGGAGGTCCTCATCTACGGTGATGAGTCCACCAAAACGGGACGGCGGGGTCAACCCCCACTCCGACATCTTCAGTTCGATGTCGGCCCTGAGCATATTGTCCTTGCGGTCTGTAAAGTTGCGGAACTGCACATTGTCGAGGCTCTTGCGTTTGCCCGCAACGGTCAGATCGATCTTGCCCAGGTATTCTTTTCCATTAAATTCCAACTGGAGCACGTCCACCACAATCACGGGATGCTCCGACACCTTCAAGGTCTTCTGAAAATCGCGGTTCAGCAGAAAGTTACCACATCCAAAATCTTTCACCGGTATGGATAAAAGGAGCAGGGTGGCCCCGTTTTGGGAGCCACCCTGAACCGCTACCGTCTCTCCTGTGGATTCATTCTCGAACACGCACTTGAATCCCCCGACCGAAGTCTGCCCGCTGACCACCACCCGTTGACCCTGGATCACCAAGTTGGCTTTCCCGACGGGGTCGATCTGAAGGACAAGAAGGAAAAGAAGTGCGATGTTGAGAATGTGAATCATTTTGTCATTTAGAATGCAATCACGCCTTCGATCATCAGACCGTTGAATTTACCATTGTGTCGGATGTCGTTCGTGCGGAAGTCTT
>CAYZWQ010000044.1:0-16317 GCA_964481355.1 uncultured Chitinophagales bacterium
CAAGAAGCACGACAACCTCCCGCTCTGACACATGGATCTATTTGGCGACACGGACATCGGCCGGCCCGACCCGGTCTCCAAGTTTGCGCCTCTCGCGACGCGGATGCGTCCGGCGTCATTAGACGAGTATGCGGGTCAGAGGCATGTTATCGGCGAGGGGAAGCTTCTGCGACGGATGATCGAAGAGCAGGTAATTGGTTCCGTAATTTTTTACGGGCCACCCAGCTCAGGTAAAACGACATTGGCACACGTGATCTCGAACGAGATCAACGCTCGTTTTTTGCGGTTGAATGCCGTGCTCGACGGCGTGAAGGACCTCAAGACGGTGGTTGAGCTGGCACGAGCCGAGGCACACTCCACAGGCAGAAGGACACTGCTGTTCGTTGACGAAATCCACCGATGGAACAAAGCCCAACAGGATGCTCTCCTGCCGCATCTTGAATCGGGGTTGTTGACGTTGATCGGGGCCACAACCGAAAACCCGTTCTATGCGTTGGTGGGTCCCTTACTGTCGAGGTGCCAGCTGTTTGAGCTGTATCCTTACTCGGTCGACGACATTACAAATCTAATCGAGCGGGCGATTGGTGATGAGGAGCGGGGATTGGCAAGATTCAAACCTGAAGTTGAAGTCGAGGCCATCCGCTACTTGGCTGAAATTGCAGGTGGTGACATCCGAAACGCGCTAAACGCGCTTGAAACGGCCGTCATGACAACGACGCCAGGCGAAGCAGGCATCCGCCGCGTCTCACTTGAGCAGGTGAAGCAGGCCGTGCCGAAACGGGTGCTCAAATTTGACCGGACGGGTAACGAGCACTATCACTTTGCATCCGCCTTCATCAAGTCGATGCGAGGGTCCGATCCAGATGCTGCCCTTTATTGGATGTCTGCACTCATCGAGAGCGGGGAGGATCCGAATTTTGTTTTCAGGAGGATGCTCATCTTCAGTTCTGAGGATGTCGGCTTGGCCGACCCCGGTTGTCTGCTGCTCATTCAGTCGTTGCACGAGGCGTTCAGGAAGGTGGGCATGCCCGAGGGATGGTATTTTCTCTCCCACGCGGCGCTCTACTGTGCGCTTGCACCCAAGAGCAACTCGACGGGAGCTGTATTCGAGGTGGCCGACCACATCCGAAAGCACGGCGTTGGTGGCGTTCCGCCACATCTCAAAGATGTGACTGCGAACAAACTCGAGGCACACTACCGTCGATCCGACAATCCCTCGAAAGACTACAAATACCCTCATGATTATCCCGGTCATTGGGTCGATCAGCCCTACCTTCCTGAATCCTTGAGAAGCCAAACATGGTACAGGGCTGGAGATCAGGGCCGGGAGAAGTCGCTTAATGAAAGGCTTAAAACCATGAGAGGTGGTCAAAAAGAGGATGATGGGCATTAAAATCGGTGTGATAGTCGTACCATAGTCATAACTTAACCGTTTGAATTTCGTGTAACATCGAGGTTTGTGTATTACCATGTTGCACACGTAAAAAAATGGGGTCTGTTAGTGTCCATCGTGCAGAAGAATCGATTTAAATTACCGGATTTACTGCTTTTAGTTGTGGCTGTGACAGCACTGGTCAGCTATTTCTGGCTGGTGCCGTCTGTTCACCCCGACCGTTACATCAATCGGCGCATTGTCGAAACGAAAGCCGCCCAAATTGCGAGCGATTACATTGGTCGAAGCGGATATACCACCGAGGGTCTCATCCCGGTTGTCGAGATTATCCGCGAGCCTGATGTTGTGAACGACCTGCAAGACGTCTATAGTCGACGTGCATTCACCGATAGTGAGCTTTCCGCGAAGTATGAAGTCTTGAAACCATATTCATACCGTGTGAGCTGGGTAATGCCCAGGGGCGATGATGCCGTGGGCTTTGAAGACGGCAGCATGAATATTTCGCTGAACGGACGGGGTGCCGTCATCGAGGGGAGCAACCGTGTCAAGTTTGTTGTGGTGATGACTACCGACGGATCCGTCTTGTCGCTCGAAGTGAATGATCTGATTCCAATCCCTGTAAAACCTGCACTGAGGTATTTACGGTCTGACGGGTTGACCCCAGGTTGGACGCATCAAATACCTGCCGGAGTACCAGATTCGATGTTGGTGAGAAACATGGGTTTCAACATCGCCACATTCAGGAACGTGGATCCTGCCGATGCGGTCATACCCGATACACCTGGACCTGAGTGGTCGGTTGCACAGGGTCTCAATTACGACCTTAATCGGGCCGAAGTGCTTCGTCTGGCCGATTACCATCTGCGTCGTACGATCTGGTCTGAAATGGTGATGCGGGTGGATACGGTGATGTCTATCACAAACTCTCTGGCGAAGGTGCGTTATGCCGTACGCGACACATTGCATCATTGGTCGGTGAGTGTGGATGCAACCGTACACCCCTACGGCGCACTGCAGAGCCTAGCTGTGACGAAACAACACTCGAATGCCACGCAGCATCTGGGCGACAATGATATCATGGAGCTTGTCACAGTTGTCGCCTTTGCCGTCTTGTTGCTCAGTTTGCTTATCGTAATGATCAGGCGATTGGATGCAAGGCTCATCGATCTCAAATTTGCACTGACTGATGCCATCCTGGCAGGATTGTTTGCGGATGTGATGATACTGCTTCGGTTCATCTATTCGAGCCAGTACATACCGGGCGGATTTTCGGCCAATGTGCTATCCATCATTCCAACCCTCATCGCGGTTGGAGCCGGAGCAGCCCTTCTCACCTTCGTGATATCGGGTTCTGGCGAATCGTTGGCCAGGACCTCGGGTTTCGATCAGCTCAAGACGCTTGATCTGTTGAAGCGCGGCTTCTTCTTCAACAGGGCCGTCGGGATGGCGCTGATTCGCGGTGTGTCCGCTGGAGTGGTCATGGCGGGATTTGCACTGCTTCCCATGACATTGATCCCCGACTTGCATTTGCATTTCACTTCCAGCGACCCTGTATTCAATGTGCATGCCACAACATGGCCTGCCATGGAGGTCATCGCAAAATCCGGATTCTTCAGCCTTGTCTATAGTTACCTGGTTCTGTTGGGCCTTGGTGGGTTTGCATGGATTGTGAAACCTAAATGGCCATTCGTCTACGTGGTGGTGGCGATAGGTGGTCTGTTATTGGGCATTTCGCCAGTAAGCGTAGATCCGCTCTGGGGCAATGTGCTCATCGGTTTGGTCACGATGGCCATCCTGCTCACGTTGTACCGCTTGTATGGGTTTGCCACGGTTCTCATTGGTTTGTTTGTCTATTACATCATGTGGGATGGCATGTCGGGTTGGATGCTCCACACTTCTCCCGACCTTGGGATGTCGATGATTCTGGGTGCGGTAATTCTCGCTTTATTTGCCTTTGGCATTACGGCAGTGGCCACCGGACAGGAATTGGATGAGATACCCGAGTATGTACCATCGTACGTGGCGGAACTTTCAAGCCGTGAGCGGATGGAGCGCGAGCTTGAAATCGCGCGCAATGTGCAGCTCAGTTTCCTTCCGACTGCCACGCCGGAGATCTTGCATTATGACATTGCTGCACATTGCCGTCCTGCATTCGACACGGGGGGTGATTTCTATGATTTCATACCGCTCGAAGACGGGAAAATGGCCGTCATTATCGGCGACGTGAGTGGCAAAGGCATTCAGGCGGCATTTTACATGACATTGATAAAGGGGTTTGTGCAAAGCCTCAGCGAGCGTATCGACGATCCGGCGGACATCCTGTGCGAAATCAACCGTCTGTTTGTGCGTAATGCCGAGAAGGGCATCTTTGTGACGATGCTATACGGCATCTTGGATCCTGCCACGGGTGAGTTTTCTTTTGCACGCGCAGGTCATAATCCTTTGATTTTCAAGCCAACTGGCGATGCCAATCCAAGGCATATTCCATCTCCTGGCTTGGGAATCGGTCTGATCGCCGACGACCGTTTTCATGCACACATCCGCACGACTAAGATTATCCTTCCAGAAGACGGGTTTATTTGCCTGTATACCGACGGCATTACCGAAGCCATGAACCTGAAGCGTGAAATGTACGGCGATCATCGTCTGCTCGGGCAGCTTCGTGAGATACAGAAGGAGTCCTCATCGGTGATTATGGATGAAATTGACAAGGATGTGGCCAAATTCGTCGGACGGGCACCACAACACGATGACATGACGTTGGTGGTCATCCGTCGCGCCGGTGCGTTCCCCTTAGCATATATTGGCTGATGGAATTCGTGATCATGCTCGTTTTGGGCTTTGTGGCCGGTATCCTGTCGGGTCTACTGGGCATTGGTGGCGGCATGATCTTCACACCGGTCATGTTTTACCTGTTCCAGTTTTACGGGGTTGAAGAGCCCGTGAAATGGACTATCGGCACATCGCTGTTCTGCAGTTTCACGTCGGCCTTGAGCAGCGTGGTTCCGCAGATGCACAAATTCAGGCTGTTCATGCGCGAGGCGCTATGGCTGTCGCTGTTCGGGGTTGCCGGCACTTGGGTGGCTCAGCAGATCGTCAATTCGGGGTACTACGATCGTGGCCCTTTCGCCGTCTTGTTCAGCTTGGTACTGTTCTATACCGCGTGGCGTTTTTTTGCGTACAACAAGCGGAGCATTGAAACAAAGCGTCAGCATAAGCCAACTGTGCTTGGGGTTGGCAACTTTGCCCTCGTTGGCGGATTGGCCGGTTTGGTGTCGAGCCTCGTCGGCATCGGCGGCGGCATCGTAGTGGTGCCACTCATGACCTTGCTCTATCACCAGCACATTCGCAAAGTCACTGCCATGTCGTCGGTCGTGGTGGTAATACTGGCATTGGCTGGCTGGTTCCAACTTGCGATTTTAGATGCAGGAAAAGGGATAACTGCGTACACGCTTGGCTTCGTCGACCTAGGTGCAGCACTGCCCCTCGTGATTGGAAGCTTTGCAGGGGCACTGTTTGGGTTGCGCATTGCGGTGCATGTGAACCGAAAACGTCTTCAGCAGATATTTGGCGTTCTCGCGGTGCTTTTAGGACTTAAGTTATGGTGGGACTTCTTGATCCCATAAAAAAACCCGGCTCCATCCGAGGATGAAGCCGGGCCCATAAGCAATACTTCTAGAAACGGTACGAGAATCAGTCCATCACCTTACGGAGGAAGGCAGGTTGGTCTGAGTTCGATTTGTCGATGCGCTCCTCGCGGTTGTTGAGGAGGATGTTGCGCGTCGGGCGGGCGTTGTCCGTGCCCGTCATGGACTGAGCCTGCGCCTCCTGCATCGGCTCTTCCTCCTTACGCAACGTGAGGGTCTCACGGCGATGGATGGCCGGCGAATCCAAGTTGCGAAGGTTGGTCTCGCCTTTGTAGCGAGGCGTGTTGGCAAACGGATTGCCTGTCGAATTATCGCGCATTGGCCGTTCATTAACGCGAGGCAACATCGATGAGCTTGTATTGCCTGCCGAAGCCACCTGTGTCTCGGTAGCCGGCATTTCGCGCGTTTCGTACGTTGCTGCCGTGCGCTGTTGGGTCATGTCTTCAGGAATGGCAAAACCAGGGAGCCGGGATGCAACGGCGGATGCATGCAGCTTGCCTTGGCGCTTGTCCATCGATACGTCAAAGCCCGTGGCGATGACCGTGATGCGCATTTCGTCGCCATAGGTTTCGTCGAGCACGGTACCCAAGATGATTTCGGCCTCCTCGCCGGCCTCTTGCTGGATGATCTTCGTTGCCGTAGTGGTCTCTCGCATCTTCAGGTTGGCACCAGCCGAGATATTGACCAGCACGTTGCGTGCGCCTCGGATGCTCACATCGTCCAGCAGCGGCGAGTTGAGTGCCTCGCGGGCTGCGATTTCGGCACGATCCGGACCCTTGGCCACAGCCGATCCCATGATGGCGGCACCGCCGTCCTGCATCGTGGTACGGACGTCCGCGAAGTCGAGGTTGATCAGACCTGGATTCAGAATCAGGTCGGATATACCGCGTGTGGCGTTGTACAGCACTTCATTGGCCTTGTCGAAGGCGTCCATGAGGGTAGTGTCTTCGTCAGAGATGTCGAGCAGCTTCTCGTTCGGGATCACGATCACCGTATCGCATGCTTTTTCCATCTCCTTGATGCCCTCGAGGGCGTATTTCATGCGGATGCGTCCCTCGCAGGCAAATGGCGTGGTCACCACGGCAACGGTGAGGATGCCCTTGCGTTTGGCGATGCTGGCCACGATCGGTGCGCCACCGGTTCCTGTTCCACCACCCATCCCGGCGGTCACGAACACCATGTCGGCACCTTCGATTTTCTCCTCGATCTCATGGCGGTTCTCCTCGACGGCTTCGCGGCCGATCTCTGGACGCGCACCAGCACCAAGGCCGTTCGTAAGCGCCGAACCCACTTGGATGAGCGTGTCGGCATGATTCGTTTTCAGCGCCTGGGCGTCGGTGTTCAACGCGATGTATTCGACATTAGTCAGCCCTTTGGCAATCATGTTGTTGATGGCATTGCCGCCGCCGCCGCCGACGCCGATCACTCGGATTTTTGCGATGTCTTGACTTTGTGCATCAAAGGCAAAACTTGATTTATGTGAGTTGTGCATTGGTTGCTCCTGTTTATTGCTTATGGTTGTCTTCTTGCTCTCTAGAATTCCTTGAACCAGCCCTTCATGCGCTCGCCGAGGCGACCCATGAACTGTTGCATCCCCGCCGATTTATGATCCCTCGACTCGACCGGCTCCAGCTGTGGCCGCTGCGTGAGCGCGTGCATCACAAGGCCGACGGATGTGGCATAGATGGGGCTTTTTACTTCGTTGACTAATCCGCCCTTGATTCGATAGGGGAAGCCGATTTTTGCATCCATGCCAAAAACCTCCTGTGCCAGCTCCGGAAGCCCTTGAACCAAGGCACCACCGCCGCTGAAAACGACACCGGCGCTTAACTTATCGGCATATTTGCTTCGCTTAATTTCGTAGGCCACGATCTCCAGAATTTCCTCCATTCGAGCCTGGATGATCTGCGCCAAGATGCTCTTTTTAATTTCCTTCGGTTGACGTCCGGAAATGCCCGGTACGACGATAATCTCCTCTTTTTCGACCAACGGCATGAATGCGAGACCATGCTCATGCTTGAGCTTGACGGCCTGTTCTTCGAGAACACCCAAGCCGATGCGGATGTCGTCGGTCACCTTCTGGCCCGCGATGGCGATGACCGCCGTGTGACGGATCGTGTTGTCATGAAAGATGGCGATGTCGGTGGTGCCCCCACCTATGTCCACCAAGATGACGCCTGCCTCTTTCTCCTGTTCGTCGAGCACGGCGTACGACGATGCCAAAGGCTCGAGGATGATGTCGGCAACTTGGTACCCAGCCTTCTCTACACAGCGGTACAGATTTTTGGCCGCCGAAACCAACCCCGTCACAATATGCACTTCGGCCTCCATGCGCATGCCGCTCATGCCGATGGGGTCGTTGATGCCGTCTTGGCCATCCACGATGAACTCCTGCGGTATCACATGCAAGATCTGTTGGTCGGTTGGCAGCATGATGCGCTGGCAGTCTTCGATGAGGCGATCGACATCCTGCGGCGTGATCTCGTTGTCGCGATTGGTGATGGTGATCACGCCCTTGCTGCGAAGGCTGCGGATGTGATCGCCGGCTATGCCCACATTCACAGATTTCACGTCCACACCGGATGCGTGTTCGGCCTGCTCGATGGCGGTGCGGATCGCATTCACCGTCCTGTCAATGTTCACCACGACCCCGCGATTCAAGCCGTCGCTTGGGGCCTTTCCCAAGCCCAGGATGTTCACCTGGTTGTCTTCGTTCATCGATGCCACGACGGCGCAAACCTTCGTGGTGCCGATGTCCAAGCCTACTACAATGCGTTCTTCCATGTCAGCGATCCAGATTGCAGGGTTAATATTTGATAGATGTTCATTCGATGTTTCATAATGGGCTCCTCTCCGTCACGATCTGACCCCGATAGCGGAAGTCGATGCGCGTGAATGGTTCGAGACCCGCCTTCGGCACGACTTGGGCGTAAAATGCCTGCCATGAGCGCAGTTTGGTCTCATAGTCGTCGGTTCCGAAGATGAGCCGTGTGCCGTAGTCGCCCGTTGCCGCAACGATGCCGGTTCCCGGCTCCCAGGCGACATCCGACAGGGTGATCTAGGCCATGTCGTTTCGTTCAATAATCTCCAGGAACTGGCCCATGGCCCGAAATGCCGGCGATGTGAGCGTGTCGCGTCCAGCAGGTAGTGTCAACCCGTACAAGAGGGGGACTTCAACCGCCTTGCCCTCAACTACAGGCAAGATGACGCCATCACGATCGACGTACCGAACGAGGTTGCCTTGCTTGATGAGCCCGATGGGGCGGCGCTCCTCGACGCGTATGAGTATGGTGGACGGTGGAATCGGCACCAATTCGGCCTCACGAACATAAGGAAGACGTTCAATATTTCGGATGATGTCCACATAGACAAGGCTGTCGGCGGGGGTGCCACTTGCAATCGCGGCTTGCGAGATGATGGTCGACTCGTTCGTGAAATAGTTTTGGCTCACCTGCACGGTTGTGATTTCCGTCATTCTGCTGGCATACCAACTCCATGCGGTTATGGCAGCTCCGGCGATGAGCACAAGCAGCAGGTATCGCAGGCGGAAGCCGCGCGTTGGAGTCGCCTTGGTGCCATCCATTGTCGGGGCCCTGCGCGTGGCATTCGAACCCGGTGCTGGCACTGATTCAGGTTCGACACGTTTGCGGCGCGGTGTGGGAGCCGGCTTCACGGTCGGTTCGGGCAAGTTCTCGAAGAGGTCGATTTGTCTCAGACGCGCATCAGCCATCGAAGCCCTCCCCAAGCAGTTTGACCTCAAGCTCAAGTTCAACGCCATGGTCGGCCTTTACGCGATCGCTCACCATTTTGATAAGCCGCATCATGTCGCGAGCGGTGGCATTGCCATCGTTAACCAGGAAGTTCGCATGTTTCTCCGAAACGACGGCGTCACCCACACGGGTGCCTTTCAGTCCGGACGCTTCGATCAGCCTGCCCGCGAAATCACCAGGCGGATTTTTGAAGATGCTCCCGGCATTTGGACGGTCGAGGGGTTGGCTGCCTTTCCGTTTCGCAAGCAGTTCCTTCCTCCGCTCCTTTGCAGCCTCAATATCTCCCCGTTCAAATCTGAATCCGACCTCGAGAATGATGTCTTTGGTCAGATCGGTGCCCCTGTACGTGTAGAAGATCTGATTCCGTTGCAGCGTGATGGCCTTGCCGTTTCGGATCAGCTCCACATCCGTCACGAACTCGAATATTTCGGTGCCGTAAGCACCGGCGTTCATGATGATGGCCCCCCCCAACGATCCTGGTATGCCTCCCAATCCCTCCATGCCAGTGAAACCCTCTTTGAGCAGGTCGACGACAAACTTGGGCACATTCACCCCTGCGCCGGCACGTACGGTGTCGCCGTGCACCGACATATAGTCGAGCGTCCGATGGATGGCAATTACGGCGCCACGAATGCCCCCGTCTCCAACCAACACGTTGGAGCCACTGCCGAGGATGGTATAGGGTATGCCCTCTGCGAGACAATAACTCACGGCCTGAATCACGTCCTCCTTCGTGGCAGGAATCAGGAACAGATCGGCAGGACCGCCTATCTTGAGCCACGTATGGCTTGACAGGGGTTCGTCGATCAGAACCTTGCCCGAAAAGTTGCTATGGAGGCGTGTGAGATCCATCAGTTGCTGCTGGCTTCCTTTCCTTGGTGCAAATCGTTCAAGAATGCTTCTCCGTATCGGTAGATATCGCCGGCTCCCATAGTGATCACAACATCTCCAGGTTGCGCCAGGGATTTTAGATGAGACGGCACGTCCTTCTTGTCGGGTACATACATCACGTTACGGTGACCAAAGTCGGATGCCGTGTCGGCAATCAATTTGCCAGAAATCCCTTCGATGGGCTGTTCGCGCGACGGGTATACATCGGTGACGACCAAAACGTCTGCGTCGAAAAAGGAACTGCCAAACTCGTTGTATAGGTCTCGTGTGCGCGAAAACAGGTGTGGTTGGAATACGGCGATGATGCGACTTTCTCTCCATCCTGAGCGTGCTGCCTGCAAGGTGGCCTGCACTTCGGTTGGGTGGTGGGCGTAATCGTCGATCACTACCACGCCTTGTGCAGTACCTTTCACTTGGAAGCGCCGCATCACTCCCGAAAAACGGGAAATGCCTCGAGCGATGTCCGCAAACGACATGCCGAGTTCCAAACCGATGCCGATGGCGCCAAGGGCATTGCGGACGTTGTGCTCGCCGGGAACCTGCAACTTCACCTCTCCGAGGTCCTCGCGGTTGAGTTGTACGTGGAAGCGGCTGCTCATCCCGTCGGTGACGATGTCGATAGCACGCAGTTGGGCCTGTGGCGTCAAGCCATAGGTGAGCGTACGACGCGCAATCTTGGGGAGAATGCTGCGAACCATAGGGTCGTCGAGGCAGACTACAAGTGCGCCGTAGAAGGGCACTTTGCCCGCAAACTCCACAAAGGCCGACTTGATGTCGTCGATGTCGGCGTAGATGTCGAGGTGGTCGGTGTCGATATTGGTGATCACCACCAAGGAGGGACTCAACTTCAGGAATGTGCGATCATATTCGTCGGCCTCCACAATCATGATGTCGCCTTTTCCGACCACGGCGTTCGTCTGGTCAAAACTGTGAACGCGACCACCAACCATGATGGTTGGATCAAAACCGCCCTGCATCACCACCATCCCGGTTATGGTTGTCGTTGTGGTCTTGCCGTGTGTCCCCGCAATGGCGATGCCATACTTCATGCGCATCAGTTCTGCGAGCATCTCGGAGCGCTTGATGACGGGGATCTTTCGGGCCATCGCCTCGCGTGTCTCGACGTTCTCATCGGCGTGAACGGCGCTGGTGTAAACCACCACGTCGGCACCCTCGACATGCGATGCCTGGTGACCCTTAAAAATCGTAGCACCCAGCTTCGACAACCGCTCAGTGGTTTCTCCCAGGCTTTCGTCGCTGCCCGATATGGTGAACCCCTGATGAAGCAATATTTCGGCCATCCCGCTCATGCCAATGCCTCCGATACCCACAAAATGCAGATGCCGTACGCGCCCGAACAGAGGTTGATGCTGGATGGAGCTCATGAATGATACTTCTTGTCTAAGAGGTTGAAAATATCTGCAGCGATGTCATGGGAGGCATTTGGAGCTGCAAGTGCCTGAATGGATGCAGCCATCTTTATCAAGGTGCCACTGTCGGCCAACAGGTCCTTTACGACGGTTGCCAGTTCGCTCCTGGCGTCTGAATCGGCGAGTACCACGGCGGCACCCGACTCCGCCATGGCCCTTGCGTTCATCGTTTGGTGGTCTCCGGCCACGTGGGGGGATGGAATGAGCACACACGGTTTGCCGGTTAGCATGAGCTCTGCGCAAGAACTGGCTCCCGCACGGCTAACGACCAAGTCGGAGGCCGCATAAGCGGCTGGCATGTCGTAAATGAAGTCTGTCAACGTCAAGTGGGGATACTCAGAGGCCCGTATTTGCTCCCTGAGGCCTGAGATATACTTCGTGCCGGCCTGCCAGATAATCTGGATTCCCAACTCGTTATGAAGGCTGTCCAAATTGGCCACCATCGCCTCGTTGATGCTTTTTGCTCCTCCGCTGCCACCCAGAACCAACAGGGTATTGCGGGATGGATCCAACCCGAGCCTTGAAGTTGCCTCTTTCCTGTTCATCGCCAATAGGGTCTTGCGGGTGGGGTTTCCCATAAGTTTGGTCTTGCCCGCAGGCAGCCATTGATCCGCTTGCGAGAAGGCCGTGTAGATCACTTCTGCCTTCTTGGCCAACATACGATTTGTCACGCCCGGAAAGCTGTTTTGTTCCTGGATCACGGTTGGGATTTCCCTCTTTTCGGCAACCCAACCGGCAGGCCCAGCCACATATCCGCCACACGAAATGAACAGATGTGGCTTGATATCGAGTATGATCTTGGCACTCTGGACGATGCTCGTAAGCAACTTTAACGGGAAAATCAGATTCTGCCATGTTAAGCGCCGGTGAAATCCGCTGATCCAGATGTTGCGAATGGGGTAGCCCGCCTTAGGCACGGCATGCCATTCAATCTTGTCTTTCGTGCCGACAAAGGTGACCTGGGTGTTCGGACGCAACTCCCGAAGGGCATCGGCTATGGCGATGGCGGGGAACACGTGTCCACCCGTGCCGCCCGCGGCTATCATCACGCGATAGGCCATATCAGTTGTCATCGGTGGCCTCCTTTCCGCTCGAGCGACGCTTGCGGGAGATATTGAGCAGAATGCCGGCCATCGCACCGGCCGAAACCATCGAGGTGCCCCCGTAACTCACAAACGGCATCGGCAAGCCGGTTACTGGGAACAAGCCGACCGCAACCGCGGCATTCACGAACGCATACGATGTAATGCCCAAGGTACACGCGACCGCCAGCAGTCGGCCACGGTAGTCGGGGCTCAGGCGGGCGATGAACAGCATACCGCGGACAAATATGAACACATAGATGCCGATCACAAAAATGGCACCGACGAGCCCGTACTCTTCCGCGATGATGGCGTAGATGAAATCGTTGTACGGGGCAGGCAGGAAATCCCTTTGGCTGCTTTTACCGATGCCAACACCAAAAACTTCGCCCCGTGCGATCGCAATATGAGCCTGTTGCGCCTGATATCCGTTGTCGAGCGCAAAATCGTCGCTTTTGATGTGCACAATCTGATCAACGTAGTCGTTGATGCGACTTTGACGCTCTGCCGACGCCGACAGCAGTACCCACCCCCCAACAATGCCAATTACAACCAGCCCTGCCAGATGCGCCACGTTGATCCTGCCGACGAACATGACCGCCAGACTGATGGCAAAAAGCACGGCTGCGCTCGAGAAGTCTTCGACGCCAATAAGTGCGCAGGTGATTACCACCCAGAAAAGGATGGGTACAAACGTGCGACCGAAATCCTTGATGTACTCCTTCTTGACATCGAGCATCACGACCAAATAGAGCAACAAAGCGGTCGAAGCAATCGTGGACGGTTGGAACGAAATACCGCCAAGACTCAATGACCGCCGTGCGCCGAAGGTCTGAGTACCGTACAATGTGACGACGATGAGGAAGATCCAACTCAAAATCAGCGCCACTTTGCTGAACTTGAGCAGGATCTTATAGGGAATCTTCGAAACGATGAGCATGATCAAAACGGCAATACCCATTTTGAACATGTGGCCGAACATGAGGCTGCTGGCCGTTGTCCCCTTGGTCTCTGCAAAGAAGGCGATGGATGAATACACCGCAAGCAGGCCAACCACCATAAGTGCAACGATACTCCCCAAGAGCAGGCGGTCGCTGCCGTACTTGGCCGTATCAAGTTCCTCCTGGCTGGTGGCCAGTATGAACGGGTTGCGGTTATGGGTGGTGGTAAACAGCATGATCAGAGATTATGCACGGCCTTTTTGAATTCGCGTCCTCGATGCTCGTAGTTTTCGAACATGTCGAATGAGGCACATGCCGGACTCAGCAGCACAGCCTCGCCACGACGTGCCGACTTACGTGCCAGACGCACCGCATCCAACATGGATTCAGCCTCGATCAAATTGATGACGACACCACCGAGCTGCTCGCGTATGGCTTCGCGACCCTCGCCGATGGCGACGATGGTGTGAACCTTTTCCCGTATTTGGTCGAATAGCTCCGTGTAGTCGTTCCCTTTGTCGCGCCCGCCTAATATGAGCACCATCGGCGTGCGGATGCTGTCGAGGGCATACCAAACGGCATTCACATTGGTTGCCTTGCTGTCGTTGATATAGCGCACACCGTCAAGGATCCGAACCAGCTCGAGGCGGTGCTCCACGCCTTCAAACAGACTCAGGCTCTCACGGATAACATCGATGGATATTTCATTTGCTCGGGCTGCCAAGGCCGCCGCCATGCCGTTGTGCAGGTTGTGGCGGCCTTTGAGACTGATTTCGTCAAGAGACATAATGGCTTCTGTTTTGCCGTTTAAGGTGAGCATGAGCTTGCCGTCTTGGACCCAGGCGCCCTGAGCTACGGCGGTTTCCGACGAGAAGGTCCACACTTGGGGCCCATCGGGTTTCATGGATTCTGAGATATTCGCCCGTATCACAGGGTCGTCGGCCCAATAGATCAGGATGTCGTCGGGCTGCTGATTTTCGAACATCCTGAATTTGGCGGCGATGTAGTTTTCGAACTTGTACTGGTACCTGTTCAAGTGATCGGGGGTGATGTTCAGCAAAAGGGCGACATTGGGCCTGAAGGCCTCGATATGGTCGAGCTGAAAACTGCTCACCTCCAGTATGACATCGGTCCATGAGGGCACCCCGTTGAGCACGTGCTCGCTCAGGGCCGTTCCAATGTTTCCGGCTGTCACATGTGTGCGACCGGCACGCTTCCAAATGTCGTCGATCCAGGTCGTCGTCGTCGTCTTACCGTTGCTGCCCGTCACTGCGGTGATGCGTCCGTCCATATACCGACAGGCCCACTCAAGCTCACTCCAGACGGGGATGCCCCGCTCCATGAAGTCGACAACAATCGGCGCATCGCTTGGTACTCCGGGACTGATCACAACGAAATCGGCCTGCATGGCGCGGTCGGTGTGGCCATTCTCTTCGAAGGCGATGCCGGCTTCAATCAGGCGGTCGCGCGACGTCGATGCCATGTCGCCATACTCAGTCACAAAGACGCTCGCCTTGCGGTCGGCGAGCATCAAGGCGGCAGCGACCCCACTGCGTGCGGCACCAATGACAGTTATGGCCTTATTTCTGACGTCGATCATCGTAGCTTCAGCGTGATAATGGTGAAAATGGTGAGTAACACGGCAATGATCCAGAAACGGACCACGATCTTGGGTTCGGGCCAGCCTTTCTTCTCAAAATGATGGTGAATGGGTGCCATAAGAAACAGCCTTCTTCCCTCACCATAGCGCAGGCGCGTGTATTTGAACCAGGTGGTCTGAAGAATCACTGACATGGTCTCCATGAAAAAGATGCCCCCAAGAATGGGAAGCAGCAGCTCCTTGTGCACCATGATGGCCACGGCACCGATGGCTCCACCCAAAGCAAGCGAGCCCGTGTCGCCCATAAAAACCTGGGCCGGATAGGTGTTGAACCACAAGAAGCCGAGGCATGCGCCCACCATGGCGGAGCAGAAGATGGTCAGCTCGGCTGTGCCAGGCAGATACAGAATGTCCAAGAAATTGGAGAAATCGGTCCTGCCCGACACATAGCTTAATATTCCCAATGCCACGCCGGCAATTGCGCTCGTGCCGCTGGCAAGGCCGTCAAGGCCGTCGGTCAGGTTGACGGCATTGCTGACGGCGGTAATGATGAAGATTACAAGCGGGATATAGAGCACCCATCCTAACTCGGGACCAAAGATGGCATAATCGATGTTGAGGTCTTTGACGAACGGAAGCGTGCTGAGGGTACGATACGGCTCAAATTCCGGCGTGAAATAAAGGACAAGCGCGAGGACAAGTCCAACACTCACCTGTCCGGCCAGTTTGAAACGGCCCAGCAGGCCCCGTTTGTCCTTCTTGATGATCTTGATGTAGTCGTCCACAAAACCGACGGCTCCCAACGCAAGCATCACGAATATGATCAGAAGGGCATAGACGTTGCTCAGACGAATCCATAGGATGGTCGGGACCAAGGTTGCCAACAGGATGATGATTCCACCCATGCTGGGAGTACCCGACTTGACCTTGTGATGGTCGAGGCCAACGTTTTCGCGGATGGTTTCTTTTAGCTGCATGCTGGCGAGCCAGTCGATGATGCGCTTGCCGAAAATGATGCTAATCACCAAGGCAAAAAGAGCCGCAAACGCCGCACGAACGGTTATGTACGCAAAAGCGCCAAAACCGGGTGGCTGGTACAACTGTTCCAAAAGATCGAGCAGGTAGTACAGCATTACACGACCTCCTGATCACGGGCATTTGAGCTCAGTGCCTCGAAGGCAATGAGGCGATCGTCCATCGGATATCGGACTCCCTTGATTTCCTGGTACGTTTCGTGGCCCTTGCCAGCGATCAGCACAACATCGTCGGGGCCGGCCGTGCGCACTGCGGCCAAAATGGCCGTCGGACGATCAGCCTCACGATACACATTTGGGAAATCGCCGATTCCAACAATGATGTCGTCAATGATGCTCTCAGGCTCTTCAAACCTCGGATTGTCGCTAGTCACATAGACCCAATCGGCATATTTTGCCGCAATGGAACCCATCAGGGGACGTTTTGTCGTGTCGCGGTTACCGCCACACCCAAAAACGACTAGGATGTTTCCCGATCCCCGCATGGCACCGACCGTTTTCAGGACATTTTCCAACGCGTCGGGTGTGT
>CAYZWQ010000045.1:0-7908 GCA_964481355.1 uncultured Chitinophagales bacterium
CTCCCACTAGCGACGACTGCCAGGTTGCGCTCGACACAATGCCTCTGTCATAACCTTTTGGCCCTCCAGCCTGAGCGGAAGCATCTAACGGCAGGAGCAAGAGCAAGAGCAAGAGCAACGGCAAGAGCGAGTGACGAGAGACGAGAAACGAGAAACGAGAGGCGAGACCTAAGAGACGAGAGGTGGGAAGGAGGATGGGGTTTTGCCGGAACCGCATTGTCGGTGTGACGGTGCCAACTGTCGTTTGAGTCATGCTGCCCTTGTTAATTGATTGATTCATTCTCGGCGCTAATCTACGATTTTGCCATCTTCATTGCCAAAATCCCAGAACACCACATTTTGCTCTTGCTCTTGCTCTTGTTCTTGCTCTTGTTCTTGTTCTTGCTCTCGCTCACCCTCTCGGATGGTACATCTTGTGGGTCTGCTGGAGCAGGCTGCGGTCTACATGCGTGTAAATTTCTGTGGTAAGAATGCTTGCGTGACCCAGCATCTCCTGAACAGATTTCAGGTCAGCGCCACCTTCGAGAAGGTGCGTAGCGCAGGAATGTCGGAAAATGTGTGGATGTACGTGCTTTTCGATGCCTGCGTCCTTGGCCGATTCGGTCACGATGGTCCAAATAGTCATGCGGCTCAGCGGTGTGCCGCGCTGGTTCAGAAAAACGGCCCGTTTAGCCCGTTCAGGATTTTTCATGAACAGGGGGCGGGCATTCTTTAACCAGTCGTTGACGGCGTTGATGGCGTAATCACCCACAGGGACGATTCTTTCCTTGTCGCCTTTGCCCAAAATCCGCACCAAGCCGACTTCAAAGAACAGCCGGTCGGTCGTAAGGCCGCATATTTCGCCAACCCTCATCCCTGTTGCATACAACAGTTCTAGAATGGCGGCGCTGCGCTTTCCCACCGGAGTGTCGCGGTCGTGCACGTCGATCATTCGGACGATTTCGTCGACGTCGAGGACGTCTGGCAATCGCTGCATTTTTTTGGGAATGTCGATCATCGCGGCTGGATTGGAGTCCGACAGTTGGTCGGCAACCGCATATGCATGAAAGCCCCTGATGCTGGAGAGGGTCCTGATGACGCTTGTAGTACCCAGGCCCAACGCGGCTAACTCCTCCAAGTACTGCTCAATGTGATTCACCGCAATACCCGACACATCTTGAATTCCACTGACTTCGCTTACAAAATTCAAGTACCGCTTCAGGTCGATTTGGTAGGCTTCGACGGTGTTGCCCGACAGACCCTTTTCCAGACGTACAAATGTGAGGTATCGCTTCAGTTCACGGTCGAATACCATAGGCCTGTTACCCGGCTGTCTCCCTGTCAGCGTTTGGGTTTACGGCGTCCTTTTTGGCTAGTGATGGATCCATCGAATCAGTCCTGCCATCATCTACTTGGCCGGGATATCGGATGCGACTGTGATAAACACCCACGAGGATGGTCAGAAAAGCCTGCTTGATTTTCTTCAGATCCTCGAACGTGAGAGGACACTCGTTAAGTTGGCCCTCCTGTAAACGCTCGTCGACGATTCGTTCGATATGGCTTTCGAGCCTGCTGTAGCTGGGGTCACTCAGGGTGCGCGCCGATGCTTCCACACTGTCGGCAAGTAACAGAATCCCTGTCTCGCGCGTGGTAGGCAGCGGACCGTCGTAACGGTATTCCGATTCCGAAATGGCAGACGGTTCTTTGCTTTCTTCCTTTGCCTTTTCGTAGAAGTATCGGATGAGCGAGTTTCCGTGGTGTGTCTTGATGAAATCGATAACGACACTGGGCAGCTTTTCCTCCTCGGCCATACGGACGCCACTGTCCACGTGGCTTTTGATCACGATGGCGCTCATGCTTGGCTTTATGCTGTCGTGTTCGTTGTTGCCGGACTGATTTTCAACGAAATATTCTGGGCGCTCCATTTTCCCGATGTCGTGATATAGGGCACCCACCCGCACCAACAATGCGTTTGCACCTATCGACAGAGCCGCGGCTTCGCATAAATTCGCCACCTGGAGGCTGTGATGGAAGGTGCCCGGTGCCCGCATCATCAGAGTCTTCAGGATCGGTCTGTTGGTCTCGCTCAATTCGAAAAGGGTGAGGTCGGTCGTTACGCGGAACAACTTCTCGAACAGAAGGATCAATGGCGGGGTGAGGATGATCAGGATGGCGTTGATGAAGATAAATACGACCTGATTGCCCAAGGCAAGCCACTCGCCGAGCCGTATCATCGAAAATCCCGTGCTGACCAGTGTGTAGGCAACGAACACGAGGGCAGGGGTTACCACAAAGAATTGGCTTCGGCTCTTAATGTCGCGCACCGAAAATACAGCGATGCTGCAGGCCGTGACCGTGGCGGCCACGAACTCGAAGTCGTTTCCATTCATCATTCCTGCCAGCAGTGCGATGGTCAATGTGGCCAGGAGACCCACACGCGAATCGAAAATTACGGTCAGAAGAATGGGTGCAATGGCCAATGGGACAATGAAGGGCGACAGGTTCTCCAAGTGGGCGACAAAAGCACTTGCACCCAACACGAGCGACAGAGAAAGGAATACCAGCAGGAACATGGCATTGCTGTCGAAAATCGGTCTCCTGTACAGGTAGATGTACAGAAAGAAGACAAGAACGATCGCAAAAATGACCATGGACTGGCCCGCATACTGCTGCCATACCTCAAATCGGCTGGCCCGCTCTGCCCGGGCGATGGCGAGGCTCTGCAACATGTTCATCCGTTCACGGGTGATGATATCACCCTTTCGGATGATGACCTGTCCTGCAGCAACGGCAGATGCGGTGGGGGATATGGCGCTGAGCGCCTCCTCGAGCAATGTTTGGGTGTCTGCCTGGTTATAGATCAGATTTGGTTGGGAAATTCCGTCGTAGATTGCGATGGCGGCCGTCAACAAGCTCTCGGAGAGGGCGCGGTTCAACGATATGGCTACAAGCTCGCGTGCACTGGCTGCGTCATGTACCAAAGAGCGCGTCAACGTTCGTTCGGTGCGGTTCCGTAGGTTTCTGACAATGATTTCGCTCGACAGGTCGTCGGGCATCCTGTCTACGAGACCTTCGTCGAGCACTCTGCTTACAATCACCTCGAGCGCCACCTTCAGTTCGGTGCCTAACCAGGCACGTCCATTCCCGCTGGATCGTAATCGGTAAAAGTCGTTTGACAGCGCGTACCATCCCCTGTCGTCGAAGCTTATCCGAAAATTTGAACGCATCTGCGCGTATTGGAGACTGTCACGATTTTGCTGCGCACTACCGTTGGGCGCAGTACGATACGCCACATATTGTTCCATGATGGGCGTCAATTCACTGAACACCGAATCCAGTCGGGAATAGATTCGGTCGGTGGCTTCGTTGTCGATGTGGAAAACGGGGGGTGTTACATCCCGTATGCTTTGCCTTTCCGCCTCGAGTTCATCGCGGTCCTTGATCAGGCTGAAGGTGAATGGAGCCGTTAAGTCATCGTATCTCCAAGGTTCTCCCACCTTGTATGTCGGCTCTATGAATGATGACCTTGGGAATATCCCGATCAAAAAAACAAGAAATCCCAGCAAAGTGAGCCATTTGGCCCAGTAATTCTGTTTAGAACCCTCAACGCTTATCTGTGCCCGAGCGCCGGGGTGCTCAAAGAGCTTGCTCTTTCTGGATAAGCCGATTTTCTCAAGGATGCTCATGGATAGCCTTTCAGGGTTCCATTCACGACCTTTTGCCGAGCATGGATGCCCCAAACGTGTAGGAGCCGCCAAACAGTGCAAAAAGTACCACGCCGGTGACGGTGTACCAAGCCCACCATGGGCGCAGGTCGCCACCAAACATGATCAATATAAACATCACGATCACACACCCCATGATTCCAACCGTGGCCGCTTTAGTGCTCCAGGTGGTGTATCGGCCGATGAGAAAAGCCCCCAACAGCCCGCCGTAGGTGAAGCCGGCAATACCCAGACCAATTTCGATGATGGGGTTGTCGGTAGTAGTGAACGACATTCCGAACCCGACGAACACCATCGTCCATATCACCATAAAAATGCGAGAGAACTTCATGGAATCGGGGCGCTGAGCCAGTTTTGGAAACAGGTCGAACATTGTGGATGACGACAATGCGGCCAGCGAGCTGCTCAGTGTACTCATCGCCGCCGCGAAAAGCCCGGCGATGATGAATCCTGTGATGCCCATCGGCAAACCGTCGATCACGAATTTTGGGAAAATCTCGTCGGGTTTGGCAAGTCCGAGTGCCGCCAATGGCTGGCCACCGTAATGCGCAAACAGGAAAAGACCCACGGTGAGGAAGAGCGCGAACTGCAAGAAAACGAAGAACCCACTCCAGATCAATGCCTTGCGCGCTTCAGGCAGGCCGTGGCATGCAAGCAGGCGCTGAACAATCAGATGGTCGGTGCCGTGCGATGCCATGGCCAAAAAGGCCCCTCCCACGAGACAGGCAATGAGGTTATAGGGGCCATTCCATGCCGCCGCCAGCGTCTCGGGCAGGCTGATCATCTGGAATTTGTTTTCGTCCACCATGCGTTGGGTCATCTCGGGAGTCAAATCTGGGAAAAGCCAATAAAGGATGAAAAAACCCGCGGAGATATACACGGCAAGCTGCATCACGTCGATCCAAATCACCGATTTGAGGCCGCCGTAGAACGTGTATGCGAGTGTCAGGATCGCAATGATCAAAATGGATTCGGGATAACTGAAACCCGTAATCAGTTTAATCGGTATGGCTGCGGCAAAGAGACGCACGCCGTCGGCGAGCAAGCGTGTAACCAAGAAGATGACGGACACCAGTTTTCTGTAATTGTCGCCGAACCGATTTGTGAAGAAGGTGTAGGCCGTCTGCTGTTCACCCTTGAAGTAGGAAGGCAGAATGGTGAATGCGACCACCGTTCTGCCAATAATGTAACCGATCACAATCTGAAGGAAGGTCAAGCTCCCAAAATAAGCCACCGATGGAGTTGATATGATCGTGAGCATGCTGGTCTCTGTGGCCACGATGCTCAACGACACCGCCCACCAAGGGATGTCGCCCTTTGAGTTGAAGTACGACTTTGAGTCTGTAGGTTTACCCCCGACCCAATAGCCAATGATGACGCACAACGCCAAATACAGAACAAAGACGGCAATGTCGATGCCTGTCATGCGTCGGCTCCACCAAGCAAGGAGACCGCCTTATCCAAGCTGTCGGCAAGCGTGAACACCTTGTTCAATTGCGATATTTCGAGTAATTCCGTGATGCGTGGCCCGGCATTCGCAATGATACAAACGCTATTGTTGTCACGATACAGCCTGTGGGCCATCAGCAGCGCCGACAAGCCGCTGGAATCGGCAAACTTCACACTTCCCAAATCGATGATGATGGGTTTGCCAGGATGTTGAGTCGCACAATTTATGAACTGGCCCTTCAGGTCAGGTGCCAGGGTGGTGTCCATTTTTTCGGTTTTGACACTGACAAGCATGTAGCTGTCAAAGTCCTGGGTCTGGTATTTCATAAAGAAGGTGTGTTTGGAATGCGAGTTAGTAAATAACGATAATTTGATTTGTTAGACAAACGCTATCTGTCCTTATGAACGCACGTAAAATTAATGGTCGATCATTTGCAGAAACGTGGCTTCGTCGACAACGCGAATTCCAAGTTGATGTGCTTTCTCGAGTTTGCTGCCTGCTGCTTCGCCTGCCAGTACCAAGTCCGTCTTCTTGCTCACCGATGACGACGTTTTGCCACCATGAAGTCGTATCAGCTCCTCTGCCTCGCTTCTGGCCAATGTGGGGAGGGTGCCGGTAAGCACGATGGTCAATCCGACGAGATGTGCGGAGGCTTTGGTGGGGGCTTCTCCCTTCATCGTCAACCCAGCTGCCTTCAGGCGGTCAATCATCTCGATATGTGCCTTTTCCTCAAAGAAGGACACAACAGACTCCGCAATGCGCGGGCCGATGCTGTCGATGTTGGTCAGTTCCTCGACGCCCGCCATCATGAGCCGGTCGATGTCGGGAAAATGCAGCGCCAAGTCCCGCGCTACGGTGGCACCGACATGTCGGATTCCAAGGGCGAAGATCAGGCGTTCATATGGTTGGTTTTTGCTTGCTTCGATGGCGTCAAGCAGGTTTTTTACGCTCTTGTCTGCCATTCGTTCCAATCCAATTAGGTCGTCATAACCCAAGTCGTAGATGTCGGCGTAGGATGTCGCAAGTCCTGCCGTCACAAGCTGGTCCACCATCGACTCACCCAGGCCTTCGATGTCCATGGCATGCCTGCTGGCAAAATGCTCGATTCGGTTTCTGACTTGTGGCGGACAAAGGGGATTGGTGCAACGGTGGGCCACTTCTTCAGGCAGTTTAACAAGCGCATGTCCGCATGAGGGGCAATCATGGGGCATCCGGAACTTTTCGGAGCGCTTGATTCCCGGCTCGTCGATGTGCTCCACCACCTGGGGGATGATCTCGCCGGCCTTTTCTACGAGCACCAGATCACCAACTCGTATGTCCTTTCGATGAATTTCCTCCTCGTTGTGCAGCGATGCCCTTTTTACCGTCGTTCCTGCCAGAAATACCGGGTCCAATTCAGCCACGGGCGTTATGGTTCCCAGCCGTCCGACTTGCAAGGTAATGTCCAAAAGCCTCGTTTTCGCCTGTTCGGGCTCGAACTTATATGCGATTGCCCAACGTGGCGCCTTTGCAGTGTTGCCCAATATGTCGCGGAATCGATCTTCGTTCACCTTGATGACGGCACCATCGGTCTCAAACGGAAGATCGTGGCGCTCGGTGGACCATTTTTTGATCACCTCGTGTACCTTGGCGATGTCGCTGCAAAGGATGGCCCGAGGGTGCACGGGCAGCCCCCACGATTTCATCATGTCCAATTTTTGGAGCTGACTCAGATCGCGCCGGTCTTCGAAGATCACGTCGTAGGCAAAGAACCGGATCGGCCGGGAGGCAACCACGGAAGTATCTTGAAGCTTCATTGTGCCAGCGGTGAAGTTGCGCGGATTTGCGAATGTTTCCTCGCCGTTTTCTTCGCGTTCGTTGTTCAGCTGCGCAAATGCCTCCTTTTCCATGTACATTTCGCCGCGGATTTCGACGGTGTCTGGGTACTCGCCACCGACGAGCCTGAGGGGCACGTCCCTCACCGTTCTCGCGTTGTCGGTGATGTCGTCTCCGGTGGACCCGTCACCACGTGTGGCCGCCAGTACAAGCATCCCCGCTTCGTACCGTAGTCGGGTGGCCATTCCGTCGAACTTGAGCTCTACCAGATAGGTGAAGTCCGAGTGGCCGAGATTGTCTCTGACTCTTTTGTCAAATTGGTCGACCTCTTGCTCGCTGTAGGTGTTCGACAAGCTCATCATCCGGACGGGATGCCTCACCTGGTTGAACTTCTTGTTCACTCGCCCGCCCACGCGCAACGATGGCGAGTCTTGGGAGAGGAGTCCATGCTCTTGTTCGAGCCGGATCAGCTCGGCCATCATCTCGTCGTACGATTTGTCGCTTATTACGGGCCGCGCGAGGTCATAGTAAGCCCTGTCGGCCTCGTTTAACTGCCGGCGCAGTTCATCAACCCGTTTGGCAGCTGCTACGTTGTCCATAATATGGGGCGGCTAAGTCAGAAATCGAGGATGGGTGGCCGCACATTGTCCGGCAGGGTTCCGGGCCTCTGTGATTCTGGTCGTTGCAGCAGAACACTTCGAGTTAGACGGTGATTCAGAGAGTCGTCGTCAAAACGGAATTCACCCAGCGCGTTGATGAGGTGACCATTGAAAATCAATGCGAACCGGGATGCGTCGGCCCTCACTACGATGGTGTCCCTGAACTCGAATTCGCGACCCGCGCCTTGTTCAATCCAGTACGGATTCACTCTTTCCTTCAAGTCGCTTGTTATCCTTACTGGATCAAGCTTGTCGTACAGTGCGTAAACGATGACTTTCA
>CAYZWQ010000045.1:7944-15759 GCA_964481355.1 uncultured Chitinophagales bacterium
TGGAAGGTTCTGCTGCTGTTCGGGTTGCGCAGGGGTTTCGGTTGAAGTTGCCTCGGACGGTTCTGCGACCGGAGGTGCTGACTCGATCTGTTGCGGTGGTTCAACATCCGTGATTCTACGACTGCCGAAAGGGTTATCCAAAATGTAGACCGTTGCTGTTGCAACCAACACAAGGAACAGGGTTATTACCAAGTACAGGGTCGAATTGGAATTCGGCCGAGGTTTGTTGAACTTGGCATTCATGTCTGCCCAATCGACTGAACGGTCCGACTCGAGGGGGGTGCGCTGAGGCTCGGGTTTTGCAGTTGCCGGCAAGGGTGCGTCTTTCTGGGCGGGGGGCGTCTGAGATTTGTCCTCCGTTGCACGCTGAACCGGAATGGGTGGAACGACGATGGGCTTTTCGACTTCGCCTAAAACATACTTCCGGTGAAGGAATCCGGTGTACATCTCCGCTTCGTCCTCATCGAGGGCCCTCACAATGTCGGCCTCTTCAAGCTTGATGGCCTTTCCGTACATCCGAGTGAAACTGCGTATGTATGTGCGGGTGAACGCTGGATTCGTGAAGAAAGAGCCGTCCTCCATCGACGCAAACAGCGACACTGGAACTCGAGTGTTCTTGCTGATATCCTCCAGGCTGATGTTCAGCCTCTTACGACAGGTTTTTAAGTCTTCAGCTAATGTAGACATGCGGGATGTACGAAATGTCTGTCTATCCGGTTTATGCGTTTTACGACCGTTAAAGCGTCATAACCGACGAATTTTCATCACATGTTCCGAAGATCGCAGAATACGTCTAATTTACATGCAAGAAGATAGAAAGCCTACTCGGGCCGGCAATGATCATCGAAAGAAAATAGTCATCTTTTTAGATATTAACTATAGGATAAAAAACTCCGAATTTGTGGGCCGGGTGAGCGCCATGAGCTTAGCCCGTTCATTCCCCACGATATCGGCTTTTGTGGTGCTGTTCGTGCTCGCACGATTCCTGCTTGACCAGGAGGAGCTGGCCCATTATCGGAAACTTTGGCCGTTCTTGAGCCTATGGGGTCCAGTAGTGATATCCGCCGTCGTAAATGCGGCCTATTTCAGTGGCAGCGATCCTTCCAAGACCCGGCTGGCGCTCCGCCAAATGGCGTTCATGTTCGTCACCGGCGGGTTGCTTGTAGGTGGAACGGCCTGGTTCCTTGCCGATAATCTAGCCTCTTTTTTCAATGTTCCATTCTTGGTTGACGCCTATGCCCTGTTTGGCGTCTACGCCATGGTGGCGATTTGGGGGTCGATCGCAGAACCGCTGTTCGTTCTCAGTGGCAAGCGAAACCAGCTTCCGATCGCGACGGCCGTGTTCACGAGCATCGACATGGTCGCCATCCTGACCCCCTTCTGGTTCGGTGCTGACCTGGTCACCGTTGTGGCTTGGATGATTGTAGCCCAGTCGGCGAGGCTGCTCGTTCTTGCCCCGCTGTTTGTGAAGTGGTACATGAGCAGCCCCCCAAGCAGCTCAACGTCGGTGTTACTCGACCGCAATATCCTGTTGTACGCGGGTGGCATGGCGCTATTGTCGTTGTCTGGAGTTGGAGCGGCCGAAATCGACCGGTTTATCGTCGGTCGATTCCTGGACGATACGGCGTTCATCCTCTACGACGTTGGTGCTCGCAAGCTGCCGTTTGTGACCATCCTTGCGGCTTCGGTCACTTCGGCCATCGTGGCGGGTTTTGCGACCCAGGTCGCAAATGGCGACTACACCGATGCATTGAGCAAGATAAAACGCTCCACGACAGGCTTGGTTCGGTTACTAGTGCCATCCATGCTGTTTCTTGGGGTTGCCGCCGAACCTTTCGTGGCGTTCATCTTCGGGCAGGAGTACTCAGGGTCTGGCGTGGTGTTTGCATGGTTGCTGGTAGCGCTGGCCAGTAACTTGTACTTCCCACACTCGCTCGTGATGGCCACTGGCAGGGTCCGGGTGAATGTGACAGGTGCCGTGGGGGAACTGATCGTGAATGTCGCCTTGAGTCTTTTACTGGTGGGAGAATTTGGGATTGCGGGAGTCGCCTTCGCATCGGCTGTTGCGCATTGGTGCTATACCCTGACTATGGCTCTTTACTGCAGATTTCGACTTGGTGTGAGCTTGGCGTCGTTCCTGCCAAAACCCCTCGGAATCGCATTTTACGGCTTGATGCTTCTCAGCGGGCTGCTCTCGTGGTTCAGTCTGGGGTTCTCCGAGTCGCTCGTCTTGATATTTTACGCCCCAGTCGGCATAATGACGCTGATTCTGTCGAAAAAGTTGGCATGACCATGTAAGGATTACCGTCGGTGTGTATCTCTTATGTAGGAACCAACACCACCAAGAATCGCATGTATCATCAGTTAGTCAATGGTCTGCGCGGAATTTTTTTCCCGAGGGTATGCCTCTCCTGTAAAAAAGGCATCCCTGGATCCGACAAGTTGATATGTCCATTTTGCGCCGCCACGAAATTCGAGGATCCCAACCCTGATCGCTATTCCAGCCTGCCCAACGTCATTCTGCCCGAGTTTGTCAGCTTTCTCGACTCCATGTGGCAATTCGACACTTCGGGAGGCCTTCGCGACATGCTTCATGGGCTTAAATACGATGGCCTTCTCACCTTGGGACACGAACTTGGTGAGCTGATGTACGACAAGGTGTTCAGATGCCGGACTGAACATGACGGATGGACGTCCGACAACACGGTGGTGCTTCCGGTACCCATGCATCGGTCCAGGCAACGGGCTCGCGGTTACAACCAAGCTGCCGAAATTGCCCGAGGCTTCAGCAACCGGTCTTCGATACCGCTGCTCCGCGACGACTCGGTGCAGCGAGTTCGCCATACGAAAAGCCAAACGGGCTTTTCTCAGGCGAGGCGGGTCATGAACTTGAAGGACGCGTTCTGTGTTCTTGATTCTGTCTGTTTACAAAACCGTAAAGTGATTATCATTGACGATGTATTTACAACTGGATCAACGACCTTTGAAGTAGCCTCGACGGTTTCGAAGGCAGGGGTTGGAGCCATTGGCATATTGACCGTGGCGGCAACATGATCCAAATGCCATCTTGAAATGCTCGACAAAGACCACATTCGAAAAAGTATATCAGACTACTACGTTGAAGTGCCCGGCGGGCTGTTGACCGCCGCCGGCATTTTCTACAACATCGACAGCGAAGGGATACGGCATCTGGCTCCGGGTCTGCTCGAGAAGCGCGACCTCAAGGATTTGCTCAAAGAAGCCGATTCCCAACGCCTGGCCTTCATGTTTTGGGGCTACTACGCTTTGCTCCTCGGATTGTTTTGGAACGCTTACACAGGGGTAGCCCTCCTCGTTGGCATGGGCCTGATCATGTATATCCTGAGGCCGACCATGACGGGCAACCCTCTCGGAAAGATCCAAGTGGCCATAGTGAACGAACCCTTGAGCTTTGCCGTATCGGCGGTCGTTTTGATCTGGTTTGGGTATAACGAGCTGCTCCTCCCCATGTGGACTGGTTTGGGTGCTTTTTTGGGGTTGCGTGTTGCCGTTTTGCTTTCCAAGGGTGGAAAAAATCATTCATATCCTTCAAAAAATGACCGTATCTTGCATTTTGTTTTACAAAGACACGCCATACAGCTAGGTTTGTCGACACCTGCCATCGACGAAATTGAAAACAATCTGATTTCTTACCTAAATTCGACGGAGAGGCGGAAGTCTGGCTCAAAAAAAAGTACATGATTTCGGATATGCGCGCATCCGCCAAAAGATTACCTATTTGAATGATTAAACCGACAACGCTATATCTCATTCGCCACGGACAGACCGAATACAACCGTATGGGCCTGCTTCAGGGCCGCGGAATTGACGCCCCGCTCGATCAAATTGGTCAGGAACAGTCCTTTGCCGTTGCCCGCTATCTAAAGGGTGAAAAAATTGACCATGTCTATTCTTCAAGCCTGTCGAGGGCCCGCAACACTGCAGAAATCATAGCCAAGGAGTTGGGGCTTCCGTTGAGTGGCTCTTTCGCCGATTTGGACGAGATGCATTTCGGCGTTGCCGAAGGGCAGGAATTTTCGGCCGTAAACGACGAGCTTCAGGAATTGTACGACAAGTGGCAGTCAGGCGTTGTCACGGTGGGATTTGAGAGGGGCGAAACGCCGCTCCAGGTGCTCGAAAGAGCCCAGAATTGCATTATCAGCGTGCTCCGCGAGCATGAGGGAGAGAGCGTGGTCTTCGTGATTCACGGCCGCCTCATACGCATCGTGCTGTCTCACTGGCTCGGCATAGGCCTGCATCGCATGAACGAAATTCAGCATGCAAACACATCGGTTAACAAGTTGCTGTGGAATGGCAACCGTTTCCGGGCTGTTCAGCTTAACCAGACAGATCATTTAAAGGAACTTGACAAGGCTGTATTTGTCACCTCCTGACACGAATTCAACATCTAAACAGCGCCCATGAGTGAAGAAGTAAGGAGCATGTTTGCCTCCATAGCCAGTAAGTACGATTCAGTGAACACCGTGCTTAGCTTCGGCATACACCACCGCTGGCGCACGAAGACCGTGAAATGGAGCGGTGCCAAGAAGGGCGACCATGTTTTGGATTGTGCCACCGGCACCGGCGACCTGGCATTCGCGTACAAGAAGGTTGTAGGCGACGACGGATATGTGCTTGGCACCGATTTTTGTGCCGAAATGATGGAGACGGGTCCCTCAAAAGCCCAAAAGAAGGGCCTTGTGGTCGATTTTGAGGTGGCGGATGTGCTCAACTTACCCTACGACGACAACCGTTTCGACATCAGCAGCATATCGTTCGGAATCCGTAACACCGACGATCCGCTCAAATGCCTCCAAGAAATGGCGCGCGTCGTCAAGCCAGGCGGCAGAGTCGTCGTGCTCGAATTTGGGCAGCCAAACGGATTCATGAAGATACCGTACACGATCTACCAAAAGTACGTCATGCCCTTTGTGGGGGGCTTGCTCAGCGGAAATCGCGACGCCTATGTGTATCTTCCAAAAACCAGTGCGGCATTCCCCGCCGGTGACGCATTTTTGGCCTTGATGGACAAAGCCGGTGTTTTCAGTTCAAGAAAGGCCCATTCGCTTACCGGCAGCATTGCCTATGCGTATATTGGTGTAGTTGCCTGACCCCATATCGAAACGCCATGATGACCATCGAAGAAATCAAACAATACATTCCGCACCGATATCCATTTTTGTTGGTGGACCGAGTCTTGGAGATGACGGACGAATCGATCGTCACCATCAAGAATGTGACGGCTAACGAGGACTTTTTCAACGGGCATTTTCCTGGGGCGCCTATTATGCCGGGGGTCCTTCAGATCGAGGCGATGGCCCAAAGCGGGTGCATCGTGATGCTGAAGACCAAAGTCGAGGACCCATCGAAGGTGATGATCGTCTTTTCGGCGATCAACAAGGCGAAATTTCGCAGACCGGTTGTTCCGGGCGACCAACTTCGCATGGAGGTCCAACTTGTCGAACAGCGACGCAATTTCGTAACTATGGCCGGCAGGGCTACCGTCGACGGCCAGCTCACCTGTGAGTTGGAAGCCACAGCGGCTCTTGTCGACCGCAGCTCACTTTAATCATGAGTACCGAAACCAGAAGCAGCTCCACTAGGAAACCGGCAAAAATCACCACTCAGACGGTCGTCGACATGAAGCGGCGAGGCGAGAAGATCAGCATGATCACCGCCTACGACTACAGCATGGCAAGAGTGTTTGATGCGGCCGGAATCGAGATGATACTCGTGGGCGACTCCGCCAGCAACGTGATGGCTGGGCACGAAACAACGCTGCCCATCACCATGGAGCACATGATGTATCACACCTCGTGCGTCGTAAGGGGGGTAGACCGGGCCCTGGTGATCGCAGACTTGCCCTTCATGAGCTACCAATTGAATCCCCGAGAGGCGCTCCTGAACGCTGGACGCATGATGAAGGAGTCGGGTGCACACGCGGTGAAGCTCGAAGGGGGTAAACCCATTGTCGAATCGGTGAAGG
Source organism: uncultured Chitinophagales bacterium (assembly GCA_964481355.1). Lineage (GTDB taxonomy): Bacteria > Bacteroidota > Rhodothermia > Balneolales > CAYWCV01 > CAYWCV01. The sequence continues at coordinate 13,949 of CAYZWQ010000045.1, forward strand.
GTATCGTCGACGCCGGCATACCCGTGATGGGCCATCTTGGGCTCACCCCACAGAGCATCTACAAATTTGGAACGTACAAAGTACGTGCGACCGAAACCTCGGAGGCCGACCAGCTGATCTCCGATGCAAAGCTTCTTGAAGAGGCCGGTTGCTTCTCGTTGGTCCTTGAAAAGATACCCGCATCGTTGGCCGCCAAAGTCACACAGATCCTGAGTATTCCAACCATCGGCATCGGTGCAGGAAATGGGTGTGACGGCCAAGTTCTGGTGGCCCACGACATGCTGGGCATCAACAAAGACTTCAGCCCACGCTTTGTGCGCAGGTATGCCGACTTGCATGCCGTTATGACGGATGCCGTCCAAAATTATATCAAAGACGTCAAGGACGGGTCGTTCCCGTCACACAACGAACAATACGATTGATGAGTTACTACGACGAGAACAGACTGATCTTGGTCTGCAACGACGACGGCATATTTTCGAAGGGAATTCGGGCATTGGCCGATGTGGCGGCTGAGTTTGGGGAAGTCGCCATTGTGGCGCCCGACCGGCAGCAGAGTGCCGTGGGCCATTCCATCACCATTTTGAACCCGCTCCGATCCACTCCCTTCCGTATCGACGACAAGTTTTCAGGCCTGGCGATTAACGGCACTCCCGCCGACTGCATCAAACTGGCGCACGACAAACTGCTTCCACGGCGTCCCGACATCATATTAAGTGGGATCAAACACGGATCGAATGCGGGCTTCAACATACTGTTCTCGGGCACGGTGAGCGCGGCCACCGAGGGGACCATTCTGGGTTATCCCAGCATTGCCGTCAGCTGCACCGATTTCGATGAGGATGCAGACCTGACGGGTGCCATGGAGGCGGCAAGGCGCGTGCTGGCATATGTCATTGAGCACGGGCTGCCGCGCGGTGTGACGCTGAACGTGAATGCGCCCAGCGGACCACTTCGAGGCCTCACATTGACCCGAATGGCCGACGGAAGGTATGTGGACGAATTCGTTCAACGCGAACATCCCAACAAGACGCCGTATTACTGGATCACGGGGCGTCTGGAGGTGCTCGATAAAGGCGGCGATTTCGACACAGAGGTACTTGAGGCCGGTTTTGCCAGTGTCACTCCAATCCAGTACGACCTCACGGCATACCCGTTGATCAGACACATGACCGACAGGATCGACAAGTCGGGATCAGAGACCTGACTCCGACAGGATCCTCGCCTGATTTAGCCAAAAATCGTGCCACCGTTTCTTGTGCGAACGTGTCAGGTTCAGATGAATCTGCTCGGTATGCGACAGTCCAATTTGGCCCAGGTGGGTGCCCCACACGGCGCTCTCTGAAGCCACGAAGCCGTCGTTGATGCCCTCCTTGTCGAAAATGTACCGGTTCATGGGGATCAACATGGAGTTGATCGACTCTTTTGTGCCTTTGCCGACGCCGGCAGACCATGAAAAGTACTGAACGCCACTCACGTCGGGCACAGCCGGATTGAACTCGTTGACGACCTTGTTACGCGTGAGGTCTTCCAGCGCGGCCTTCACGTCGCTTGTCATACTGGGGTACAAATTGGTGCCCAACCAGTTGAAGACCTCGCTGAGCATGTCGCGTAGGCTCGCAGGCGTGGCCAGCCCAAGTTCGGCGAGACTGCTGCCCTTGTGCGGTGTTGCAATGGTGGTGAGAGATGAAACGGCCTGGTCCAAACCCAGCCTGCTGATTGCGTACCGAAGATCAAGCCCTCCCATGCTGTGTGCGATCACGTTCACTTTGTCCGATTTCGTCAGCTCCATGATCTGGCGTATGTGCCTG
>CAYZWQ010000046.1:0-15668 GCA_964481355.1 uncultured Chitinophagales bacterium
GTCGTGGCCATCCTTCGTGGACAGCACCCATGCTTAACGAAAATACATTAAACATAGTCTATTAAAATAAGGATAAACTGCGGGAATTAAAAATTTTCCCAACAAAATTGAAGAAAACGTGATGGATGATCGGCCTGATCACACTGCGTCCACGCCGCCTTCAAATAGTCTACATGACCTGAAAGATGAAGAATTTGAGGTATTCCGTCTCGGGCATGCCCAGCAGTACAGGGTGGTCGATGGGGTGGCTGCCCCTGAATACGATCTTCAGTGCCTTTCCGCTTCGCTCGGCTGCCAAGTGGACCGACTCCAGGAACGTCGCCTCCGTTATGTGGTGCGAACAGCTGGCTGTCGATAGGATGCCTCCAGGCTTTAGATGGTCTATGGCAGCTTGGTGCAGGCGCCGGTAGGCCTGTCGTGCCGTGCCGACGTTCTTTTTGCTCCTCGTGAAACTCGGCGGATCCAAATTGATGACGTCGAATGTGTTTTCCGCCAAGATCAAAGGCAATTCTTTCATTAAATCCGCCTGCCTGAATTCGATCAACGATTCGACCCCGTTGAGCTGTGCATTCAATGTCGCCCGATGGAGCACCTCTGCGCCTTGGTCAACCGCCAGGATTCGTCCGGCACCGGCTCGGGCCGCGTGAAGCGCAAATCCGCCCTCATTGCAAAATGCGTCGAGCACATGGTCTCCCTCATTCACAAATCGGGAAAATGTGATCCTATTTTCCCGTTGGTCCAAGTAGAAACCCGTCTTTTGTCCATGGAGCGCATCCATCTTGTATTTCACCCCGCCCTCATGTATAAGCTGGGAAACGGCGTTCGGATCGCCCGACAAAACGCGCTTTTCGATCGGCAGCTCTTCGAGATTTCGCAAGCCGCTGTCGTTTCGGAGCACGATCACGTCGGGCTCCAAAAGCTCTTCGATCAATTCGGCGATGACCGCAAGCTGTCGGTCCATTCCGGCGGAATTGATCTGAATGGACACCGCCCTGTTGTACATGTCGACGATCAGGCCGGGGAGACCGTCGCTTTCGCTGTGTACAAGTCGGAGTGCGTCGGCATCAGGATATGCCAGGCGCCGGCCTCGGATTGACTGAATAAGTCGGTTCCTGTAAAAATTTCGATCGATCGGCTGTTCCGTCCGAGCGAGCAGCCGAACGGCAATGAGTGAATTCGGATGGTAAAATCCAATACCCAAAAACGCACCGTCCATTCTGCACACACGAACAAGATCGCCGACGGCCGGCTTGCCGTCGATCTGTGTGATCTCATTTGAAAATACCCATGGATGCCCACCTCTCAGGCGCTTGTCGCGGTGTTTTGCCAAATAAACGGAATACATGTCAGTCATTCTTGTGATGTGGTGACCAATAACTCCAGCTCCTCCCAGCGCTCGTAGGTGAGCCTGATGCGTTCTTCCAACTCCTGCAGCTGTGATTGTGTCTGACGGATTTCATCGGGATCCTTACGGTAGAAGTCGGATGATCCCATCTTATCGACAAGAATGGCATGTTCCGATTCCAGTTTTTCTATGACGGACGGCAAGGCTTCCAGCTCCTTGAGTTCCCGATGGCTCATCTTGCGGAGGCGATCCGGCCTGGCCTTTGCCGCTTCAGGCTTGGATTCAGACTTTTGTGCAGCCGATACCTCCGATTTCCTGTTTTCCGCATCAAACAAGAGCCAATCGTCATAGTCGCCGATAAACTCATGCACGGTACCATCTCCCTTCAGCACGAGACATTGGGTGACGGTATTGTTGATGAACTCACGGTCGTGACTGACAATGATCAGCGTCCCGTTGTACTCTCCGACAACCTCCTCCAGGAGTTCAAGGGTTTCTATGTCGAGGTCGTTGGTCGGTTCGTCTAAGACAAGCAGATTTGAGGGGCGTGTGAACAACTTGGCCAGGAGCAGCCGGTTCCGTTCACCTCCGCTGAGCACCGAGACGGGACTCCTAGCACGCTCGGGGGTAAATAGGAAATCCTGTAAGTAGCTCAATATATGTTTGTCCTTGCCACCAATGGTGACCGTGTCGCGACCTTCGCTCACGTTGTCCATCACGGTCTTCGACTCGTCGAGTGCAGCCCTGTACTGGTCGAAGTAGGCAACCTGAAGATTGGTGCCTGTCCGTATCGTGCCCGAACTGGCAGGAAGCTGACCCAAGAGCAACTTGATGAGCGTCGACTTGCCGGCGCCGTTGGGTCCGATCACACCCACACGGTCACCCCTGTGGATGATGGTGTCAAGTTGATTGATCACCTCAAGGTCTCCATAGGCGAAGCTGACATTCTTCGCCTCCGCGACCAAGTTGCCCGAGCTTTTGGCTTCCTGGATTCGTATGGTGGCGGTTCCGACGCTGCCAAGGCGTGCCCTACGCTCCTCGCGCATCTCCTTCAGGGCCCGGACCCTTCCTTCGTTTCTGGTCCTTCTTGCTTTGATTCCCTTACGGATCCAAATCTCCTCTTCGGCCAGCTTCTTGTCGAATTTGGCGTTGGCGACATCCTCGGCGTCAAGCAGCGCCTGCTTGCGCTCGAGGAAGGTGTCGTAATTGCATGCCCAGTCGTAGAGGCGGCCCCTGTCGAGCTCCACGATTCGCGTGGCAAGCCTGCGCAGAAACCTACGGTCGTGGGTCACGAACACCAGCGTGCCCTGATAACGCAGCAGAAAGTCCTCCATCCAAGCGATGGCATCCAAATCCAGATGGTTGGTTGGCTCGTCGAGCAGGAGCAGTTCCGGATTGTTCGCCAACGCCCTTGCCAGCAGCACGCGACGTTTCATGCCGCCCGAAAGCGTCTGATAATCGACATCAGGATCAAGCCCCATCCGAGTTATGATGTTCTGGGCCTGTTGGTCGATCGACCAGGCATCGACGGCGTCAATTTCCTTCTGAATGCTGTCGAGTTTTTCGAGGGCCCTGGCATCGCCGGAACTTGCCAATTTGGCCTGGTCGTGATAGGCATGAAGAAGCCGGCCTTTTTCGCCAAGGCCGTCAAGCACCACATCGACAACCGTCATGCCGTCGGCGACGGTGATTTCCTGTTCAAGCCTTGAAATCCTGACTCCGGGCTGGCGACGCACGACACCGGCATCCAAGGTCTGTTCGCCGGTCAAAACTTTCATGAACGTTGACTTTCCCTCGCCGTTTCGTCCAAGAAGACCGATCCTGTCGCCCCGCTCGATGACGATGCTCGCATCGTCGAGGATGGGGCGGAGTCCAAAGGTCAGGTATGCGGATTGGATGGAAAGCATGCGTCGGAAAACCGGAGTCAGAGTGAATAACGCAAGATACCCAAAATGGGATGCAGTTAAACAAAAAAGCCACTATCCCATCGAGGATGTGGCTTTTAATGAGCTAAATGAAATCGCCCGTTGCTAATGCGCTTGGCGTTGAACGTTACCAGTAAACGGTGCTGGAGCCGAGAATCGGATTCGAACCGACGACCTGCTCATTACGAATGAGCTGCTCTACCAGCTGAGCTATCTCGGCTTAAGTCACAAATATACGCAGTATCGTCTTGAGAGGAAAGAATGTGCGCAAAAATCAGAGAATCCTGCTATCATTGTTTCACTTTAACGAATTACTTGTATGAGCTACACGCTAATCATCATCGCGCTTACGTCGATTGCCACATTGGTCGCCTGGTCAAACCCGAAATGGCAAAATGACGGCATCATGTTCCCATACCGAGTGTGGCACTTGAAGGAATGGCATACCTTGGCCACCTCCGCGCTGCTTCATGCGAATGGGACACACCTTCTGTTCAACATGATCACCCTGTTTTTCTTTGGTCCAACCCTCGAGGGCATACTCGGCCCGAGCCTGTACCTCACCCTCTACATCGTGTCGATGATCCTGTCCGGCATACCGTCCGTATTCAGGCACAAAGACAACCCCAACTACGCCACACTGGGTGCTTCGGGGGCCGTAAGCGCCGTCCTGTTTTCATACATCCTGTACATGCCACTCAGTAAAATATACCTGTTCTTCATACCGATAGGGATTCCGGCGGCATTGTTCGGTGTGATGTACCTGGCATACACTTTCTGGGAAAGCCGCAGGGGCCATGGTTCGATCAACCACGACGCCCATTTGGCAGGCGCCATCATCGGTGTCGTACTTACGATTGGCATGGATCCCATGTCGGTGCAGGTGTTCCTGCACGCGATTGGCATTGCACAATAGTCAATGATAGGTGATTGCTGCTCGGAAATCAGTGCTTCGAGCGGAAATCCTGCATAAATGACACCAATGCCTCAACTGAATCGATGCTGCAGGCATTGTAAATACTCGCACGCATGCCTCCCACACTGCGGTGACCCTTCAGTCCGCTGAGTCCGGCCGCCTCGGCCTCCTTCACGAAGGTCTTCTCGAGCGTTTCGTCGGCGATGCGGAATGTCACGTTCATCCTCGAACGTGAAGCCGGTTCCGCCGTGCCGAAATAGAAGCCGTCCCTGTCGATTTCGTCATAGAGCAGCTTGGCCTTGGCGATGTTGCGATCCTCCATGGCTTTGAGTCCACCTTGCCTTTCGATCCAACCCAACACCAGGTCAACCATGTAGACGGCGAACACTGGGGGTGTGTTGAACATTTCGCCCACATGGGTTCGGTAACTCATCATGGTCGGAACACCGCTTGTTTTCGCCTTTTCCAGGAAATCTTTCCGGACGATCACCACCGTCACACCGGCAGGCCCCAAGTTTTTCTGAGCGCCGGCGTAGATCAGGGAGTAGGCGTCAATGTTGATCGGCTTCGACAAAAAGTTCGACGATGCGTCGCATACCAGGGGGGATCCAACCTCGGGCTCGGTGCTGAACTCGGTGCCGAAGATCGTGTTGTTCGACGTGAAGTGGGCGTATTCCGCCTTGCCGGACCATTTGATTTCAGACGGAGTTGGCACTCTGTTGAAGTTCCCCTCCTCAGAAGAAAAGGCTACATGCACATTGCCGAACAGTTTAGCCTCTTTGATCGCCTTTTTGGCCCAAGTGCCCGTGTTAAGGTAATCGGCCGTCTGCCCCTCACTTAAAAAGTTGTAGGGTACCATCAAAAATTGCGTGCTGGCCCCACCTTGCAAAAACATGACCTCAAAATCGTCGCCAAGTCCCATCAATCGCACGAGGCGCTCGCGGGCGCTTGCGTCTACGGCTATATACTCTGGACCCCGGTGGCTCACTTCCATGATCGACATGCCGCAGCCATGGTAATCGGTGAATTCCTGCTTGGCTTGCTCAAGCACTTCGAGAGGGAGTGCTGCCGGTCCGGCGCTGAAATTGTGAATTCTGCTCATTGGGTCGCCTCAGATGCGATATCGATGTTAGAACGTGTGGATCAGTAGTCCGGAGCGCAGTTTGGGCTCGAACCAGGTGCTTTTTGGCGGCATGAGTTCGCCGGCGTCCGATACATCCATGAGTTGCTGTATCGAAACCGGATACATGCTGAAGGCCAGGTCGATGCTGCCTTCGTCGAGGCCACGCTGCATGGTCTCCAAGCTTGACGCACCGCCGCTGAAGGCAATGCGTTGGTCACTGCGGATGTCTTTGATCCCGTAAATGGGGTCAAGAACGGCCTGTTGAAGGCGTTCAGCGTCAATCTGGCTGACTGAAGTTGATGCCTCAATCTGAGGGAGTACTCCTTTGTGCCAACCATTTCGGGTGCCCAGATAGATCTCACCGGCATGTTGTGGAACCCTTGGTGCATTGGCCGGTTCAAGATGCAGGATGCTCTTGAGCTGATCGAGCTGCGCGTCGCCGATCCCTTTCAGGTAGCGGTTGTACGCCAAAATCTTCAGCTCGTCGTCGGGCAGGAGCACCGCCGGAAATCGGCGGTAAAAGCGGGTGCCGGAGGAATCGTTCTTGCCGTCCAGCCGGCGTGCGGCCTCTGCTGCGGCCTCGCAGCGATGGTGGCCATCGGCAATGTACAGGCTCAGACTGGAAAATGCAGTCATCACGGCCTCGTTGGATGCGGTGTCGGCCATCAAAAGGCGGTGGCGGACCCCCTGTTCGTCGGTGAAATCGTACAAGGGGATGGCGTCGATCATTGCCGATTTGAGCAGTGCCTTCAAGGCGGGGCTGTTACGATACGCCAACATCACCGGTTCGGCATGTGCCTGTTGCGCAATGATGTGGCTTGTACGCTCCTCCACCTTTGGGGGGCGTGTGAGCTCGTGTCGAATGATGACACCATTGTTGTAATCGTCGACACTCACACATCCGAAGAACCCCATGCGCACGTTGCCATTTTGCGACTGCTCGTACAGATAAAACCGTTCGCCGGTGTCGCGCGTCATCACGGCCGCATCGTTCGCAAGTGCGTCAAGAAACGATGCCCCTCGCCTCGAAAGCTCCGCGACGCTCCCATCACCGTCAACCTCCGGTAATATGGCGTGGAGCAGGTTCGACGGGCGTGGATCCGCTATAGCCTTTGCCTGTTCGGTTGTCAAGACATCATAGGGCGGGCAACTGACATCAGCCACGTGATCGACGTTGGGGCGGAGTGCCGCAAAAGGAAAGAATTGTGCCATACCAGGGTTTTGATTGCTCTCTAGATTCGGAAAATACGTGATTTCGTCTATAAAGTCAGATCAAAATCGGATTGACTGATCCCTCGACATGTAAAAGCGCTACCACAATTCACAGGTGTACAAAATCGGGGCATACCGTATATTCCCACGAAACTAACATTGAGAACATATGGAAAACGGATTACCGAATCTCACAAAGGAACAACAACAGCAGATGCTGTTCATGATGCTCGTTCAGCAGCACCAGAACATCTGCATGATGGGTCTAGGGAAACTCAAGAACCCTGCAACCGACAAAATCGAACGGGATCTCAGCGCGGCCAGGTACGCGATCGACACGCTTGCCATGCTTCAGGACTATACCAAGGGTAACCTGACCCATGAAATGTCGGAGTATTTGGGCCATGTATTGAGCACACTACGACTCAATTATGTCGACGAAGTAAACAGCCCGGTGGAGCAAGAGCGAGAACAAGAGCGAGAGCAAGAGCAAGAGGGTTCTGATTCGGAGCCTGATTGATATGATACCGGTAACTGCTGCCGGGGGAGTCATATTTCGGATGGACCGTTCAGGAATCCAAGTGCTCGTTATGCGCAGGCACGGGCACTGGGATCTCCCCAAGGGGAAGTTGGAGCCGGGCGAATCTGTTCAGGCCTGCGCCGTTCGAGAGGTCACGGAGGAGCTGGGCATACCACCGCCCTTAGTGGCATGTTCGCTCGACGCGACCTGGCACACCTACGAGATGGACGGTCAGTCATACGGGAAAACCACACACTGGTACTTGATGATCAGCAAGGCATCGACCTTCGTGCCACAGGCCGAAGAAAACATCGAGGAAATAAGGTGGATGCACATCGAAGAAGCCATAGGCTCGGTTGCATTCGAAAATTTACGGATCGTGCTCAACAGGTCAAGAACTGTGCTGCAATCGCTGAGTTGAGGTGCGGTTCTGAGGTGCCGTTGAGGTAGTCTTGATGCTGTCGGGAAGCTCGTACACGTCTAGCGGGAGTAATGATACTAATTTAATAGTACATAAAAGCAAAAAGAAAGCCGCACGAGGCGGCTCTCAAATGGGTTGATCTGGGATCAGTTCTGGAGGCGGAACGTCACAGGAAGTGAGTACTGCACCTTTACCGGACGACCACGCTGCTTGCCTGGCTTGAACTTGGCCTTGCGAACTGCTTCGAGAGCAGCTTCGTCGCAACCGCCGCCGATGCCACGGGTAACGACCGGATCAATGACATTGCCTTTTTCGTCAACGACGAACTGCACGAACACGCGTCCTTCGATGCCGGCCTTACGGGCGATCTCCGGGTAGCGAATGCTGCGCTGCAGGCCTTCGAGTCCACCGATCAGCTCAGGATCTTCTTCCACAACCAGGAAGATTTCTGGCTCCTCGTCTTCAACGACTTCCTGCTTGGCGGCAGGCGGAGGTGGCGGCAGATCGAGCGCCATGTCGAGGTCGAGCGAGGCGTCGAGGTTAAGGTCCATATCGTCGATGATTTCGTCGTTAGGCACTTCGACTGGAACTGGGGGACGTGGAGGGGGAGGCGGCTTCGTGATTTGCTCAGTCTGCACGATCTCTTCCATCTCGATGGTTTCCTGTTCTTGAACAACAAACTCAACGTCGGCATCCAGGTTCAAGTTGGCCCTGAACATGACGATCATGATAAAAAGTGTCAGGATAAGGCCCAGCTGCAGATACATGTTGTAGTAGTTCCGCAGGTCGACGTTATCTTTTTTTCTTTGGAGTATTGGCATGAGGTATCGGGTTCGGAATTTCGATTACAGAGGGGATTGATGCTGATACTATGTGAAACGATCCGGGGAGCAATATATTATATAGATCGTAAGATGCAAAGCCGACGCCGGAAAAAATCAAACTTTTTACAAAAAAAGTTGGGGATGCGGCCCATCGACAACTTTATGGCGAATCTGTTACATTGACCCATCCCGACGATTTCATATGAACACGATGAAGTTCCTGCGTACCTATTTTGAATTTGACCGGCACAAAACCTCGTTCAGAACCGAAATCACCGCCGGTATGACGACCTTTGTGACGATGGCCTACATCATTGTCGTGAACCCCAAAATTTTGGAGGTTGCCGGAATTCCGTTCGGTCCCTCGCTGGTGGCTACAGTCTTGAGCGCCTTCTTTGGGACCCTGCTGATGGGTGTCTATGCAAAAAGGCCGTTTGCGGTGGCTCCATACATGGGCGAGAACGCCTTCATCGCCTACACGGTCGTTGGGGTGCTTGGATACAGCTGGGAGACGGCGTTGGGGGCCATCTTCGTGAGCGGGGTTCTTTTTACGTTGATCACCGTTTTAAAGCTACGGACCTGGTTGGCCAATTCCATACCGCGACCATTAAAAATTGCTTTCACGGTGGGCATCGGGCTTTTTCTGGCTTTCATTGGCCTCAACGAGACGGGACTGGTCGAGATCGGCGTTCCCGGTGCACCCGTGCACATCGGCAACATAAGGGAACCGGGCGTTTTGATGGCCATTTTGGGATTTGTCATCATCGCATTTTTGATGATAAGAAAGGTTGCGGGTGAAATCTTGATCGGAATTGTCTCGATTTCCATCGTTGGCTTTCTGTCGGGATTGGCTCCGGTGCCGGGTCAGCTTGTAAGCATGCCGCCTTCCATTGAACCGACCTTCCTGAAATTGGATATTGCCGGGTCATTGACCTGGGGATTCTTCTCCGTAATCCTAACCGTGTTGGTGATGGACTTTGTCGACACATTGGGAACGTTGCTCGGCTTGGCCGTAAAGGCAGACCTGCTTGATTCCGAGGGCAATTTGCCGGAAGTTGAAAAGCCCATGCTCGTAGACGCGCTTGCCACCGTGGTGGCATCGCTGCTTGGCACCACGACCACCGGTGCCTACATCGAGTCGGCAACGGGCATTCAGGCCGGCGGCAAAACAGGATTTACGGCCGTAGTCATCGCCTTGTTATTTCTCGCCTCGCTCTTTGTGTCGCCATTCGTCACTGCAATACCTGCATTTGCCTATGGACCTTCACTCATCATCGTAGGCATCTTGATGATGTCGGTCGTGAACGAGTTGGACTTCGGCAAATTCGAGCAGGCCGTGCCGGTGTTCATCACCATTGTGCTGATGAGCTTCACCTTCAACATTGGGATCGGGATGACGGCCGGATTTGTGCTGTACCCGTTTTTTCAGCTCATCTCGGGAAATGCAAAGGACATCAATGCCGGCATGCTCATTTTAGGGGCGATGTCGCTGGCATTCTATGCCTTCTTCCCCTACTGACCATTGGGTCATCGCCAGCGGAGGACGACCATTTTGGCGTTGCTGTTCGCCGAAAAATCGGGGAAGGTGTCGTTGCTTTGGCTCGAAGATGTCACTCTCGCGTTTCCAACCGAGCTAAAGGTATTGCATACGACCGTACCTTTGAGTCGTGCCGTGCCGTTTAAAATCACAGCTGCATTAGGGGCATAGATGACTCTGGAGATTGCATCCGAAGTTCCATTCATCCTAACCTCATTCCCCCCGGTGATGATATTGCCCTGGAAAAGTGAATTACCCGTCAGTGTGATGTTGGCGGTCTCTGCATAGAGTCCACCACCGAAACTGACGCCACCCGCAAACCTGAGCTCATCAGTGCCCTTATAATAGACAAACATCGTTTCAGGCAGTCTGTACTGGTTAACGGTGCCTCCTACTTCTAGGGTATTCTCCACATAGATAGTCAATTTGCCAGTACCTAATACATCCAGGTTTCCATCGATATTAAGATCTCCAACATGGAGCACTCTGTCCATGTTACCAGTGTCGAGTTGCAATGTGCTTCTGACATTCAGTGAGGGGATGTACTTTCCGTCGTAATTAGTTGGGCTCCACACTACGGGTCTACGGCCACCACCTGAGATTGTCTGGCTTGAAACAATATCACTTTTTGCCGGAAACTCAGGAAAATCAGGTAGTGGAAATGTTTTGATGCTCGACATGTTTACAATTTCGCCACCAATATTTCTGTTCCCAACTACAACGAAGTTGGGATTACCACCGGGGCCAATCGACACGCTGCTGTCAATCCTGGCTCCACCACCCATGTCAATCGCTCCATACGCTATAGAATTTGTGCCGGCATCGCCTACTATTCTGGAATTGCCGGTCATGCTGATGCTAGTTCTTGCAAAGACGGTATGCGACAAATCGGGATTCCAATCACCCGATCCTTTCTGCAACACCACCTCCACTTCATACTCAGAGTCTCTGAATGAGCTGCGGGTGGCGACGGTGATCAAACTGTCACCCCAGTTCCGTATCCGATATTGGTAAGCGCCGCGCATTGCCGGCCATGTCCGAAACGAGTCGGCCGAAGCAGGGATCAAGATGGTTTGGTCCTCTTCGGGTTTGAAATTTGCATCTTCTTTTACGATGATCTTTTGTAATGCCGCCATTGCCGAACTCTGCGCGATGTTACGGGCTTGCGATTGATTGTAAAGCTCAACTGCCGCCAAGTCGGCGGCAAGCCATGTCCGTTGCAGACCCTGCCCATAGATGCTCAGCGACACAAGGACAGTCATAACGATAATGATGGCATATTTTCCCATGGCGGTAGAATTGGGTCGTTATTCGATGTTTCGCAGATAGAAGTCGCGTTGGGCAAATGCCCGTTGCCGATACGGGCTTCCAGAAACCTGCTCGGCTGCAACTGATTCGCTTTCGACGCGCACGCGAAGAAGTGTAGGACCCGATGGGCCGAGCGATACCGTGTTGAATCTGAGGTCGGTGAGTCGCGCGGGGAAGAAGGTGGTGTCGGCAACGCCGCCGGCAGCGCTTCTGAAACGCAGGAGCATGTCGCGGTCCTGGCGAAAGAATCTCAGCGTGTCCCTGTTGGCGTTCAAGTAGCTGAAGGTGGTGTCTGTGATTGATATCACGGTTTCGACCTCTCGCAGTTCCTCTTGTATCGCCGACAGGGCTGCATTGGCGTATTGCTGCATTTCGTTCGTGAGTCGCGAGTCAACTTGAGACTCGATCATCCGGTTGTTGAGGCTTAAAATTGCAAGAATGAGGATCCCTACGATAACGGGTGGGACCAGCAGATCTACGTAGGTGCTCATGATTACTCCATGTTGATCAGAGTTGCGGTTGACTCAACGAGCTGCCTGAATTGCCCTTCCACTCTTCCGAAAACACGGATCGTGGCCATCCTTCCGTTCACCCCTTCGGTAACAGCTTGTTCAGAGCCGAACACGATGGTCGCAAACAGGCTATCTCCCATGGATGTCTGCATGGACAGTCGTGACGATGGGCTGTTCACATTGTTCAAGGCACCAAAGATCGAATCAATGCCGGCGTAGTTCATCGCTTGCGCGTAGACCACATCCGAAAGGGATTGGGCATAGTTTATCGCATCAAGATTATGTTGGAATCGTGTGGTCTCCGATACGGATGCCACATAGATGCGATTCACGTTAAGTGCCAAATAAGACAGCAAAATCACAGCACCAAGTGCAAGTAAAGATTGTCCTGTCGACATAATCAATCAAGTAACAAAATTCGAGTGTGTTCACAGTCGGAGCCAACGCGCATGATGGCTCACTAAACTCAATGATGATAGTGATCGAATTGCGATGTATGTAATTAAAAAAACCTAAATTGCCGCGATTTTATTCTGAATTATTACGGCGAGTCCATTAATTATTTAATCAAAACCACCTTTTGAGACATTCTTACGTTAAGAGTCTCTAATACTACCACGTATATACCTGACGTAAGTTTATTGGCATCTAATGTTATGCTGTGGTTGCCGACGCCAAATCTGTCGTTGGCTAATTTCAAGACAAGACGTCCGCTCACATCATATACGTCCAATTTTACGGTTCCGTGTTGGCTGAGATACCATCTGATCGTGGTGGTTGGGTTGAATGGATTGGGATAATTTGGCAAAAGCCGAGTCATGTACGGCAGGTCAGCAACGTCTGAGACGTCGGATGTGCCCACCGCAAACACAGGCCGTATTCGAATATCCTTGCCGCTGCGTATGACGATGCTGTCTGCAGCTTGGTCAAGGTCTCCGCTCCACCCGGCAAAATGGTATCCATCGGCCGGAATTGCCTTCAGATTTAGGTTCTGAAATTTAAAGTAGGTGCCCGTCCATTCATTGCCCTGTTCCGGCACCCAATGGGTTTCGGGTGAGAGGGTGATGGTGTTCACCTGAACATGGCCCTTGTCGGAGTAGGGTTCTTCGATGGTCAGTTTGTACATCCCCCCCAAAAAGAATCGTGCGTTCAGGTGGCTGCGCACAACCTGAGACCTTACCTCAGCAAAATGGCGCATCAGGTCAAGGTTTGATTCCCATTCTGACTCTGTCTGCGGAGTCGCCCAGCGGTCTTCATGGTAACCCCATCGGTCCAAGTGCTCCTGAATGTGTGGCTTGATCACGCCGCTGATGGAGTTCAGCTCGTGGAGCACACGGTCGGGATGGAAGTTGGTGTTCAAAAGATCGGCAAAACGCATCAGGAACCAGTTTCTGTACTGGGTGTTTTCCATCAGCTTTCTGAGTATCAACGTCGACCACTCGAAGCCGTTGCCGGTTGGCGAGAGCGCATACGACACCATGTCGAATTTCCACGCATCGGCCCCGAGGTTCCAACCGAAGCCGAAATCAGTGTCCTTCATCATCCATCTCCACCTGCCGTCGTGCCCGAAGGGCGCATCGGGCTGATACCCGTTCGTCTGCTTTCGCCAGTAGACGATGTTGTTGTGAGGCCAGTCGCGATTGTTGATGTAGATGTTCGACATGTTGTATTCGCCGAAATTGTAGACATCCATCATGGTTTTGAGCTGCTCGAATTTGGCATTGTCTGCCAAATTGTTTGCCCTGATGAAGGCGACCATGTCTTTGTAGTGCTGATTGCTCCCTTCCTCGACGGTGCCGTTTTGCTCGAGCATGTCCACTTGCCCTCGGGGAACCCCATGTACCTGCTCCAGGTAATGGTCGTCGTAACGGTCGCGGATGTTGTGGATACCCCAAAATTCCCCGTTCAGGAACACAATAGCAGGCCTGTAATGCTGCGTGTCGAACGACAGATCCTGAACCAGACGCTGCATGAAACCGTCGCGAAGCATGGTTTTTGTCCAATCCTGGCCTGAATTACGCAATATGAATCGGCGGTAGTCGTCGCTGTCACGGTCAGGGAACAGCTGGTATCTGAAGCGGTTGGTGCTGTAATCGTTCCTTGCATAGAGGCGCAGTGTTTTCTGGCGAAACGCCCTTGCCCATGACCCGTGAATACGGATGCCTGCATCCATCGAAAGCGCCGTGGATCCGTCATTCTCGAAGATCTCGATATGAACCGGCCGCTCCCACTCGTCTCCTCTCTGATGGTAGTTTGCAGGCGTGCCACCATTTTCGGGTGTGTTAGGATTGGCCTTCTTCCAGTCGTCGTAAATTTTCCCGTTCACATAGATGCCCTTCTCATAGTCGAAGAAATGGAGCGAGTCGGTGGCGAGCGAGATCACGGGCAGCTCATAGCGCCCGGCTCCCAATGGGTGCACGACGTAGGTATGCGTATGCGTCGGCCCCACTTTCACCCCGTCGGCATAGGTCGCAACCCTCAATACGGTGGCCTTGAACACATTCCCTTTGGGAGGTGCCCAAGGTGCGTATGGGGTGGTGGTGGACGAAATCATGGAAATGCCGTTGGGCACGTTTTCGCGCGAAGTGATCTTAAGCGGGCCTGCGACGACGGGATCGTTTGGTGTCGGCTCTGAGCCGTCGAGCGTGTAATGCGCCACCAAACCGGGGTAAATATTTAGATAGAGGTCGAACTCTGCGGGGTAGAACCCCCTGGTGTGAGAAAATTCGACCGTTTGGGCATGACCATTCGCTATGAGCAGCAGAGTCGCGGCAACGAGGCCAATTATTACCTTGAATAAGTGGGGGCCGAACCGAATGTCTATGAGCGTTCGCATAAACCCAATATCGTAAATTTGCACCCTACCTTCAGACCTATTTTACCCTGGGCACCAAAATGAGCTCTGTTCTCCTTCCATCGACATACCTGACCTGAACCCCGTCGAACCAGGCATTCTCCTCCAGCATGATCCTGACGTCCATGTTGCCCCACTCTGGGATTGATTCGGTGACGTTCAGCTCGATGGCATATACCGTATTTGGGAACAACGGGTAATCGCCCGAACCCGGAACGCCGCCCTGTTTGTCCCACATCCCGATGGTAGGGCCGGCTGCGTGTCCATGGAAGCCGATGGGGTGTGTGTAGATGCTGGGTCTCAACCCCTCGGCCTTGGCCTTCTCAAGGCTCATGCTCAATATTTGGTTACCGGTTCGGCCGGTCACAAAGTGATCCGTAAGGATGTCCTGCAACCTGTTTCCGCGCTTGAAGGCTTCCTGCAGACCCTTTGGTGGCTCCGTCTCGCCGGGTTTCAGGATGTACGCATTTCTTTGCGTGTCGGTGTTCAGCCCAAGATACGTGATGCCAAGATCCATGTGCACCAGATCGCCGGGCATGATGACATCTTCGCCCGGTCGCGCGGCAAACGATTGGCCGACCTGGTCTTCGCGTGTTGCCCTTTGGACATCCACCGATGGATGAAACCAAGCTGAGAGGCCTAGCGACTGGATGCGTTCGCGGTACCACCATTCGAGGTCTTTGGTCGTGGTGTGTCCGGGTACGATCACCCTTTCCGACAGACCCTCCTCGATGATATGGTGTGCAATACGGTTCACGATCTGGTAGGCGGCCAGTTCATCTTGTGTGCGCGTCTCGAGCCAACCCACCGCCAACCTTTCAGCCGATACCAATCGGCTGCGGAAGGCGCCGACCAGTGAGTTGGTCAACTCGATGTATTCGTTGTGCGTGAGCCCGTTGGCGTGCGAATAGTGGTCGGACGTGTTGATGCCGATCCGGCGGGGATTGTAGCTTTCGATGATGGCCGCCAGACGTTTGAACTGGTCGGGTTCTTCGTCAGGGTTCCAGGCGCTTTTGAAAAACCGGCCAATATCGTAGCGGGCCACCGCATGCCGGTCAACTTCGCCGGTTTCCGTGTTCGTCGCGAACACAAGAATGGTGGTTCTCCGTGCTGCCATCCATGTTGCCGGCAACATGGTGCGGATGACGGGGTCCTCGTTGTATTCGCTGGC